>JALPWY010000014.1 GCA_023271875.1 Nitrospinaceae bacterium | reverse complement strand
ATAAAAATAAGTTCGATCAAAGACTCTTAGGAAACAAAGAGGCCAAAATCAAGACAAAAATAGATTTATACTGATTTATTTATGGAAAACCATTCCTCCACAGAAGAGGAAAACAACCCGGGAGGCAGGTACTGTGCTTATACAAACAGAGAACCAAAACAGGCGTACGATATCATAAATTCAAAAAACCAGCAATTTAATAAGGTCTTACTTCTTCCTACTAATTTTAGTTGAATAATTTATTTGTGAGATAGTAAGATCTATTAAAGGAGGGTCCAAATAAATATATTTACCCAAAAATTTTTCTCGTATGAAGTAGCTACTTCATTACTTTCCATCCCAATACTCAAGGACACCATTTTCCTGAGTTATTCCTAGGTTCCTTATAGCCGCTTATAACCAGCAAATTTTAATTAGTAAACCTTCTTATGGATTATATAAATATTATCCTCCTCGGTATCGTTCAGGGGTTAACAGAGTTTCTTCCAGTCTCAAGCTCTGGACATCTTATTCTGATTCCCAGGTTATTTAATTTTAAAGATCAAGGCTTGGTGATGGATGCCATACTACACCTTGGCACCCTGTTAGCTATTATCATGTATTTTCGTCAAGACTTAGCGAAGCTGATTTACGCACTGTTTAACCGTGATCATGATCCTGACTACCACAGGTTGGCATGGCATATTGGATGGGCATCTTTTCCAGCAGGTATTATCGGACTGCTTGGGGGAGATCTTATCGAACAAGAACTTCGTAACCCTATTTTTGTAGCGTGGAACTTACTATTCTGGTCGTTGGTATTTTTTGCAGTAGAACGTTATTCAGCCAGTCAAAAATCGACTGAGGCTGATATCTCACGAATGACCTTAGGACAAGTACTTTTTATAGGCTTTGCTCAGGCAATCGCGCTATTACCAGGGACTTCCCGATCTGGGATTACAATCACAGGAGGAATGTTGATGAATTTATCTCCTACTACAGCGGCTCGTTTTTCTTTTTTATTGGGAACACCCATCATTCTTGCGGCGGGAGCACACAAAACACTGCAATTCTTGTCTTCTCCAATAAATTCTGTTCATTTATCAGGTTTACAATTAGGAGTCGGACTCTTCGTATCATTTGCTGTTGGTTATTTGTCAATCAAATTGCTGCTAGGAATCGTATCTCGTCTAGGACTGATGCCATTTATTATTTACCGAGTAATATTGGCAACCTCTATTCTGATAGCATTCTAAATAAAAATCAACGACCGGAAGGAAAAAAAACCAGCCCGAAAAATCCGGACTGGCTCTTTTATTAATCTATCGCAAATAAATTTAACCGCAGGTTACGTTACCGGGAACCGTACCCGTATTGGTAATTCTAACTTCACCACTAATATCACCAATGGAGTCGCCACGGCTGAAATTACTCTGACCTGATAAGGTCACACTTGCTCGACCTTTGCTCCACATTTTACGCACGCCTGAAGGTGTGCTGTCAATAGCACCCGGGATACACTGGGTAGTATCTTTACACTTAACCTTTGTTGCCTTCGTGTTGCCAGCACTGTTGTTTTCGAGTCCATTCGTATCAGATGGCCCCAACGAAATCGGAACTGTCGTGGCGTTGGAAGATTTCCAAATCACAAAGTTCGCGTTTGCTCGGTCCTCGGCATGGCTTCCGGCAGATGCAAACTTAATGGACTTGGCATCATTACAAGACATACTTGCCCCAGGAGCCAAGCTTCCTGCGAATGCCAAAGTAGTCAAGCATAAAACAGATACAGCGGTGATGAGTGCAAGTGCAAGTTTATTCATAATTCATTCCTCCCTTACCCTGGTTAACATCCAGTTTATAAGCTTTCTTCAGGGGCATAAAAGCCGCCTCCTCACAACTTTATAAACGAATTAACTAAAAGCCTTCCCTTGTAAAAAATTTACACACGCTAGTATGAACATTACCTAATCTGAGATAGGAGTAAACACTACACCATGTAAGCATGTAAATCAACAAAAGTTTTGACTGAAGAATAAAGAAAAATTGACAGTAATCAACCAAATATTAAACACAAATAACTCAATAACTTAACGTTTGACCTTGTATTTCATATTACTAAAGTATGAGAACATTTAAAGGGATGGGTTTTATCACCCATTAGTTAATATTTTTTTATATTAGTTTTGTTAAATATATGATTTTAAAGATAAATTTAAATAATAATAGCTAACAAACCCCAATAAAGATTACACAGTTATGTTATTCCTCAAACTTCGGAAAAACCATTCAAACCATGTAAAAAGTCAAGACATTTAATCAAGCTATGAATAATTTCCCAACACTGTGTCGATCGTCTAATCAATGCAAAGATAACGGCTATCTTAGTTAGTAATGATTTAAAAAAATAAAGATGAAGTCTAGGTTTAAAGGTAGGTGATAGCTATGTTTGAAGAAGCTGTGGAAGGGGTGTCACGATTCAACTGTTTTATTTTCGAGAATTGTCCCTTTGGGAATTCGGATTGACTTTTTATGCGAAACGAGACGCACGTTTCCTTTCAGAGTCACCTTTCCATTGAACCGAACTTCCCCCTGCAATTCAAGAGAATCCAACTCAGCGATATCAGGAGGAACTGGAATTCTTTGCTGATACTCCTTTAGATCATTAAAAGGGTCTTTCAAATTAATCTGTGGGAGATCAGACCTAACTACCCCTTGATCTCTTTTTAAAGTTCCCTGATTAAGACTAAAAAGATCCGACTGCACCAATAGGAGATCGCTGGTTTTTTTTACCGGTAAAAATCTGCTCCTTGGCACAATCATTCCCATTGCACCAGTAAAGGAATTGAACGCAGATCCCACAGCAGTTTCTAACTGCAGCACACTTTTCTTTTTAACTTGCTTACGATTGACAATCAAACCTAAGTCAAGTGGTCCGTCTTTGAGCATTTGCTTTAACCTGACCAAGTTAACCCAAATATTATTGGTGTTAAAAAAATCAAACTTCTCATTCCCACAAAACTCCACCACATGCTCAGGAGGGACATCTGCAATTTCCAATAATTTAATTTGATCCTTTTCCTGACACAGCACCCCACCCTTTGTGTCGACTGGAGTTTTGGCAGTTACTTCCATTAAGAATGGGATATCTTCATCAATGATATAGTTGAGAATTTTAAGATCAATTGTAGCTCCTAAATTGTCTGCATTTGAAATAAAAAGACACTCGCGGCCTTCTTGTAATAAATTATCAAGGTAACTATTTTCCAAAATGCATGAATATAAATCTCCGTGTCCAGGCGGATACCATGCCTCAGTATTCAATTTCTCGGGATCAAGAAAACAGCTATCGTCGGCTAATACCCTTGGGTACGCATTTTGACAAAAAGAAAAAATTCTTGTAGTACCGACAGCCCGACCAACAATGCGTTCAGTCATATCATTTGTATAAAAACTGTTCATAAATAAAAGAGGCACGTCAGCTTGGTACTTTTTATTGATCACTGATACCTGTTCAATAAGAAGGTCAATAAATGTCTTTTTTTCTCGAACTACGATCGCCGACTTAGGGCCTCGGCAATTCATAGTGGTACCAAGACCACCATTAAGCTTACAAACCGCTAGCCGGGCAAGAGACAATTCTAAGGATTCTCTATCGGGAACAGGAAGGGATGAATATTCGGCAATCTTTCCCTTAGCTGGATTACGGAGAGACTTCCAGCGTCCTATTTTTTTGGGTTCCGTATTGAGTTTGCTATAAAGGTGGGTATAGCCCTCCAAAACCGAATTTTTTAATTTAAAAGACTTTAAAGCCTTTTTTAGTTGAGTCTCATCCATTTCAGTTCTAACCCTTGACCGACAAACAGTTCTGATTAAGATTAGTTCCTGCACCAAAGCTCGATAACTAGCATCCGCACCGAGGAGGATTATACAAATTTTTTGGATAAATGGGACTACTTTTTCAATTATTCAAAGTAATATAATTATTAACCTAACAAAGTAACCATTTGAGGGTAAACTACTCTGATTATAGAGATTCTTTAGTTAAGGGGTCCTTTAGTTCTCTCTCGACGCAAGCTACTAACCGTGGATCAAATGGATCGCAGTCACTTGAAAAATGATCTACAACTTTACCATTCCTCCCAATCACAAACTTATGAAAGTTCCACACAACTTCTCCAGCATGTGGAAACCTGTGCTCTTTTAGCCAAAAATACATGTGGTTAAAAAACTGAAATAAAGTTGACTTGAAGCCTCTTGGCCTAATCACTGGCAAAAATTCGGCAACCAAGTATTTATATAGAGGGTGCGCGTCAATACCTCTGACTTTGACTTTCTCAAACATATCGAAGGTAACTCCATACCCACCATCACAAAACTCTAAAATCACCCTTTCAGAGGCTGGTTCTTGGTTAAAAAAATCGTTGCAGGGGAATGCTAATACAGAAAAATTTTTACCAGAGAATTTCTCATGTAATTTTTGAAGATTTTTATATTGTGGTGTCAAACTGCAACGGGAGGCAACGTTAACAATTAAAAGCACATTACCCCTGTAACCGGAAAAGTCCACTCTGCCATTTCCTAACTTATTAAGAAAAAAGTTGTAAATCATAAAAGTCAAATCCTCCAATCCTCGACACTGTGATTAGTAAATAATGAAACTCTTCACCTTTTCAATATATCTTTCATAGTATAATAATTGGTCTGCTCATTTAATCTACCTGCTCAAATGTTGATTTTTAAAAAAAATATATATGACCGACTAGATATTAGCCCTAACCAATACTCCCCAAGTTCTGGCATTGAGTACGATGAATTATTTGACCCCCGTAATCTCCTTTCCGTTGCTTTGGAGGAAGAAAGTGATGTAATCAGTTTCCTAAAACGCCAACCCACAGAATACTGGCCTCAAGACTCTAAAAAATTTTACCCAAGAGCGCATAAAATGGGTAGCTATGAGATTTTTGATAATTTACTACACATTCTAAAAGGTGGCTTGGGTGACCTTGATGCTTGGCAAGTAATGAATACTTACCATTTCTGTTTTTTATATGATGTATTAGTGCGTTTTGCCTTTAATTATAACCATGACAATACAGAAGGACGGCTCGCTAATTTATCAGAACTGAGGGGCAAACCTTTTCAAATTGAATTATTTATTAAAGACTATTTTTTCAACACAGTATTTCTTCTGAACGATGATCAATACAACTCTCTTACCCGTGAAGAAAAAATAAAACTGGGCTATGATTGTCCTTTTCAATTTGCAGTTGTAAATGGGCTAATTCCCACTAAAAACGAAATAAAATTACAATCTTCCCCAGATTATCCCTATTCAATTTACGTATAGCCCTTCAAAAGCTTTAATTGATTACAAGGTAGTTATAGCCACATTGTTTAACCTTATAATTATTACCCCTTAATGCTGAATGAAAAAAGTTGCTACAGCTAAAGAAATGAAACAAATAGATACACTTGCTACCAACTCTTACTATATTGAGGGGCTCAAGCTCATGGAAAATGCTGGGACAGGAATAGTGAAAGCCCTGCAAAGAAGATTCTATGATTTTTCAACCAAGCAAGTGCTTATTTTTTGTGGAAAAGGAAATAACGGAGGAGATGGCCTTGTTGTAGCTCGCCTACTCTTCAATATAAAAATTCCTGTAACGATTTTTCTTTTAGAAAGACGAGCTAACCTAAAAGGCGATGCAGCAATAAACGCCGAATTAGCTTTTAACCTTGGTATCGATATCATAGAACTAGGTGAAGCTAACTTACATTTCTTGGAGCACCACCTAGAACACTGCGATATTGTCATTGATGCGCTATTTGGAACGGGTCTTACTCGACCGGTAAGCGGAATCTACAAGCAAGCGATTAATAAAATCAATCAATCAAAAAAACATGTGACAGCCATAGATATTCCATCTGGGCTTGATTCCGATACTGGTATGTTGATGGGTGACTGTATACACGCGGATCTTACTCTAGCTCTTGCACTATTCAAACAAAGTCACCTACTATTTCCAGCTGCAGAGTTAATGGGAGAACTCGAGTTAATTGACATAGGAATACCACCTGAGCTGGTTGAGTCAGAAAGACTAGAAGTCCAAGTAACAGAAGAATCAGATCTGCGGGCTTGGTTTCCTCAACGCTCAACCGATAGCCATAAAGGAGACTATGGGCATGTTTTGGTAATTGCTGGATCAAAAGGGAAAGGTGGTGCCGCTGGACTAACCTCTCTAGCTGCACTTCGCATGGGTTGCGGTCTAGTAACCTTGGCTCTACCCGAAAGTTGCCAGAAAGCATTCGAGTTGAACCCTCTGGAGGTTATGACGGTATCCGCACCAGAAACTGATGTCGGGACCTTTGCTCTCTCAGCAAAAAAAGTTCTCTTCAATTATTCTAGAGGGATGTCAGCAGTTGCCATAGGACCAGGCCTATCTACGGAACCCGAAACAGTCCAACTTTTAAGGGAACTCTTACCGATTATAGATTGCCCCTTAATCATTGATGCAGATGCTGTGAATGCCCTCGCCCAAAGCCCTGATACTATTTCTCAATTAAAAACAGATACTATCCTTACGCCACATCCAAAGGAAATGTCCCGGCTTATGGGAGTAGAAACTTCAAAAATATTAGAAAAAAGAATCGAGTGTACAAGAAAGTTTGCCCACGTCCACTCACTAATTATTGTTCTCAAAGGGGCCGCCACTGTCATTTCTCAACCAAATGGTTTAACAACAATCAATCCAACTGGAAATCCGGGGATGGCCACTGCAGGCTCTGGTGACATCTTGACTGGAATCATCGCATCATTAGTAGCACAAGGCTTTTCAACACCAAAGGCAGCGATCGCAGGTACATATCTCCATGGATTATCAGGAGACATCTTCGCTCAAAAAGAAAGCCAAGCGAGTTTAATTGCGGGTGACCTACTTCGCACTCTTCCAGAAACTATGAAACGGATACTTCACTAAAGGGCATGAAAATATCAACAGGTAGTCATGAAAAGACCATGATTTTGGGTGATCAACTGGGCAGATGCCTAAAACCGGGTGACATAGTTTTACTTTTTGGCGACCTTGGTGCTGGTAAAACCACTCTGACCCAAGGTATTTGTCAGGGTCTGGGGCTAAATAAGGGAGAATATATCCGTAGTCCTACCTTCACCTTGGTAAATTTATACCAAGGACGCATCCCAATTAATCATATAGATCTGTATCGCCTCGACTCATTTACTGCAATTGAAGCACTTGGCCTTGAAGAATACCTCTTCTCCAACAACGTAAGCCTAATCGAGTGGCCTGAAAAATTGAGACGAGAATCAGACCCCAGTGGAAATCTAGAGCTTGGAATTGAGGAGAGAATAGAGGTTCACATATCAATTGAAGATAAAACCCGTAGGACCTTTGACATTACTGTGATCGGTCAAAACCAACGCTCTTTACCACACATTCTTCAAAGTAGTTAACCCTGCAGAAGCTGTTACTATTCTCCTTTACAAAAATTGTGCCTTATGGGAGAATTATAGTTACTGCAGAGCTACCGCACCTATAGCGCCTTATAAATCAATAAATAATGATTGAAAAAATAAGAACTCTAACACTCTTGATCGCTATTTCTGTATTAGGATATGGAGGTTACATTTTTTTATCTACCTTCCAGGCAACCTCTGAAAACATAGACATACAGTTTGATGATGACGGTCTTGATGTGAAAATTAAAAATTTTAAAATTGCACATGAAAATTCTGGCCGTAATGACTGGGAGTTAAAGGCTAGGCTAGCTCAAATTAATCAAAAAAAAGAAACCACAAAATTGAACAACGTCGAGTATATTTTTATCAATGATGAGATGAGAAAATTTAAAGCTTATGCAGACTTTGGAACTTTATCAAACAAAACTAATGATTTAAGTCTTGAAGGTAATGTAAGAATGTTGATTGAAACTGGTATCGTAAAAGACCAAATTACAAATAACACTATTTCTAAAAAAAAAATAAACCCATAAACCGATGACATCAAGACATCAAAGGCTAATATTTTATGTGGCTTTAATCTTTGTTCTATTTAATCTATACACTCCAATAGGGTTTTCCCAACCAGCAAAAGACAAAAACCACCAAAAGGAGAGTTTCCCTCCGATCGAGATTACTTCCGATAGAATGAGGTCAGAAAATGGAGGCCAAAAAATTATATTCTCCGGGAATGTTGCTATCACACAAGACGGTATGTCTATAACCTCAGATATTATAGAGGTTTATAACACTTCGGACAAAAAACAGACTGATGAAATAGTGGCCATAGGTAACGTAGAAATATCTAGAGGAAATAAAAAAGCAAAAGGTGACCGTGCGGTTTATCTAAAACATCTCCAAAAAATCATACTGACAGGAAATCCAAGAGCTATCGCCTGGGAAGGGGATGACATTATCGAGGGGCGAGAAATGATCTTCTTGATGAAGAAAGATCGCTTTGTTGTGAATGAGCGGGTGCACGCAAAGTTATTTCCCAAAAAAAAATAGCACGAATAAGCTACCCTTAGCTAGACTGATTTGTTCTCAAGCTCCGGTCAACTAGGTAATCCAGATTGACTAATTAAAGACTTAAATTGAAAAATTGACGCAAGTAAACAAACTCGTAAAAATATTATAAGTGGACTATTTAATCGCATCAAACCTATTTAAGTCGTATAAGAATCGACTGGTAGTAAACGATGTAAGTATTAAAGTCAAACGCGGAGAAATTGTCGGACTTTTAGGTCCAAATGGAGCTGGAAAAACTACCACTTTTTACATGGTAGTTGGACTTATTCCCACAGATCAAGGCAACGTATTTTTAGGAAATGAGGATGTAACCAACCTCCCAATGCACTTGAGAGCTCAAAAAGGTATTAGCTACCTTCCACAAGAGCCGTCTGTATTCCGCAAATTGACAGTTGAAGAAAATGTAGTCGCTGTAATGGAAGCAACGGGGCTTCCGAGCTTTGAGGGAAAGAAAAAAGCAAGAGCCCTATTAAGAGAATTAAACATTCTTCATATAAAAAATACCCAAGCTTATGTGCTTTCAGGAGGCGAGCGGAGGAGAGTCGAAATCAGCAGGGCCCTGGCAACATCACCTCAATTTATTTTATTAGATGAGCCTTTTGCTGGTATTGATCCCCTTGCTATTTCTGATATTAAATCGATCATTTCCCATCTCAAAAGCAAAAAAATCGGGATACTAATAACAGATCACAATGCAAGGGAAATGTTAAGCATTGTAGATAGAACATACATCATTAATGCAGGAAATATCATCGCAGATGGATTACCTGATGAAATATTACGTAATGAAAAAGCAAGGCAAATTTACCTCGGCGATCAATTTACTCTTTGAAAAAAATAAGATAGAGATATTTTCATGGCAATGGAATTAAAGCTTAACACGAACCTGAAAATGAGCCAGAAGCTCGTCATGACCCCCATGCTTCAGCAGGCCATTAAGCTTTTACCGTTGGCTCGCCTAGAGCTTGCACAACAAGTACGTCAAGAAATAACAGAAAACCCTGTCCTGGAAGAAATAATTGAAGAAGACGAGCTGCAAGATGAAACAAATGGGGAGGAAGAAATCCCTGAACCAAAAGAAAACTTTGAAGTAATCGATGAAAAAAATAAAGGTGAAGAACATACATTAGAAAATCCGGATATGGATTGGGATACATATTTTCAGGATAATATAGACAGAGGAAGTTCAGCAGATGATTATACCGAACAACCAACAATCGAAACAACGCACCAAAAAGAGCCGTCTCTCCAAGAACACCTACTTTGGCAGTTGAACCTTTCCGTGGATAATGACCGGATGAGTTTTATTGGTAGTTGTATCATAGGAAATATCAACGCCGACGGTTATCTCAATGCAAACATCAATGACATAGGAGAAATAAGCCACGCAGACGAATCAGAAGTTTTAACTGTACTTAAAATAGTCCAGGAGTTTGAACCACTAGGAGTTGGTGCGCGATCATTACAAGAGAGTTTAAAGATTCAAGCTCAAGCGGACTCGAATTGCACCCCATTAGTTCTAAAACTAATTGAAAATTATTTAGACCGGCTTGAGGAAAGATATTTGGCAAAAGTATCATCAGAACTCAACGTTCGCATTGAATCAATTTTAGAAGCGATAAAGAAAATTAAAGGATATAACCCTAAGCCTGGCCAAACATTTAATTCCGAGCGTATTGATTACGTTGTTCCCGATATCTTTGTGATTAAAACAGAAAAAGGTTATGACGTAACTCTTAATGACGACGGAATACCTCGATTGCGCATAAGTCCTTACTACCAAAGCCTACTAAAAAATAGTGCGAAGGGAGAAACCAAAGACTATTTAGAAGAAAAACACAAGTCCGCTTTATGGTTTTTAAAAAGCATTGATCAACGACGCCAAACCATTCACAAAGTAGGAAAAAGTATTATAAAACTACAAAAAGAGTTCCTCGATCGCGGACTTTCATACCTCAAGCCAATGGTTTTGAAAGATGTCGCCAAGGATATTGAGATGCATGAATCTACTGTAAGTAGAATAACTACCAATAAATACATAGATACACCTCAAGGAGTATTTGAGTTAAAATTCTTTTTTCATAGCGGTATCAAGTCATACATGGGTAATAACATGTCATCGGTACGCGTGAAAAATATAATCAAAGAGATCATCGCGACTGAAGATGAAAAAAAACCATTAACAGACGACGAAATGGTTAAAACGCTGACGCATAAAAATGTTAAAATTGCCCGACGGACCATTACAAAATACCGTAAAGAACTAAACATCCCATCTGCTAGTAAAAGAAAAAGAATATTTTAAAACATCATTCATACCAGCCAAGTTAGACTCAAAATAACAATTTAAAGAAAAACTTAACTAGGGAGTCACGCTATGAATCTAACAGTA
The DNA here is from genome assembly GCA_023271875.1 of Nitrospinaceae bacterium. GTDB lineage: Bacteria > Nitrospinota > Nitrospinia > Nitrospinales > VA-1 > Nitromaritima. The sequence continues at coordinate 25,495 of JALPWY010000014.1, read as the reverse complement.
ACGGGGCGAAACTTTGAAATAACCGATGCAATAAAAAAATTTTTAACAAAAAGAATAGCCAAAACAGGCGATAGATTGTATGACAACGCTAGCATTCATTTTTCTTTTTATGTAGACAAAAATCGCCATATGGCTGAGGCTACTGTTAAACAAAAAGACTTAACAACCCGCGCAAAAGATGAAACAAGGGACCTATACTTAACCGTAGACAATGTTTTAGGAAAAATTGAGAAACAATTAAGGAAGCATAAAAGTCGGACCCAGAATTTACTAATCAATAAAACTTGAAGAAACATTTCAAACAGAAGACTGAATTTAAGTTTCTATTAAGAAATATTTACGTTATATCGCCAAAATAATGAAAATCTCTGACATCCTTACAAAAGAACATATTATTACAGAGCTAAACAGTTGCGATAAAAAAGGTGCTCTTGATGAACTATCAAGCTTTTTGAAAGACAAAGGGGAAATCTCTAACAAAGAAAATTTACTAGTAGCCTTAATAGAACGTGAAAAATTGGGCAGCACAGGAATTGGGGAAAATGTTGCAATACCACATGCAAAAATAAGCGAGATAGACAAAATCATCACTGTATTTGCTCGTTCTCTAAATGGCGTTGAGTTTGAGTCATTGGATCAAAAACCAGTCAATTTCATATATTTGATCCTAGCACCCGAAAACTCCACAGGCCAACATTTAAAAGCTTTGGCTCGTATATCAAGATTGTTCAAAAATCCTTCTTTACGAAAATCAGTTTTACGCGCACATGAAACAGATCAAATATATTCTATCCTCGTAGATGAAGATTCTAAATTTATTTAATATAAACAGTCCCAACATCGACGAGATTTTAACCAACCTTATATTATTACTTTTAAAAAGGTATTAATTTAATGCTCACAGGAATTCCTGTATCAAAAGGCATATCCATCGGAGAAGCCCACATCTTAGACCGATCAAAACTCTGCGTCCTAAAACAAACCATTGACTCCAGCAACATAAACAAAGAAATAATTAGGTTTCGTATTGCAATTGAACAAACAAAGAAACAAATGCAAGAAACAAAAAAAAAGGCTTCAGAGGTTGCAGACAAATACTCCATAATTTTAGACACATATACTCTCTTACTTGATGATGACATTCTGGTTAAGGATACGATAAGCAAAATTCGCAAGGAAAAAATAAATGCAGAGTGGGCAATCACGGAAACGCTTAACAAATCCCTCCTTTTATTTGACAATATTAATGACGACTACCTGAAAGGTAAAAAGGATGATTTGGAACTAGTCGTCCATGGAGTAATAAAAAATCTTCTCGGCCATAGTCAAAATGCACTCGCAGACATTCAAAAACCCGTTATCTTAATCACTCATACTTTAAGTCCAACTGACACGATATCGATACCGCGTCAATACGTATTAGGGCTTGCTACTGAGGTGGGAGGGAAAACATCTCACGTTGGAATTTTTACGTCTGCCCTTGGCATCCCCAGTGTAGTGGGAATCAAATCTCTTACCACAAAAATCAATACCGGAGATCAAATCATCATCGATGGTATAAATGGGCACGTCATAACTAACCCAACAAAAAAAACGCTTGAACATTACAAAGTAAAGCAATTAGAGCATAAAAAGTATGAAAGAAGATTACTGATAAATATTGAAAGACCAGCTATCACCACTGACGATTTTCGCATAAAACTTATGGCAAATATTGAATCTACTCATGAAATTAAAACATTGAAAAACTTTGGTGCAGAGGGCATTGGATTATACCGAACCGAATTTTTATATCTTAGCTCACAAAGCTTTCCTTCCGAGAGCGACCTTTATGAAAATTTTAAAAAAGCTGCTCAAGAAATAGCACCACACCCTATTGTCATAAGAACATTAGATATCGGAATGGATAAACAACCTGCCTTCCTAAAAAGTAACGAAGAAGACAACCCGGCCCTAGGGTTGAGAGGTATTCGCATGTCTCTAGCCAATCAGGAACTGTTTTCCATTCAACTAAGAGCCATACTTAGGGCTAGTTTTTACGGGGATGTTAAAATCATGTATCCAATGATTTCGGATGTACAAGAAGTCATTCAGGCCAATTCCCTTTTAGAGAAAGTCAAGGATGAGATGAGACAAAAACAGATCCCATTTAGCGATGATATTGAAATTGGAGCAGTGATAGAGACACCATCTGCAGTAATTTGTTCAGACCAAATATTAAAAGAGGTAGATTTTATTAGCATAGGCACTAATGATTTAATTCAATATATACTAGCTGTTGATAGAATGAACGAACAAGTAGCACACTTGTACCAACCATATAACCCGGCTATCTTAAAAGCTCTTAAACATGTATTCGATAATGCCCGGATAGCCAGAAAAAAAGTTTCTATCTGCGGAGAACTAGGTGGTGACCCCCTAGCTACCCTCTTTCTGTTGGGGTTAAGTAACTTAGATAGTCTGAGTATGGATCCGCACTCAATACCACATGTAAAAAAAATTATCTGTCAGTCTGACATGAAGGATGCCAGAGAGTTTTCAAAACAACTTTTAAATTTAAATACAACTACTGAAATTAATTGCTTTCTTAACGATGAAATGAGAAAAAGGTATCCTTTAGATTTTCAGCAAGACCCCATTTGAGAAATAATGACCCTTTTAATTATATAAAAACAATAGATCACTATTAACAAACGAGGAATTACATGAAGAAGAAATCATTCCTATTCACATCAGAATCTGTTTCCGAAGGCCATCCAGATAAAATGGCCGATCAAGTTTCCGATGCAGTACTTGATGCTATTTTAAAAAATGACCCAAAAGCACGAGTCGCCTGCGAAACTATGATCACAACTGGATATGCTGTTGTCGCGGGAGAAATTTCAACCAAATGCTATATAGAAATTCCACAAATTGTTAGGAATACTATCAAAAACATTGGGTATAGTCATTCCGAAATGGGCTTTGATTTTGAAACATGTGGTGTTTTAGTTTCACTAGATGAACAATCTAAAGATATTGCGCAAGGAGTGGACGAGGGATCTAAAAAAGAACAAGGAGCAGGAGACCAGGGAATGATGTTTGGTTATGCCACCAAAGAAACACCTGAACTGATGCCTATGCCAATAATGTACTCTCATAAACTTGTTAAAAAACTAGCTGATGTACGAAAAAAAGGGCAAATATCCTATCTACGACCTGACAGCAAATCTCAAGTATCAGTCCGTTATGAAAATGATAGGCCTGTAAACATAGAGACCGTGGTTATTTCAACCCAACATAATCCAGGAGTTTCTAACAAAAAAATGCGTGCCGAAATAACAGAGCAAGTAATAAACAAAGTTATTCCTGAAAGATTTCGCGCAAAGAAAATGAAAATTCATATTAACCCGACAGGGAATTTTGTGGTGGGTGGTCCGCATGGTGACTGTGGTCTGACGGGAAGAAAAATTATAGTCGATACCTATGGTGGTTTTTCTAGACATGGAGGGGGTGCATTCTCCGGAAAGGACCCATCTAAGGTTGATCGATCAGCAGCCTATATGGCGCGTTATATTGCTAAAAACCTAGTAGCAGCAGGTACTGCCGATCGTTTAGAAGTTCAACTTGCGTATGCTATAGGAGTGGCAGACCCTGTTTCAGTATTTGTAGAAACTTTTGGAACACACAAAATTAATCCAGATACTTTTGAAGATCTAATTCGTGGAAACTTTAATTTAAAGCCTGCTGGAATTATTAAGACGCTCGACCTCTTAAAACCAAGATATTCACCAACTGCAGCCTACGGACACTTTGGTAGAAAAGAAGCCAGCTTTACATGGGAGAAAACAGACAAGGTTAAAGCTATAAAAAAATCTATCGGGCTTTAATTCATTAGAATCACAAGTGGACACACAATATAATAGTGAATAAAATAACCTCATCATCTATCTAATATAGACGCAATCAGATAACCAACAATCAGTAGTTAGTCTAAGATTAACAGCAGAAACTTTCAGCAAAAAGAATATATTTCTTATGGCTAAAGTACCTTTCATCAATAAGCACGGGTTTGTCGAGTATCCCTTCCTACACGATGCGAGAAAAGAATCAAACTGGTGGTTTTTCAATCTTCTTGAAGATTACTTAAAACGTCGTGCAAAGCAAAAGCATGGCCATGCATACACCCGAGACCACATGGATGAAGATATGATGCAGTTTCTTGCGGAGACAAACCTTAAATTTTTTGTTTTACTCCCGAGTGGAATGGGTATGGAGTTCAAATTGATAGGAAAATATGAAACACCTGAACTGATTCATTTAGAAGAGCCTGTCGCATTCGTAACAGAAACTTTTGGCGGTGGGAAGTTTAAATGCAACATCTATCACAAGGGTACCTTTGCCGGAACCAATAACTACAAAGCTCATGGTGATCCAAAGTGGATTGAGATTGAAGACGACAACCCAACGGGCTAAATTACCATATAATTAAAAAGAAATGACTTTAAGTTGGGGATCTTATGCGGAAAGCACTAAGAGGAATTATTAAAGTTCTTCGTCCGGATTACGAGGTTTCAAAATAGTGGGAATTTTAAATTTTATATCGGAAGGCAAACTATTTGCCGCACTCCCGGCAGCTCCCTCTACTTTTGGCTTTTCCAGCCTTATATAAATTTTTTCGTCATGAATTTTGATCGGGTATACCTCGGTACTGAGCTCTGGGTTCTGAGGGCACCATCCACTTTTTAATTCAAAACGCCATTCGTGGTTTGGACAAATTAAAATGCCCTCCTCAATTCTACCCTCACCCAACGGCGCACCTCTATGTGGACAAGTATTATCTATAGCATAAAAATTCCCCTTGTAATTAAATAGAGCTATTTCCTTATCACCAACCTCAATAATGGCAGACTTCCCAATCTCCAAGTCAGCGCATTTCATAACTTTTGTATATTTTACTTTCGCCACAGTATATCAGGGATAACGGTTATAAAAGAATTCGTGACTCTAGGAACTATTTGGAACTTTCCTGTTTTTCATTAAGTGATTTAACAAAATTAAACTCACTATTTGAATAAAGAAAATTCATTACCTTGCGACCGAGAATTTTGGAACTTGTGTGCTTGATCACCTCTGGGCTCGCCATCATACGATTTTTTACATCCTCTAACTTTTGTTTACTTTGCTCAGCGAGAGTCTTAAACTCCTCTTCTAGATCAAACTGGCTTACATGAATATTTTCTAATGACCCAATATTTTCCAATAATATATACCCTTTACAATTTTTTTCGGCTTTACCTCTCCATTCTTCTTTTGCTTTCTCCTCATCGAATCCGGAATCATCAGTTTTCATACCTGACTGCTCAATCTGGAATTTCATTCCCTCAAGCATAAATTTTAATTCGCTATTCACCATAGAGTCAGGTGCTTTAATCGGATTCTCCTTAACTAATTGATCAAATATTTCCTCCTTAATACGCATTTCTTCCTTTTGTTCATACATTGCTTGCAACTTGGTTTTAACTCCTCTTCTAAAACTATCAACCGAATCAAACCCTTCTTTCTGTGCAATATCATCAGAAAGTTCAGGCAACTCCATTTTTTTCATTTCTTTAATCTTGACATTAAAAATGGCTACATCTTCTGGTGTTTTATCCTTAGACCCAGGGATAGGGATACGCACACGACTAAGCTTATTGTTCCAGTTTGGAGGCAAAATAGCTTTGGCTTCAAACTCTTCTCCTAACTTATGTCCTAAAAGTTCATCCTCAAACCCCTTAATCATCTTATTATCACCAATCCTGATTATCATATCTTTAGCATTTCCATTCTCTAATGGCTCCCCATCAAAAAAACCCTCGAAATCTACAGTTAGATAATCGCCCTTCTCAGCCTTATGATCATCATCATGGTGTTCAGAATTACCGTACTGCTCTAGGATACTATTAATTGCAGCGTCAACTTCTGCTTTAGGAAGATTAATCTCTACCTTATCCATCTTAAGGCCTTTATAATTTTTGACCTTAACTTCTGGTTTAATGTCCAGGGTAACGGAGAATTTTAAAGGGTTGTTTATTTTTATATCCGCAAAATCAGAGTTATCAATTTCTGGTGATCCAACAGGAATAATCCCACTTTTACGGAGAGCCTTTTCATAATACTCCTGCAATAACTCTTGAAACATATTTGTAAAAGATTGTACTGGAACTTGCTTTTCAAGAATCTTCCGAGGAATCTTTCCAGGCCTAAACCCAGGCATTTTCATCTGGCGATTCAAATCCTTATATGCGTTATTGATTCTCTCGGTAACAACCTCTTCTGGAATTGTTATATCCAATTTTCGTTTTAGCGATTCCAATTCTTTAACATCAAGTTCCATAATAATTTCCTATAAAAATAGACCTTTGGGTAATGCTAGAGATACAAATATCAACATATAAAAAAGCCTACTATTTAACTATTGGTTCATGACCAATTCTTGTAGAAATAATCAGGTCGAGTTGACACTTCAATTCGGCTAAAATTTCTTCATATGAATATGAACCTAATGCTTCAGTACCTTTTTTTAAGTTTACCCTAGAAGGGCCACACCAAAGACCAAGATCGGCATCATCAGTTTCCCCCGGACCATTAACCCGACACCCCATAACAGCGATAGTAATATCATATGATTCCGCATATTTTGTGATTCGACGCACTTCCTGAGCCAAGTCTACAAACTTATCATTTTCAACACGCGAACAGCTCGGACAAGCAATTATATTAATACCATCAAGGAAGTTTTTAGGGACAGACCTGAATCTCCCTTGTTCAATATCCTTAAGTATTTCCCGTCCAACTGCAATCTCATCGCCTTTTTGGTCATTTGGTAAGGTAAGAGAAACGCGAATGGTATCACCAATTCCCGCAGATATAAGTTGTTCAAATGCAATTCTTGTCTTGATAATGCCCTCAGGCGGGAGCCCTGCCTCTGTCACTCCCAGGTGTAAAGGTACGTCAGGGCGTTCCTTAGCAAATCGACGGTTAGCATCAATTACCTTATCAAAATCAGAATCTTTAAGTGATACACAATAATTTATAAAATTTAGATCATCTAATATTTTGCAATGATCGACCGCACAACGAACCATTCCTTCAATTTGATCCTCTTTATATTTTTCTTTATATTCAGGATCGATAGATCCACAATTAACTCCTATCCGAATCGCACAGTCATATGACTTGGCTGCATCGACAATAAATTCCACTTTTTGCAAGATCGATTTGTCTTTATCTAAATGGTATAAATGTCCTGGGTTGTACCGAATTTTATTAACTAAAGGAGCAACCTTGGGCGCTAGCCTATAATTTTCTTGAAGGTCAACTGAAAAGATTGGATTTGGGAATTTTTTACGAAGAGTTTCAAGAGCAACAACGTCAGCATCATTATCCACAGCAATCCTTATGACATCTGCTCCAGCTCGTTCAAGAATTTCAATTTGACGAGCAGTTTCCTCTAAATCCTGTGTTTGCGTTGCAGCCATGCTCTGAACAGCTACTGGAGAATCTCCACCAATAACCAGTGAACCAATTCTTATTTTTCGTGATGATCTTTTTATATTAATCATATTTAAAAAGCAAAAATAGGCGGTTATAAATTAAAGTCATTAATAAGATAATCGGGCGAGGTTATCAGAGTTTATAATTGTTAACAAGTAAGGTTATTTAAAAATAAAGAAGATTTTAAAGTTATAGAAATCAAAGAAATTAAAAAAAATTAACATCCGCTTGATCCCAAAATAAATTCTAATTTATTCGAGAGAATGATAAAATGGTTAATTATGACTAAAAATCAAATTAAAATCAGTGGTCTAAAGAAATTCATATACCCTGGTTTATCAATTGTATATGTTTGTTTATTTTTTAGCACTGTTTTTGCTAACCCCCTAAACGGGTTATCATTGTACGGACCCGAGTACCTAAAGTATAAAAAAGGGCAAGCCTATGAGTATAGTAACCCAAAAGCCCCGAACGGAGGACATTTAGTATTAGCAGATTTTGGAGCTTTCACCAAGTTAAACCCAGCATCTTTAAAGGGAGTCCCAGCGCCAGGTATAGCTAATTTGGTATTTCAAACTCCCATGGATAGTTCCGCGGATGATTTTGAGCCCTTTTCACAATATGGGAGTTTAGTAGAAAAAGTAGAATTGGCAGATGATCGTATGACGATGATCTACCACATCAACAAAGATGCAAAGTTTTCTGATGGTCATCCAGTCACTGCTGATGATTTTGTTTTTTCTTTCAACCTCTTAAAAGATCCTGAATACCACCCTATTTCAAAACAGTATTTTAAAGATATCAAAACTGTAACAAAGATTAGCTCACATAAAGTTAAGTATACATTCGCTATATACAATCAAGAACTTCCTCTGATCACAGGGCAAATGACTATATTCCCGAAACATATATATGGAATTAAGGATAAATCATTTGGATCAGATTTTGATGAAATTGCCGTGGGAAGCGGTCCTTATAAAATAAAAGGCTTTGAATTCGGCAAACACATAACCTTCATAAAAAACAAAAACTGGTGGGGTAAAAATCTTGGCATTAATAAGGGCAGATATAATTTTGATGAGGTAACCTGGAAAATATATTTAGATCCAGTTGCGATGCGAGAAGGGTTTAAGGGCGGAGATTTTGATGCTCACATGGTAAACAGTTCGCGTGATTGGGCCTTGGATTTTAAGGGTGACTTTGTTAAAAAGAATTATTACATCAGAGGGACTTTTCCTCACACTAGAGTAGCAGGCATGCAAGGGTTTGTCATGAACCAGCGCAACGATATTTTCTTATCCAGAAAAGTACGCGCAGCAGTTGCCATGGTTTTTGATTTTCAATGGAGTAATAAAAATCTTTTCTACGGACAATATACCCGTAACGAATGCTTTTTCGATAATAACCCAGAAATGAAAGCTAAGGGATTACCGAATGGTGAAGTTAAATCTATATTGCAAAAACTTCTGGGAAAATACGGGTCTTCCTTTGTACCCAAAACAACATTGAGGAAACCTGTTGGCGCTCCTGGCCAAGGACAGTCTTTAGAAAATAATATCAAAATAGCGAATGCTTTATTGGACTCTGCTGGGTGGGAGATGGGAGCTGATGGAATACGGAGCAAAAATGGAAACAGAATGACCATTAAATTAGTTCTTAGCTCTCCCCTATTCCAAAGAATTGTGGAACCATACAAAAACAACCTTAAAAAAATTGGACTAAGATTAGATATTAAAGTAGTACAAATAGCAAAATACGAAGAAATTTTAAGAAATTTTAATTTTGATATGATCGTTGCAAACTATCCGCAAAGCCGATCACCAGGGAATGAACAACGCTCTATGTGGAGTAGCGAAGCAAAAAGTACTCCGGGTTCACGAAATTATATGGGGATCAAAAATCCAGCAATCGACGAGTTGATCGATAACATCGTAGAAGCAAAGACGCGCAAAGAGTTGGTAAATTATATTCAGGCAATGGATCGGATTCTTACTCACCAATTTTATATCGTACCTAATTGGTATATACCCTATGATCGAATTGTTTACTGGAATAAATTTTCACGACCAAAAATTAATCCATCACAGTCAATTATTATAAATAATATACTCGAGTGGTGGTGGTTTGATGAAAGTAAAGCAACTAGATTAAAAAATGCACGAGCTTCAGGTTCCGCTCTCCAGTAATTTTTCCTCAATGACATCCTACATAATACGTCGATTTCTTTTAATGTTTCCAACCCTTATCGGAATCGTGACAATCACATTCTTGATTATTCAGTTTGTTCCCGGAGGACCTATTGATCAAATGAAATCTCTGTTAAGAGGTCACTCTACATCAATGTCTGAGGCTGGGGGAGGAGCCCAGAAAATGCTTTCCATAAAACAATCAGAAATTGACGATACAAACCTGGAAAATCTCAAAAAAATATACAATCTTGATCGTCCGTTATGGGAACGCTATATCAGAACATTTTTATGGTATGCACCCATAAATTCAGAAGGATCATTCGCCGACCGATTTATTAATAGAGATAATTGGGAAGGTTTTCTAGTCTTTAAATTTGGGGATTCCTTTTACAGAAACAAATCTGTATTAGAACTTATTAAAGAAAAATTACCTGTCTCAGCATCCCTAGGTGTAACAAGTTTTTTTATTACTTATATTATTTGCATTTTTCTTGGTATCTCTAAAGCAGTCAGACATGAAACGGAATACGATACAGTCACCAGTCTTATTGTGCTTGTGGGATACAGTATTCCTGGATTTGTAATGGGAATATTTATGATCGTATTTCTAGGTCCGGGTGATGGAGCAATTATTCACCTTATTCCTTTATCTGGATTAACTTCTGCCGGGACACCTGGGTATGAAGACTGGTCCATATTAAAAAAAATCGGCGATTACCTTAGTCATTTGGCTGCACCTTTATTCTGCTTCATACTAGGTGGATTTGCTACCCTTACAATGCTAACCAAAAATGCCATTCTGGAAGAAACACAAAAACAGTATGTTCTTACTGCACGGGCAAAAGGATTGCCAGAAAAAATAGTTTTATTCAAACATATTCTTAAAAATGCACTCATTCCTCTTGTCACTGGTTTTCCATCTGCATTTCTAGCAATGTTTTTTGCTGGCTCGCTTTTAATTGAGCAAATATTCACTCTAGATGGCCTGGGTCTACTTTCTTATCAGGCTGTCATACAAAGAGACTACCCAATAGTCTTGGGAACATTATTTATATTTTCATTGATGGGGCTTATCGGTCAGTTACTGACAGACATGACATATGTTCTTATTGATCGGCGTATCTCGTTCGATGAGTCACAGGGTTAATAAAATTAAGGTATGAAAATAACCACAGATTTTAACCTCAAATGGAACAAGTTTAAGCATGATAAAAGAGCTTTCATTAGTTTTCTTCTTTTGCTAATTCTTTTCATCATCACAACTCCTGCGGAATTTATATGTAATACTCGTCCTATTATACTTGTAGTTGAAGGCAAAACTTTTTTTCCAGTATTATTTAGTTATAGTGAAAAGGATTTTGGAGGGACCCTCTTAAGCGAACCTGATTATCTCTCAAAAAAATTCAGAAATCTTCTAGATGGAATACCAGAAGACAATTATTTTGACTCTAATGATAATAACAAATCATCATCCTTTGACATTAAATTGGATGATTTTGAAGAACAGGAACCGGTTTTTTCAATTGAAATAGATGACTTTGAGGATAAGGTTAACGAGAGTCATATTTCACCAAACACAAATGGCGTTATTCTAAAACCCTCTAAAAAACCTCTTGATTACTGGGCATTATGGCCTCCTGTACGTTATGACTACAAATATATACCGACAGAAAGCATTACAGGAAATGTAGTTCTTGCAGCTCCTTATAAAACTATTGATGCAGCAACTAGTCAAGTCATAGAGTCTTCATGGATCGATGGACATTACCTTGGAACAGATGATCGGGGACGAGATGTTTTAGCAAGGTTAGTTTATGGACTGCGTATATCAATGACTTTTGGAATTTCCATTGCCATTACAGGAACAATAATCGGATGCTTACTAGGAGGAACACAGGGGTATTTTGGCGGGTGGATAGATCTAATAGGGCAAAGATTAACCGAAGTATGGGGTTCAATCCCAAGACTATATTTACTAATTATTTTAAGCTCGTTTTTAGTTCCTTCAGCATTATTACTTTTTTTGATTTTAAATTTAACAGCATGGATGGGCATAGCCGCTTATATACGAGCCGAATTTTTAAAAATTCGAAACTTTGAATATGTAAAATCCGCAAAAGCTATGGGTGTATCTAATTTTAGAATTATGCGGAAACACATTCTGCCAAATGCTTTAACCCCAGTCATAACTTTTTTCCCATTTGAAGTTACAGCTGGGATTTTAGCGCTTGTAAGTTTAGATTTTCTTAATTTAGGGGTTCCGAGTCCTGCTCCTAGCATAGGAGAGTTACTAGCGCAAGGAAAGACAAATCTTCAAGCCATATGGATATTACTTCCCACATTTCTAACACTCACTGCAACTCTGACAATGCTGACATTTGTCGGAGAGGGGATACGTAATGCATTTGACCCAAAAAGGAATAATTAAGTGTCTTCATTACTTGAAGTTAAAAACCTCAAAACTTATTTTAATGTTGGAATTGATAAGGTGGCGCGTGCCGTCGACGGTATATCATTTAAAATAGAGCAAGGGAAAACACTTGCTATCGTTGGAGAATCAGGATGCGGAAAAACTCAAACTGCATTTTCAATAATTCGGCTCATTGCTAATAACGGATTTCACCCCTCTGGCCAAGTCTACTTCAATAAAAAAAACCTATCAAACCTTACCGAACTAGAAATGCAATCAATACGCGGAAATGATATTTCCATGATTTTTCAGGAACCAATGACATCATTAAACCCGCTTTATCGAATAGGCAATCAATTAGAAGAACCTCTGTATCAACACAGAAAAATAGCGAAAGGCCCTGCCCGCAAACTCGCGATAGAATTATTAAACCAAGTAGGAATACCGGACCCACATAAACGAGTAGACTGTTTTCCTCATGAACTTTCTGGAGGAATGAAACAACGTGTGATGATTGCTATGGCGTTGGCCTGCAAACCAAAACTACTCATCGCTGATGAACCAACTACGGCGCTAGATGTTACCATCCAAGCTCAAGTTCTAAAGCTAATGTCGGACCTCCAAAAAGAAACAGGAATGGCTATTCTGCTTATCACCCACGATATGGGAATTGTAAATCAAATAGCCGACGACATTTGTATTATGTACGCAGGTAGGATTGCCGAAAAAGGCTCTCGCGATAGTATTTTTAAAAACATGGCGCATCCTTACACACGCCACTTAATGAATTCAATTCCAAAAACCAATGATACAGGTTTTCTCCTCAACACTATTCCTGGTATGGTTCCTAGCGCGACTGAATACGGTGCTGGGTGCCTTTTTGCGGAGCGTTGCTCCGAGGCTATGGATATTTGCCAAAAAGTTGAAAGCCCTCAATACACTATTGAACCAAATCACTACTCATTTTGCCATCTATATGAGCATGGGAACCTGCCAAATGAAATCGCCATGACAGATCGCATTAAATCACCAGAGCGCTTGATAGAAAACAAATCAATTTTATCCATTAAGACTCTACGAACATGGTTTCCCGTCCGAAAAGGAGTGCTTTTACGAATAGCCAACTATATTAAAGCAGTTGACAATGTTGATCTTGAAATACAAAAAGGATCTACCCTTGCACTTGTTGGTGAGTCAGGATGTGGCAAGACTACTCTTGGCGAATCTATTTTGAGGCTGACAAGAGAGACCCAAGGGGAAGTGACGTTTGATGGACTGGACATAATGAAATTAAATAACACTGCGTTAAAGAAAATACGCAATCAAATGCAAATTGTATTTCAAGATCCTATGGGATCGTTATCGCCACGTATGACCGTTGAAGATATTGTAGGAGAAGGACTACAGGAGCATTCTAAAAATATGGGCTCGATTGAACGAAGAAAAAAAATTGAACATGTTTTAATCGAGGTTGGTTTACCCATATCTACCATAGATAGATACCCACACGAATTTTCTGGCGGACAAAGGCAACGAATTGCGATTGCCCGGGCATTGATTCTTGAACCAAGTTTTCTAGTGCTAGATGAACCAACAAGTGCTTTGGATGTTTCCGTACAAGCCCAAGTTCTCAACCTTTTTAAAGAATTACAAGCAAAACGAAAATTGACCTACTTATTCATCACCCATAACTTAGGTGTAGTGAGATACATGGCTGACAAAGTGGCGATCATGTATCTTGGTAAAATTATCGAAATTGGATCGACAAATGAAATCTTTCAAAATCCAAAGCACCCATACACCAAATCATTACTAGAGTCTATTCCAGACATTGAAACCCGTAAAACATTCCAGTTAATAAAAGGTGATGTTCCCTCACCTTTAAACCCACCTAGCGGTTGTCATTTTCATCCTCGCTGTCCAATTTTTCTTAATGAGACCGAAGGCTCTACACTAAGTCACGAATGCAAAAAGGAATACCCTGAACCTGTATATTCGGGAACATCCTTTGTTCGATGCCATGCCAAAAAATAAATAATTTTAATCTAAAATCTATTCAGACAATCTCATTTTATTGAAAAAATAATAAATAATAGCTAACGTACAACACCCTGACAAGCCAAGACATAGTATTCCATAAATCGACATAGTTTTATCCTTGAAAAATTCAATTGCACATCATTTAAAATTAACGTCATGAATTAGCACAGATACTCTAGAGAGTTTCAATCCCAAACAGTCTAAGAAATGATACGGCAGCCCAAATACCGATGCTTGCAAAAAAACCAAGTGCCACAGCAGCAAACATAAAAATAATGAACATTTTTAAAACCCCCACAACACTTCTCTCCCCTATAAATTTCATGAGATACAGAATTTGCGCACAAAAAACTTGTACTAATATTATCTAGTTAATAAAACTTTCAAATATTATCATAAAATTATCAAATATCTAAAAAACTAAATTAAGCGCGAGAATAACACGGTACAGTTAGGTTCACTAATGAAGAGCATTCAATAAACTCTGCGCTTGCAGGTCAGCACGATAGGAGCTTCTTACCAAAGGACCAGCCTCAATATGATTAATTCCAAGAGATAAACCAATTGTTTTATATTCAGCAAAAGTTTCAGGGTGTATATACTCGACTACCTCCAAGTGTTTTCTAGAAGGCCTCAAATATTGTCCTATAGATAGAATTTTACAGTTTATTTCTGCCAAATGACGCATTGTTTCAACAACCTCTTTTTTTTTCTCTCCAAGTCCCAGCATAAGATTACTTTTCGTAATTATATTGTTTTTCGAAATATTTTTTAAAACTTTTAGCGACCATGAATATCGGCATTGAGGTCTCACAATCGATTGCAAAGATTCAACAGTTTCTATATTATGAGCAATGACATCGGGTTGTGCCTGACATATTTTGTTTACAAGTAAATCTTCACCCTTAAAATCAGGAACCAAGGCTTCTACTTTTACATAAGGATTTTTTTCTTTAATATTGCGAATAGTTGTCGCCCAAATATCGGCTCCCCCATCAGGCAGATCATCCCGATCAACGGATGTTATAACGACATACTCAAGGTTTAGCTTAGATAGCATTTCTGCAACTTCTAAAGGCTCCTCTACCCTTGGTGGTTTCATAGATCCTGTCGGAACATCACAAAATTGGCAAGATCTAGTACAGGTCTCTCCAAGTATCATAAGTGTTAAAGTTCTTGCAGCCCAACAGCTTCCCACATTAGGACACGAAGCCGATTCACAAACAGTGTTTAATCCATGTTTTTCAACTAAGGTTTTCAAATGAAAATAATTATCTCCTTTTGGAAGCGAAGTCTTAAGCCAATCTGGAAGTTTTCGAATAGGAGTATTAGAAGGTTTAGCTTTATTCATATTAATTAAAACAAAAGATATCCCCAGATTTTTTATTCATCAAAACGGTTTAATCTAGATATAATAAATTCATTAACAATTTTAACTTCGCGAGTATATTACTGATCTTTCTATTGTGTTTTTGGGTTCTGCGAATACTTTTATCACGACAATATTCTCCTCAATAGGAAGATTTTAACAAAGTCTAAGTAATTTAACTATATCATCAAATTTATTTATTGAATTATGTCCATCAATATCATTGATAGATACATTCTTAGAGAGTTGATAAAAATATTCTTAATTACAGTCGGGTCTCTAACAACCGTCCTATATTTAGATAAGTTTTTATTCATCGCCGAAAATATTGTTAATCGTGGGGTTTCAATTTTGGAGGTATTTCTTATAATGATTTATATATCTCCTTCATACTTGGCTCTTACTGTTCCCATTAGCGTCCTGGTCGCATCCGTAGCAACCTTCAATCAGTTTTCGGCATCTAACGAATGGGTTGCCATGAAATCTTGTCACTTAAGTTTTATGCAAACCATGCGACCTGTACTTATATTCTCAATTTTCACATACATCGTAGCCGTTATTATTATGGTATATGCATTGCCTTGGGGTAATTTCGCATACAAACAAAAAACTTATGAAATTATTAAAAATCGCGCCGACATAAATATCAAACCCAATATATTGAATTATGATTTTAAGAATTTGGTTTTTCTTGCAAAAAAAAACGAAAAAAAATTCCAGTTTGGAGATATATTTATATCTGACACAACTCAATCGAAATCACCTAAAATAATAACGGCAAACCAAGCAATAATTCTTCCCAATATAGAATCATTAAGAGTTCGACTGAAGTTGACAGGTGGCACGATTCACGAATTAGAGGAAAAGATTAGCCAATATCAGACGATAAACTTTGATACATATGAGCTAACCCTAAGCCTTCCCGATACAGCCCAACTGGAAAAAGAGGCTCTGATAGGCCACCGCGAATTATCAATTAATTTACTTCTAAAGCAAATTAAAGATTTTGAAAAAAAAGGACTGCCAACATTTGCCGCAAAGGTCGAGCTCAGTAAAAAGTTTGCAATCCCCTTCACATGTTTACTGTTTGGTCTTCTGGGCGCAACACTTGGTATTCATTCGAGCAGAGGTGGAAAATCAGGAGGTTTTGCCACTTCTATTATGGTAATTCTCCTGTACTATATGGGATTAATATTCGCACAAAATATGGGAAAATCGGGACAAGTAGAACCTTATTCCTCTATTTGGGTTCCAAATATAATTATATTTTGCGTCATTGTTCACACATCTTATAAAATGCAAAAAGATCTTCCATTTAATTTTATAAATCGAATAGTTGACAACGTAAGCATAACCCACAAGCTTTTATCCGCTTTTTACTTAAAACTTCTACCTCATACAGACGATAATCGAATGAAATTATTGAAGTATCAGGCAAGCAGACAGGCCAACGAAAAAAATACTAAAAAGTAAGCTCACCCTAAATTAAAGCTACTGGAAGAATAATAAGTATTCAAAAACAAGATTAGTTTGTTATATTTTTGTCTGCACATCATTTCTGGATAAACACGCACTAGAGATGAAAGCTGCGAACAATGGATGGGGTTCCATCGGAGATGATTTAAACTCAGGGTGAAACTGTCCTGCCAAAAACCACGGATGATCTTCCAGTTCAATAATTTCTACTAAATTTCCATTTGGCGATAGTCCACTAAACTTGAGCCCAGCCTCCTCTAGTTGAATTCGATAACGGTTATTAAATTCATATCGGTGCCTATGTCTTTCATAAACTTCCCGCGTACCATAAGCCTCAAATGCATTTGAATTTTTTCTTAATTGACAGAGATATTCTCCAAGCCGCATTGTACCACCTTTATCACTTTTCCCACTTTGATCTGGCAATAGATCAATAACAGGATCTGGAGTATTTGGTGCAAACTCCGCACTATTTGCCTTTTTTAATCGTGCCACATGACGCGCGAACTCAATAACAGCACAATGCATCCCAAGACAAATACCAAAAAAAGTAACTTTGTTCTCCCTTGCAAATTGAATGGCTCTAATCTTACCTTCAATACCCCGTTCACCAAACCCTCCAGGAACCAGAATTCCATTATAACGATTCAGGTCAGATAGATCAGTATCTCTATCAAGAGTTTCAGCATCTAACCAGTGGATATTGACACCAACATCATTACTTATTCCTCCGTGAATAAGAGCTTCTGTTAAACTCTTATACGAATCTTGCAAGTCGATATACTTCCCAACCACAGCAATATCCACCTCTCCTAATTTAGGTTTTGACAACCCCTGAACAACGCGCTTCCATGAATCCAAGTTAGGCTTTCCAACTGAAATTCCTAATTTAGATATGATAATATCTGACAACCCTTCACCTTCGAGAGAAAGAGGAACTTCGTAAATATTTTTAACATCAATCGCTGTAATAACTGAATCTACCTCTACGTTACAGAAAAGGGCTATTTTATTTTTTAGTTTACTTGCAATTTTTTTTTCTGTTCTACATAGTAAAATATCCGGCTGGATACCAATTTCCCGCAATTTTTGGACACTATGCTGAGTGGGTTTAGTTTTGAGTTCTCCAGAGGTTTTAATGTATGGGACCAAGGTAAGATGAATATATAGAACATTTTTAAACTTAATATCGAACCTAAATTGGCGGATAGCTTCAAGAAAAGGCAGACTCTCAATATCGCCCACAGTACCACCGACCTCACATATAACAACATCAACATCCTTACCCACTTCCCGGATATGATTTTTAATTTCATCCGTTATGTGTGGGATAACTTGGACAGTAGAGCCTAAATATTCACCGCACCGTTCTTTTTGAATAACATTATGATAAATTTTCCCCGCAGTGATATTATTCATCCGGCGCATGGTGGCCTTAGTAAATCGTTCGTAATGGCCGAGATCAAGGTCGGTTTCTGCTCCATCATCTGTTACAAAAACCTCACCGTGCTGAAGTGGATTCATCGTTCCGGGGTCGACATTTATATATGGATCAAGTTTCAAGAGAGTAACTTTCAACCCGGAACACTCTAGCAAACTACCAATAGATGCTGCAGCGATCCCCTTACCTAAAGAAGACAAAACCCCTCCGGTAACAAAAATATATTTAACCTTATTGTTTATTTTTCTCTTCAAAACATCTCCTTCGTTATTTTAGTAAATGTCAACAAGGTTTTTCCGTTACTTTTTTTCAACTATATTTTTTATAATTTTTTCTATATCACTAGGTCGATCTACCCCAATAGAATTTTGTTCAGTTTCAATTACCTTAATTGAAAATCTATTTTCAAGGATGCGCAACTGCTCTAATTTTTCTATATTTTCCAACCGCGATGTTTTCATATTTGGAAATTGTAGCAAAAATGACTTCTTGTAGGCATATATACCGATATGCTTGTGCCCTAAAATCATTTTATTAACACCCATTTGGCTATCTGTATTTGGGCTATCCATACATCCAAAATCCCGGTTGTAAGGAATTGGAGCTCGTGTAAAATATAAGGCACACCCCGCGTCATCAACAACTAACTTACAAATATCCGGATCAAGCATTTCAGATGAACTGCTAATAGAAGTCATAAGGGTCGACGCAGCCAATTCATCTGAATCAAGTAAAGGTTTTATAACAAGGTCAATATTTTCTGGAGGAATTAAGGGCTCATCACCTTGAATATTTACGACAATATCGCACTCTATATTTCTTGCTACCTCCGCTACTCGATCGGTTCCAGATTGATGTTTCGGCGAAGTCATAACTACCTTGCCTCCAAAACCAAGAACCACATCATAAATACGTTTGTCGTCAGTAGCAATGACAACCTCGGTGACTAGACTCGATTTTTGAGCTTGCTCTGCAACCCATTGAACCATTGGTTTGCCTAGAATATCAGCAATCGGTTTTCCTGGAAACCGAACTGATGCCCACCGAGCTGGGATAACAGCCAATATCTTTTCATTAGTAGGCATGCGGATTTACAAATCCCTTCCAAAAGGTCATAAAAATAATTTTCAAATCCAGTAATAATGACCAGTGCTTAATATAATACAAGTCAAACTCAATTCGCTTATCTAGAGAGGTATTTCCTCTCCATCCATTGACCTGAGCCCAACCCGTAAGCCCAGCCTTCATTTTTAGTCGAAGCATATATTTAGGGATAGATTTTTTGAATTCTTCTACAAAAACTTTCCTTTCAGGGCGCGGACCAACTAAACTCATGTCACCCATAAGTACGTTAAATAACTGCGGCAGTTCATCTATACTAGTTTTTCTAAGGAACGCCCCTAAACGAGTTCTACGATTGTCTTCCTTGCTTGCCCATATAGGCCCCGTTTCATCTTCTGCGCCAACTTGCATAGTGCGAAATTTAAACATTTTAAAAATATTTCCATCAAACCCTACCCGTTCCTGTCTGTAGATAATTGATCCTTCCGACTCAAATTTTATTATAATTGCAAGAAGTATTAGAAATGGACTACTTACAATAATAAAAATAAATGAAAAAATAATATCAGAGAACCGCTTTACCACAATATTCCAACCTTGAAGGGGTGATTCAGATAGGTTTACGATAGGTAAACCATCTAAATCCTCTACCCCAGACTGAAGGTTCATAAACTTAAGCAAATCGGGAACAACATAAATATCGACTGTTTCTTCACCAAGAGAATCAAGTACCGCTTCCATCTCGTTGTGCGCGTTTAGTGGGAGAGCTATAAACAATTTATCAATCCCATATTTATGAATGGCTGCAGATATTTCATTTAATGCTCCAATAACCCGTATCCCTCTTAACTCGCTGTTAATTTCTTCTGGATGGGCGGTCAAAAAACCAATAATATTGAAACCGTACTCTGAATGTAAGAAAATTTTCTCAGCAACAGACTGTGCCAGATCACCTGTACCGGCAATCAGAACATGGCGAACATTAAATCCAAGCGATCGTATTTTTTTCAAAACTATATGAATCAGTAAATGTGAAACAACCATCAAGATAATCACTAAACAAAAGAAATAAACCGCCACAAACCGAGAAAAAGACTCTTCGCGATAAAAAAAGGTTATCGCTGCCAATACAAGAACAGAAATGGCTGTTACTTTAGTAATATTAAAAATTTTTCCACTTAAGGGCTTCCCACGCTGTGGTTGATATAATCCACATACTCGAATACTGGACATAAAAACTATCCAAACTGGAATCAAAGCTAACAAATAAATTTCTATGCCCGGAATTGCATGACGGGGAGGTGGCCCCCATGAGGTCTTAAAGTGGATGTAAAATGCAGCTAACCAAGAAAAGGAGATAACGATACTGTCAAAAAAAATTGCTATGGTAAGAAATAATTGACCATGTTTCTTCAGCATCTATGTTTTTCAAGTCTTTCTTCAATAAACTTTTTCATTCGGTCCGCATAAATAGCAACATCAAACTGCGCTGCGTGTTCTTGTATTTTCTCTGCGTCAAATTGAGACTCAACCAATTCAAAATGTTGGATTGCTCTAATTAAGTCTTCGGAGGTTTGCTCATAAAAGAAGACTCCTGTTGGGTTAATCGTCTTATTTTCGGGGATTTCAGTGTCTGGTCTCCAAGTCTTTCTATCGGGAATAACTGTTTCTAAGGCTCCACCTCGCCCTAACGCGATGACAGGGCGCCCCATGGCTTGCGCTTCTAAAAGAGAGATACCAAAATCTTCCTCACCGCAAAAAACGAAAG
The DNA here is from genome assembly GCA_023271875.1 of Nitrospinaceae bacterium. GTDB lineage: Bacteria > Nitrospinota > Nitrospinia > Nitrospinales > VA-1 > Nitromaritima. Next base: position 4,222 of record JALPWY010000014.1, on the reverse strand, counting down.
CTCGGCAGCCAGCATAATGATCGTCAATTGACATATCATCTAACCACCCATCAAAGCGGATATTAGAACTCGCCATTCTTCGTAACAAATCAGCATCCTGACCTTCACCTACAACGACGAAAGGATAACCTAATTTGTTAAAGGCTTCAACCGCCAAATCCACACGTTTATAAGGTGCAAATGCCGAGACAATTAAAAAATAATCTTTCTTCTTTTCACTGCTTTGCTTGAACCGTTTTGTGTCTACAGGAGGATGAATAATGGTCGCTTCCTTCAAATAGTATTTCTTGATCCGCTTCTGCACGTGACGGGAATTGGCAATATAATCATCTACTCGGCAGCTAGTCTTAGAATCCCACTGCTGAAACCACGGTCTTAACATCTTCATAATTGCCCAGGGAATGAAACCAGATTTATCTCTCCCAAAATACTGATCAAATTGATCCCATATATAACGCATTGGAGTATGGCAATAACAGATATGGAGGCTTCCTGGACCTGATTTAACACTTTTAGCTACACAATGACTACTACTTAAAATAAGATCATATTCACGAAGATCAAAGCTTTCGATAGCAAGTGGCATAAGTGGGAGATAATAACGATATTTTGATTTAACAAATGGAAGGTTTTGAATAAACGACGTAATAATAGGGTGAGACTCTATGCGTTGAGAAACGCTACCTGGTATATGGAGAAGAGTGAACAAGTCAGCAGAAGGGTAGAGTTTGCATAATACTTCAAGGCACTTCTCACCACCACGCATCCCTGTAAGCCAGTCATGAACAATTGCAATTTTCATTTATAAAGCAAAAAAGCAAAAAGAAAATTACCAGAAGATTAGCTACTGGAATATTTTCTTTTTGCCTTTTTTTCACAGGACCTTGTTAGTGTCACTGAATATCATTCAACTTCTTTAAAATTTTTCCTCGGACCTCGGTCGGCGGATTATTCTTTAAAGCGGATTGAAGAATCTCTACCGCACGGCTGGTTTCACCCTTAAGCGAATAAGCACGACCTAGCATAAATCTTGCGTCATGAACTTTATTCCCTCTTGGGTATGAGTTGATTACTATTTCAAATTGCGTTATAGCGTCGTCATACATTTCCAGCTTGATATAATTACTCCCAATCCAATACGCGATATTATCCTTTAATCGTTCAGGTGGGCTGGCCAATCCAAAGCTTTGAAACTGAAGAATAGATTCATCATAGTTTCCTGCACGATAAGATGAAAGTGCCTGATTATATTGTGGTGGGGTATTTGCACTTTTGCGACGCGATATTCCTCGCGCTCGAGTATTACTCGCTTTTACAGACTTCAAACGGTTTATTTCATCGTTTAAACGCGCTACTTGAAGTTTAAGCTCTTCAACTTCCGGCTCTAAATATTCCGATTGCCCAGACACAGCTGAAAGACTTCCCTCTAATTGTTCCTGAGTTGCGTTGATTTTGGGACCCAGAGAACTAAGAATTTCCTCTAATTCACGTACTTTGCTTACGAGCGCTTCCTGTTGCGTTTGCAACGTACCGACATCTCCTTTTAGTTCATTTTTATCTGTGCGCTGATCTACACTAGCAAAATCATCATCTTCATCTAAGGCAAAGTCATCATCAGCCATTTTCCCATCTTCTTCAAAAAAATCGTCCTCCCCTCCCTCGGAAACCTGTTCATCGTCTTCAAACGGAAAATCTTCTTCAAAAGCAAGGTCATCATCGTCATTTCCTACCCATGGGATATAACTGCATCCACCCAAAAGCATTGAACTTGCAATTATTAAAGTTAAAAATACTCGCAACATTCGATTTAAAAGGGGCACAAACTCAGTTTCTCTATTAATTTCACTCATCGTATAGGCCTTGTCAAGAAATTGGCATTCATTACTTTTAACCAATTATTCTAGCAATCTTCATGCCAAAAATAAAAAAAAAGCATCAATCCTTAATGTTAATAAATTAACCCTTTAATTTCAATACACTATATTTATTTAAAAAGCCAATGTCAACCCTTGTACAAAAACTACAGAGTGTTTTTAAATCGCAATATTCCTTCATTTTATCGATAAATCAAAGCTTTAACATTAGAACTATTTCCAAAAGAAGAAATCGCTGGGCTTAAAAAGATTTATTTAAAATAAGGGTCATGGCCTCTAGAAATATTTCAAGTAATTAAATAAACCTTGAAAAACTATGAGGATTTTCTCCGGCTAAGGAGAACTGCCTTAGCGAGGATTTTCACCGCAAAGTCAATATCCTCAAAAGCGTTTGCCCACCCCAAACTAAAGCGTAATGAAGAATTAATCTTAGAAAGAGGCAAACGCATTGCCGAAAGAACCTTTGAAGGCATACCGGTCCCAGAACTACATGCCGACCCTGTTGAAACCGATATGCCTTCCATATCCAATGCTATCATCAATGCTTCTCCATCAGCCCCCTCAAACCCGCAACTCAAAGTATTCGGAAGATGATTTTTACCACACCCGAAATATTCAACATTTGGAATAACCTCGTCAATTCTCTTCCGCAATAGGTCCCGCAATTTTGTCAACTCTTCTAGCTTCCCATTATTTATACGATCTCGAGCTATTTTGCATGCTTTACCAAAACCGACAATACCAGGAACATTTTCTGTCCCTCCGCGGCGTTTTTTTTCCTGCCCACCCCCACAAACAGGAGAAAAAAGTGCGGGTGTACCTCGCTTAATAAATAATGCCCCTACTCCCTTAGGTCCATATATTTTATGAGATGATATTGAAAGAAGATCTACAGGCAAAGCATTCACATTAACGGCTACCTTGCCAACGCTTTGCACTGCATCGGTATGAAATAAGGCGCCTGTTTTTTGGACAAGGTTTCCTATCTCATTAATATTCTGCAAAGTTCCAACTTCACTATTAGCGTGCTGAATCGTTACCAAGGTGGTTGATTCTGTAAGAACACTTCCAACTTTCTTCGGATCAACCCGACCAACATCATCTACTGGTAAATAATCCACATGAAAATCTAAAGTTTCAAGCTGTTTCAAAGGGCTAAGTATTGCAGCATGCTCCACCTCACATGTCACAATATGTCGCTGTATACTCTTTGACGCGAGAGCAACGCCGAGAATTGCAAAATTATTTGATTCTGATCCGCCGCTGGTAAATACTATCTCATCCGGTCTCGCACCAATAAGTTCCGCAACCTGTTCCCTAGACTCGTCAAGAGAAACGCGTGCCGCCCTTCCCTCCGAATGAACGCTAGAAGGGTTTCCAAATCTATCTTTATAAAATGGTAGCATCACATCCAACACTTCCTGCAAAACAGGTGTTGTCGCATTATGATCAAGGTAAATTTTATGCAAAGTAAAACTCTCAGGACAAAAAACTTAGGGGATTTGAAACATTATAGAACTAAAGTTTAGTCAGGATTTGCTGGTCATGGGTCTTTCATCTACAGAAACGGAATCGGTCTCAGGCTGTTTTCCATCTTCGTAGTTTTTTCTAAGCTCTCGAATCTCTTTTTCCATCTTCGGTAGGCGTTCGAGCATACATTCAATAGCTTTAGCAACGGGGTCGGGAAAAGGATCCTCACCGTCAGCTCCATCTTGCGTGGGAGCTACACCTGAAAACACGATACGTCCCGGTACGCCAATCACAGTAGAGTACTCTGGAACATGTTGTAAGACTACCGAACCCGAACCAATCTTTGTATAACTACCAACGCGCGTCGGACCCAATACCTGAGCTCCTGCACCTATCACAACGTTGTCACCAATAGTCGGGTGGCGCTTACCGCTTTTAGTACTCAATCCACCCAAGGTCACACCGTGATAAATAAAAACGTTATCGCCAACCTCAGAAGTTTCACCAATTACTACTCCCATCCCATGATCTATAAAAAACCGCCTGCCTATAACCGCAGCTGGATGTATTTCTATGCCCGTCAACCAACGCATAAAATATGATATAAATCGAGCCAAAAAGTTAAACTTTAGCCCCCACAATATATGGGCTAACCGATAGCCAATCAAAGCATGGACACCCGGATAAAGCAGAACAACTTCCCAAAAATTGCGGGCGGCGGGATCTTTTTCAATAGCTACTTCAATGTCTTCCCTAATCAATTTAAGCATAAAGCTCTCAGTTCAATATTATATATAGTTCATTGAAATTGTAGTCTATCTTAAAGTAGAGTTGCAACCGGAATTCATTAAAATCCATGGAGTTGTAGCAAAAACGAG
>JALPWY010000013.1 GCA_023271875.1 Nitrospinaceae bacterium | reverse complement strand
ATCCAAGACATTGTAACAATCCCTTATAGCATCACCCAGTCTAGTGCTAGTTTCAGATTAAGCAAAAATTCGAAAATAAAACAGATTACGTTTAATGGAGAAAACATCTCATCTGCGGTCTCTGGTGATGGTTTTTTAAAATTCAAACTCCCAAAAAATGCAAAAGAAGGTGTGGTGGGATCATCTAAACTAATCTGTACCTACACTATTCCCCTAGCAATTGCCAAGAGTAACATGGAAACTTTGTTCATTTCTGGGGAGGACTCTTTCTATCCACAACCAGAAATTAGAGACAAAACTGAATTCAAACTCACCTTTCAAATCGAGATCCAAACACCCTCAAATATAAAAGTAGTAAGCCAGGGAGAAAAGTTAAAAGATATTGTAGAAAAAAAAAGAAGAACGGTCGTATGGAAAGAAAGTAAACCGCAAGAAGAAATCTTGATCATAGTCGATCATTATCACGAGTTTTTAAGTCATCATGGTCCGATAGCACTGTATGCCTACCTTCGCGATCATGATAAAGATTTGGCCAAGAGATATTTCAAAGCAACCAAATCCTACATTGACCTATACTCCAAACTGATCGCCCCATATCCATACAAAAAATTTGCCTTAGTTGAAAATTCACGGCAAACAGGATATGGAATGCCATCGCTCACGCTACTCGGGTCGCGTGTAATTCGTTTTCCATTCATCCTGCACACGTCGTACCCTCACGAAATTTTACATAACTGGTTTGGTAATGGAGTTTACATTCGCCCTGATTCTGGGAATTGGGCGGAAGGATTAACTAGCTACCTTGCTGATCACCTGCTACTCGAACAAAACGGCAAGGGTAGGCAATACCGTTTTCAGGAACTAATGAAGTATTCGAGTTATGTTAACGAAACCAACGATTTCCCTCTGATAAAATTTAAGGGACGCGATAGCATGACTTCGCAGGCAATAGGTTACGGAAAAATGTTAATGGTTTTTCATATGCTCCGCCTCGAAGTAGGCGACACCATTTTTCTTAAAGCTTTACGCGACTTTTATAATAGAAACCAATTTCGCTATGCCGGATTCAAAGAAATACAAGCCTCGTTTGAAGGTGTAAGTGGACACAATTTGGAAAAATTTTTCAACCAGTGGATATTACGTAGGGGGGCTCCAAAACTAAAACTTTTCTCAGCATCACAGACTAAACAAAACGGAACTCACCTGCTAAAGCTGGAAACCAGGCAGACACAATCTGGTCCCACCTTTACATTCAAACTTCCTGTCGCCGTATGGCTAACAGGCAAACAAAAACCCATAATTAAAAATATAAATATCACGAACAAAAAAAACATCTCTCTTTTTTCTTTTAACAAAAAACCTCTCAAAGTTTTGCTTGACCCATATCATGAAGTGTTTCGTCGCTTAAACCCAAAAGAAGTACCATCTAATTTAGGAAAAGCTTATGGATCAGAAATAAAAAAAGCCCTGTTCCCAGAAAGTAATGACTCGAATGAACTAATCAGCGGCTACAAACTTTTTTACAAGTCAATAGAATCCACATCCAGCTCGCCGCATATTAATTTTAAGGACAACTCTCGGGACATGAAAGTAACTAGTAATTTATGGGTATTTGGGAAAAACAACAATCTGTTTAAGAAAATTAAGTCCCAGCTCAGTCAATACGATGTAAAAATCAACGATCAAGGGATAACCCTTGGAGGAAGCTATTTTAAGTGGGGAAACCACAGCTTTGTTTTCGCGCTCAGCCATCACAACTTTGATAACAAACAAATGGTATGGCTTGTTTCACCGTCCAAAAAAAGCATTCCCGGATTGATTCGCAAATTACCTCACTACGGTAAATACGGATACCTTGTATTTAAAGGAAACGAACCAGAGAACGTGGCTAAGGGCACATGGCCGTCTAGTCCAGTGGGGCTCGATCACGCATTCACAAAGGGTACCTACCCTTTATTCCCAAAAGCGCCTTTAGTTAAAAAAAATTAAACTAGAAAAATAGTTGGAAGTTAATTCAGTAAAAATTCGTTTCGTATAGATATGAATTGAATGCTATTATGTGATTTTAACTATGCTGTCTCTAATTTTAAAACCTGATTCGGTTTATAACACCCATAACATCTTGAAGCCTTGGTATAGTTTGCAGCCCATCGTTGTAGGGGAATAGACCATCAAACTCCTTTTTTTGGATTTCTGAAAATATTTCTCGAAGACCTTCAGCAAGTGACATATCAGATTCATTTAAGGTGAATTGCAGTTGTCTAAGAATCCATCCACACAATGAAAGCTGTCCCTCTTCTGCAATCTGCTCTATGTAACGGACGTCAATTTCCATCTCCCCCAGTGTCAACGTGTCCAGCCCTGTGGTTCGAATCCGCGGCTCCCTTTTTCCTTTGCTAAATTTTAATCTAGATATGTCCCACCGCCTTTCACAAATTGGAGGGAACGGAAATGTCGTTTCTTTTTTTCTCTGACCCGGATTCTTTTTAACAAGGCGCTTTGCTTCCTCGGTAACCACTCGAGGTTGAAATGTTTCCATAGTGATAACATTGTCTGCTGGGTCAAAATAATCACCACTACCACCCATAACAAGAATCACGCTGACGCCATGAATTTTATTAACCTCCTGAATTCGATCGAGAAACGGGGTGATTGGCTCCTTAGCTTTTGCAACCAACATCTGCATTCTTTCGTCGCGAATCATGAAGTTCGTTGCACATGTATCCTCATCCATAAGCAACAACTTTGAACCTACTTCTAAAGCTTCTAGAATATTGACAGCCTGTGAGGTAGATCCGCTGGCAGATTGAGTTGAAAATTTTTCAGTAGAGTGGATTCCAGGCAAGCTATTCATGAATGCAGATACGTTGACAGCACTAACTGCCCTCCCATCTTCTGCTCTTATTTTTGCTGCGCTAGAAAGAGTCGCTATGCGCTCGCGTCCATCTCCGGCTAAATGAGGGTAAACCGCGTCTTGAATTGCTCGAAGTAATGTGCTTTTACCGTGAAAACCACCTCCAACTATTAAGGTAATTCCTCTAGGTATAGCCATTCCTTCTGTTTTCCCCGCGTGCGGTAGTTCGATCGATTTTTTCAATCCTTTCGGAGCTTCAAAAATAGTTCTCTCACCTAAAAGGGGAGTGTCACTTGCTCCTGATGAACGTGGCAAGTTAGACCCGCTAGCGACGAATGCCACCCAATTATTCTTCTTAAGTTCTGATTGGAGAAATTGATAATCCTCCAGGGTTTCAACGGCACGATTCAATTCATCCTCATTAAGCGAAGATTCTATCAGCGACTTATGCCAGATGGGTGGGAATACTTCTGAAAAAAGCTTGAGACACTCCTTTCCTAAAACAGTTCGACCTTGTGCGGGAAGACCGGCAAACATGATTAACTGCAACCTCGACCCTTTCACTAACATTCCACTCCGCTTTAGAATCTTTTGCCCTGGTATTTGGACTTGAACTTTGCCACTATTTCCAGAACCTTTCACACGGATTTTACTAACCGCAATAAAGTGATTTACACGACGAAGCAAATGATCTTCTAGCGCTAATGCTCGTATTGGATTATTGAATAAAGAGGGAGAAAAACCAGCTTCATCTAACCCTATCGAAATAGACAGGCGGGTTGGTTGGGCAAAAGAATCGCCCTGCACATGCTCAAACCGAATAGTAAAGGGATCATAATCAAAAGATTTCCCCTGGAAAAATTTGTATGCCTTGTATCCTTTTCCATTAAGGGAAATAATTTCTTGTTTGAGGTCGGATGGAATTACAGGGACCATAACTATATTTTCTCAGCAATTGAAACCATTTTGGATGAATAAACCCCCGCAAAACCAGGCGCGGAAATACCAACCGGCAGATAATTTCTAGCAATCGTGGCAATCTTCTCCCTATAAGAAAGCTCTAGGGCTTGTTCATCAAAAGACTTCATAGCCAAAGGCAACCGGGTATGCCGAGTACGCGAACCATCTTTCGTACCGTCACCTCCAATAAAATGATCAATCACAACTGCCGAAGCCCCAGACTCAGCAAGCCTGGTGAAAAAATAATTAGGGTCTCTCAGAGGATATAGCGGCGACATACAAACCACAACTGTGATGCCTCTTAAAGCGAATTCTTTAACCACCTTGATTCGCTTGCCTACAGAGCATGGAGGAGGCGAAAGACCTGGAAGACTATCCTGATCTCCTTCAATAGAAATGTGGACCCTCAAGTCACACAACCGGTCAAGAGCAATAATACACTTCATATCTTCCAGGATCATTGAACTATGTGTCTGCAAAATCAATATGTCTGGAACTTCTTCTAGCATCGCATTCAGTACCCGATGCGTAACACGAAATTTTCTCTCTACAGGTTGCCAAGGGTCCGTGGAACTAGAAAAGAATATGGAAAAGGGAACCCCTCTTCGCGCTGCCCAGCGCCTTTCTGCCTGAACAGTTTTATAGTAAACCTTGTCAGCGTTTACTTTCACGTCAACAAAACTTCCCCATTGCCGCCCACGTAAAAGCCATTGATTAAACCGAACATAACATCCTTCACCACAAGAAGAATTGCCATATCCACACCCAACATATGGGTTGAGTGAATGCGAACATACTTCCCTTAAATAACCCGACGTTCGAGTAAGAATGGAAGTACAATGAGTTTCCCTTATTTCCATTTTTTACTTCAGAAAAAAATATGTGAAAAAATTTTCAACATAAAAACCCAAAAAATTATTAATAACTTTGGTATCATTGTTAATCTTCCAAATCACTTTTAAAAGTTTTAACAATCAGGGTATCTTGCTCTTCTCTATTATATGTGAACATGGCGTTTGCTAAAAGAACATGATGGTTTGGATCGACCTTCAATACCCCCTCGAACTCTAAAAATATATAACTTGTTTTATTAGGTTGACGGGTTTGTTAGACATGGATATTAGTTAAGCAAGAAACAAATGTACGTTTTGCTGTACTTCTCTGTTAACTAAATGTATTGTCACCACTTTGCCGAAATGTAGCTCGGTCAATTGAATAACCATAATTAAAAAATTAAATCATGGCTACCCCAGTTCGAGTTCGTTTTGCGCCTAGTCCAACGGGATATCTACACATTGGCGGTGTCCGTACAGCCTTATTCAATTGGCTATTTGCTCGTCACCATAAAGGGAAATTTATATTACGAATCGAAGATACTGATGCGTCCCGCTCCACTGAGGAGTCGATTGATGAAATTATCGCGTCGATGAAATGGCTGGGCCTAGATTGGGATGAAGGTCCATTTCGTCAGACTGACCGCAAGTCTATTTACAAAGAAAAGGTAGATCAGCTTATAAGCGAGAATAAAGCCTACCCTTGTTTCTGCACAGCAGAAGAATTGGATCAGAAGAGAAAGAAGGCACAAGCCCAAGGCCTCAAACCAAAATATGACGGTACCTGCCGCAACCGGTCAGACCAACCTGAAGGGATTCCATTCGTTATTCGCTTCAAAGTGCCAGAAGAAGGTTCAGTCACCATAAAGGACTTGCTTCGCGGTAACGTGATTTTCCAGAACGAGGAATTGGACGACCTCATCATTTTGCGATCAGACCGTACACCCACGTACAATTTCGTAGTTGTAGTCGATGACGGAGATATGGGAATTACTCACGTGATTCGAGGTGATGACCACTTATCAAATACACCCAGACAAGTGTTGCTGTACGATGCACTTGAACTGTCTCGTCCGGAATTTGCACATATTTCGATGATTCTGGGAACAGATAAAACCCGACTCAGCAAACGCCACGGGGCGACCTCGGTACTTGCCTATCGTGACATGGGATACCTGCCTGGTGCACTCATTAATTATCTTGCCAGACTCGGTTGGTCGCACGGCGACCAGGAAGTTTTTACTCAGGAAGAAATGGTCGAGTATTTCTCGCTGGAAAATATCACAACCTCCGCAGCAGTATTCAATCCGGAAAAGCTTCAGTGGTTGAATCAGCAATACATCCAAAATGCTGACTCCATAAAACTTGCCACTCAGTTGGAACCTTTTCTCATTAAGGAAGGCCTTTTAGCTGAGCAACACGGCCTTAGCAAAGAAAATATTGCCAAACCGATCCCATCGCTCAACCAGAGAGCCCAAACACTGATTGAAATGGCACAAAAATCTGCCTTCTATTTCCAAAAGGAACTTTCATTCGACAAGAAAGCACGGAACAAATTTCTCAACAAGGACATAAAACCACATATTGAGAAACTCATTATCTCTATCAATAACATGGCAGCGCTAGAACATGACTCCCTGGAAAGTTTATTCAAAAAAATAGCGAAAGAAGCTGAACTTAAGCTCGGGAAATTGGCTCAACCGGTACGTGTAGCGCTTACTGGGAGCACCGCCAGTCCTGGAATTTATGAGGTTATCTTACTACTCGGGAAAGCCACAACGCTCAAACGGTTGAATGAAGCAGTTAGCTTTATAGAAAAACAAGACTGAGAATTAATCCTCTTTTGACTACGATCAATTAACCACGATCAATCGACGTATATTTTTATTTGACAATACATTATGTTGTGTATAGGCTAGCCTTTGACACTAGATATAGAATACCTAGGTCACCTAATTATTTCTCTTATTTAAATAGCATCCCCACCATCCCCAATGTAGGAGATCTTATGGACACCAATCGCAACTCTGTGGAATCTCAGTTACGTACAAGATGCAACATACTAGAGTCGCAAGTAGAGGCATTAGAAAAACAAAAATCAAACTCTCCTGAAAAATTCATCGCAAAGAATGATACCCAGACAGAACAGTGGAAAGAAGTTGCGGGAATAGGAAGGTTCCCCGCTTAGGGAACCAGATTGGATTTTCACCACACCCTCTCATCATCACGATAAAGGAGAGCCTTATGGCCAATCCCCAATACATTGAGTATTTAAATACGATTGGAGCAGATATCGATATAAATCCTCGACCTCTCAAACCAGCGGAGCCACCAGAACAACTAGACAAAACTCAACTTAAAGCACATATAGCTAAAGGATTACCTCCTATTGCAACCGCACGAATTGATGATTTACCGTTTAAAATAAAAATAGACGAATCGGAATGGAAAAAAGTTGAAGGCGTAGGGAAATTTCCAAAAAACTACAAACCAGATCCTTTAGATTTCGATTAACTTCACCGCTACTTTACTCACCTTTTCCCTCACTCTTTGTTGAGTGAGGGATTTTTTGTTGTATTGTATACAAGCAGCAAAATAAAAAAAATCACATTAGGCCTTTAAATCTTGAGCCAAGGTATTTACCGCTTATCTTTGAATCTTTGTTCCTCTACGCTTTCCAGAAAAGATACATGTGATTCCAGTAAAACCATGTCTTTTTTAATTTTGTTGAGTAATATCTTAATGTCAGGATCAGATTTCCCTAACCTTGCCAGATCTGGGTCCAAGCGCAGTCTCTCCTTTTCCTTTATATCCTCCATGTTACTGATGATCACACCAATAAATAAATTGAAAAAGATGAAAGTCGCCAACAAAACAAAACTCACAAAATAAAACCACCCTAGAAAAGAAAACGCCTGCGAGTTCTTACAAAGATCCTCCACACCAGAGTAGCCATAGTTCTGGCAACCATATATAGCTGTATACATGATATCCGTCCAATCCTCTAGAGTAGCCACCCGAAAAAGACTCAAGAGTGATATGTGAAGACTTTCAAAATGGATAGGGTCATTCTCACGGAATAAGAACGTGCCCAAACATGCATAGATGTAAAACAGAATAAATAATAAAATACCTATATACCCTAGAGACGGGATACTTTTTAAAAGTGTATTCACGATCAACTTTAACTCGGGTATAGTCCCTACAAGCCGAACGATCCGCAATACCCTAAGAAGCCTTAACACAATAATAGACTGCCCATCAAATGGCAGAAAGCAGGCACCGACTATAATAAAATCGAATATATTCCACCCATCTTTAAAAAACTCGTGAACCCTTGGCCAAAATGAAGTCAGTTTAAGACAGATTTCAAAAACAAAGAGACCCAAAATAATATTATCTAGGGAATGTAATATCATTCCGTATTCATCAGAGATTTTAGGATATGAATCCAATCCTACTATCACCCCTGACAAAAGAATTATTCCTATGAAAAAAATTTGAAACTGTCTTGACTCAGTAAAGGTCTTTAGTTGTTTTTGCATTGCAACTCCAAAAATTTATCTACGCATACTAGATTATTAAATAAAGAAATGGCCCAAAATCTTTTACTTTAAAAAAAATCACTTCTCTATTTTTAATTTTAAAATCTATTTATTTTGCTTTGTGATTTTTGCCCAACTATCTCGTAATGTAACAGCCCGGTTGAATACAGGGCTATCAGGCGTAAATTCTTTTGAATCAGCGCAAAAGTAACCCATCCGTAAAAATTGAAACTGGTCCCCGGGTTTTGCCTCCTCTAACGCAGGCTCGATTCTACAATCTCGCAAAATTTCTAATGAATCCGTATTGAGCCCAGAATTTAAGGTGGAATGTTCTTGATCATTGGCTGGGTTTTCATTTACGAACAGGTGATTGTACATTCGTACTTCCGCTTTTTTCGCGTGCTGTGCCGATACCCAGTGGAGCGTACCCTTAATCTTTCGCCCAGCTGTCGAGCCACCTGCTTTAGAATCCGGATCATAAATACATTTTAATTCAGTGATATTTTCATTGCGATCTTTTATCACTTCTTCGCATTTAATAATGTAAGCGTGCTTGAGCCGTACTTCTTTTCCCGGCGCAAGACGAAAAAACTTTTTTGGCGGATCTTCCATAAAATCTTCCTGCTCAATATAAAGTTCTCGGCAAAATAGAATCTTTCTGGTACCAGAATCTGGATCTTCCGGATTGTTCTCACCGGTGAGTTCTTCTATCTGCCCTTCAGGGTAATTTATGATGGTTAATTTTAAGGGTCGTAAAACTACCATCACCCTTGTAGCCCGCTTATTTAGGTCTTCTCGCAAGCAATACTCTAGTAACGCCATTGCAACCGTACTATTGGCTTTGGCAACTCCGATTCGCTCGCAAAAATTACGGATCGATTCGGGCGTGTATCCGCGGCGCCGCATCCCTGAGATGGTGGGCATGCGCGGATCATCCCAACCTGACACATGTCCCTCCTTTACTAATTGCAAAAGCTTACGTTTACTCAACAAGGTGTGGCCAAGGTTAAGACGTGCGAATTCTATCTGCTGTGGGCGATAAATCTCGAGTTTTTCGATGACCCAGTCATAAAGCGGTCTATGATCTTCAAACTCCAGCGTACAGATAGAGTGCGTAATTTTCTCAATAGAATCTGATTGACCATGTGCAAAGTCGTACATTGGATATATACACCACTTATCCCCCGTGCGGTGATGGTGTGCTCTTAGAATGCGGTAAAGAACAGGGTCCCGCATATTGAGATTGCCTGAAGTCATATCGATTTTTGCACGAAGAACTTTGGCACCATCCGGGAATTCACCACCTTTCATACGCTTAAAGAGATCTAGATTCTCTTCCACAGAGCGGTTTCGAAATGGGCTGTTCTTCCCAGGCTGGGTCGGTGTGCCGCGATACTCCCTTATCTTATCGGCGTCTAAGTCATCTACATACGCCACCTCTTTTTTAATTAAATATATCGCCCAATCATACAATTGATCAAAGTATTCAGACGTGTAAAATATTTTATCCCCCCAACTAAAACCTAGCCACTTGATATCCTCTATAATAGATTGAACATAGATATCCTCCTCTTTAAGAGGATTGGTATCATCAAAGCGCAGGTTGCATGTTCCCCCATATTCGATGGCAAGACCAAAGTTGAGACAAATAGATTTAGCATGACCAATGTGGAGAAATCCGTTTGGTTCTGGCGGAAAACGAGTACAAATACGCCCCTCCCACTTATTCGATGCTATATCCTCTTTAACAATCTCTCGAATGAAATTGGAGGGAGTTGTGTCAGTGTTGTTTTCTTTATTCACCAAGGTTTTTTTATAGGTTTATCGGTTGCAAAGGAATGGCATTCTATCATAACCAGAAGAATCAAATACTATGCTTCGCTCGCAAGCTCTGATATATCTTTGACCTTCACTGTGTCTTGAAGGTTTTTGGCCTTAAGAGCATCCTCAAGCATCAGAACACAGAATGGGCAGGACACAGCGATGGTATCTGGATTAGATTCCATAAGCTGATCAACGCGCTGGTGACTCATTCGTGCACCAGTTTTCTCTTCCAATAAAAACCGCCCTCCACCTGCTCCGCAACAAGTTCCGCGTTCTCTACTAGCATCAACGTCGAGCACTTTGCCAGACTTAGAACTATGAGCTACTATTTCTCGGGGCGCGTCATATATTTTGTTATGCCGTCCAAGATAACAGGAATCGTGATACACCACATTGCCCGGGTCCTTCCCTTTACCAATTCCTTGCCCATCCTTTACCAGGTGTGCCAGCAGTTCAGAGTGGTGAATAACATCGAGCTCAACACCAAATTCAGAGTACTCATTCTTAAGCGAACTAAAACAGTGTGGACAATGTGTAACAATTTTTATTATAGATTTTTCTTTAAATAGCTCAGCGTTTCTTGATGCAAGCAGGTCAAAAAGGTATTCGTTTCCTGCGCGTCGAGCCGGATCACCAGTACAGCCCTCATCGTTCCCAAGAATAGAGAAATCAACTCCAGCAGATTTCAACGAATGGACAACTGCTTTGGCAATTTTTTTCCCTCGCTCATCAAATGCTCCGTTGCAACCTACAAAATAAAGATATTCGGTCGGATTGTCTTTATCCCAAATTTTGACATCCAGTTCTTTTGCCCAGTCAGAGCGGGTATTACGACCAAACCCCCATGGATTGGATTGGGTCTCTAGTGACTTGAAGGCATTGACAAACTCATCAGGATATCTATTTTCCGTGAGCACAAGTCCACGCCTCAAATCGACCACCTTATTAACGTACTCGATCATGACCGGACACTCCTCTTCACAAGCACCGCAAGTAGTACACGACCACAGCGTTTCATCATTGATCACCCCACCTAGTAAAACAGGGGCAGTACTTTGTTCCAAATTATCACCAAGCAAGTAGGGAGTTTGGCGATTGAGATGGTCGCGTAAATCAACGGTCAACTGTTTGGGTGAAAGCGGTTTATCGCTCGCCAGGGCTGGGCAAACAACATCGCATCGTCCGCACTCAGTGCAACTGTGTAGATCAAGAAGTTTTTTCCAGGAAAATTCATCTATTTTTGAGACACCAAAACTTTCCTGTCCTTCATTCTCAAAGTCAATACGGTGAAGCCCGTTACCTGCTTCTGGAATTCGCGAAAAAAATACGTTTGGAATCGAAGTGATAATGTGTAGATGTTTAGAGTTTGGGAGCAACGTCAAAAAATATAGAATACAAACGATATGGGTCCAGTAGGCTAGGTTATGAATGTGCACCACAGCATCAGAACCCAAAATCTGCAACATTGGCGCAACTGATCTACCAACCCAAATTCCGTTAAGCGGCACTTGCGAGTTTCTCGCCTGCCATCCCGCATCAAAAAGAGCATCGCTAACCATTATCAAAAGAATAAGAGAAAGAATAACAATACCTTCCACCGACAAGGTAAGTCTTTCAGGTTTTGCTATCAATCTCCTATATAAAGCATAGATCGCGGCTAAACTAACTAGAACAACAAATAAATCTTTTAGCAAAGCGTAAGGTGTTGCCATTCCACCTGCACTAAACTCCACTGTCGGGAAGAAACCGATCAAAAAAAACCACAGCGCTCTTACAAGCAATACAAGAAACCCCCAGAAAATTAGTGCGTGCATCCAACCTGATCTGGTTTCCTTCAGTATTCTTGTTTGGAAAATAGCAACTCGAACTGTATTCCATAATCTTGTTATAGGTTCATTAAATCTATCCTCACAGGCAACCTGACCTAAGACTCTACACTTGGGCCATAAAACGAAAAAAAAACGTGTGAGCGCCAGCACTACAAGAAAACCTAGAATAAAAGGCTGTAAGTCCTGAGAAACCCACTCAAATGCACGGTTTTGAGAAGCGTTCATTTAAAACCTATCATCTTCAGTAGTTCATAAACACAAGTAGAGACAAGAAACCTGTAGATCAAATCATAATACCGAAAGAAGATATAAGAAACTAGTCTTTGATTTTTCAGGAATTACTGTCTAGTGAACCATTTCTTGTGCTATATTATTAATAGTCTTATCCAGTTTCGGAGGACTATTATAGCTCTTGTTTTTTTTAATTTTGCCATTCCTAGTAACAGGAGGCCTTGCACATAGTGACACTTTTTTCTCGCTCAGCTCAGTTTCCCGTTCTTTCAGCTGCTTTTAGTAGTATTGTTATACTATTATCTACCAACGCCAACGCAATCCCAGTAGGTGATGCCTACGAAACCGGTCAGGCTGAGTTTCAGGCTTCCCTAGAATTTTATCCTAGAAATGAGGTTCCCCTTGTATTTCATCAGTCTTTACACCCAGGTTCAAACGATGAAATTAATGAAGAGCACCCCATTCCTGATTATATAAAAAAGATTTCTAAGAATCAGCTTTTCCCGACCCATTACCAACAATTGATTGAAATCAAACCAGTAAACCAGATACAAAGTAAAATTTTTGACGAGCAGGCCTTTCGTTCGGTACAAAAAATAGGTGTTTTAGATTTTGAGAATAGAACTGTTAGTCCATTCAGCGACGAAGAAGCCGGTCATATTGTAGCAAAACAGATTTCTAGAGAACTTCAGTCCATGAAGGACTATTTTATCATTCCGCCTCTTATAACGAATGAAGACGCACAAATCAGAATAGTCGCACAAGTTCCCGGTAATATGGCAGAGCAAATTGAATCATCTCATATCGAGAGCCAACCGGCTATCCCTGCTCTACCCAACCCAAATGATAAGGTTGATGCAGTGATGATTGGGGCGGTCTCCAAATATATGAATTCGTACCAAGGCCGAAACGGAAAAATAGAAAAAAGCCTTTCCGGTAAGGTTGAGTTTGGATCATTTTTGGTAAGTACACGTACGGGAGATGTGCTTTGGGGAGCTCGTTTTATTGGAGCACAACCTACGGGCCTTCTAAGCTCGGGTACGAAGTGGCTTAGCAAGAAGCAACTATCCAAAAGAGCAATGAAAGAGGTATTAAAATCTTTTCGTGAGAACGCTAACCGTTCGAAATAAAAAATATTCAACATTACAAAACCATGCCAAAAACCGACTCATCTGAATCGTAGACTTATAACTCTATGCTAAAAGAAGAGCAGACCTTAAAAAAAAAGAAGCTTTGGAGAAATTTATTTCTTCTAAATCTAGGTATAACTTTCTTATTGATCGGCCTTTATTGGGTTCCTGTTAAAATGCTCCAACTGGAAAGTTTTGTAGACTCGCCCAGCGTGAACCTCCCTAAAGAAGGTGTCGTTCCCATCAGCGACACCCCAGCTCAGCCTGTAATAGGCTCGACACCCACAAACCTTCTGGAAACCAAGTTAACAGTAATAAACGCATCGTCAGAAAACGACTGGGTGTATTTCGATTTTTCCAGAGGGAAAGTAGTTAAAATTCATGACAAGACATCACTCGAATGGGACTTAGCATTTCGTCGAAGCAAAGTTATCTCCAACGGAGGCGCCACCAATAAGATAGGTAAGGCGGGATTAATCAATTTAGGAAAGCTGAATTTTGATCAAATAGCAGATGTCCCACTCGACGATTACACTTCAGACACGGCCACAAAAACAGAAACAGAAAACTCTATTCTTTTAAAGTGGTACTCCTATAACTATATAACTCATAAACTTTCGGCCAAGTCAAATACCTATGCTGTAAAAACAGCTGACCATAAATATGTAAAGGTTAAGTTTCTCGATTTTTACTGCGCCAACAAGGAAACGGGATGCATCAAGATGCAATATGTCTATCAGGATAATGGTTCAAATCAATTCACCAAACCCGCTTCTGGCTAAAACCCCATACCAATATCCTTTTCCTCGTTTAAAAAGCAAACTGGGTATGTTCAAGAGGTGATGAACATGTTATTTTGTTCTACACAATTTTGGATGACTTGATTCTGATTTTCGGTGCAGGTTGATTTTTTTAGTGGAGGAAGCTATGGCAACATTGAAGCAAATACTTTTTCGTAAATACGCAGACAAAGGTCTCGATATTGTAGTAGAAGAGATGAAAAAAAAATATGACAAAAAAAAGGGGAGACGATTTAACTATGACAATATCACCTATGAGGTCAGTCGGGGCGGTGTGTTTAATGAGAACATGCAGTTTGAGATAAGTTCGAAGATTCCTCAGGACGAACTCAAAGATCATAAGGACATGAAAGGCTATTTCGCTAAAATAAAAAAACTGGCATCCGGGTTTAAGAGCAAGCCCGTTTCCATAGAAATGGAAAACATTGTTCTGGATACAAAAAAAAATACTGAAAAAGAGAGAGACTACGTAAAGCTCCTTTACAGCTACCCATTGAATGACCTATACAGTGACAAGGAAATATCAGAAAAAATCAAAGGAATGAGTCAGCAATCCAAAAAAGAGAAGCCTGCTGGAAGGGATGCGTTGACATGGCAAGGCAATTTAGCACTACAGCTAGTGCAAGAGTCAACCCAAAGCTTTGCCCGCCAAAATATTGAAGACTTGATTAGTGCCAATAAGCAGGCAAGGACGAAAAGAAGTGGCTAAATATTAATGAGCCGGTTAGCTTATTACCTAGGGCGATCATTGCAGTTATTGGGACTTGCCACCATTACTTCGGTAGTTCTACTTTTTTTTGGCCAGTGGAAAATGGAGCCTCTTCTCTATTTAGCCATACTAGGAATAATTGAGTTTTACGGCGGGACTTGGCTTCTGGAAAGAAAACAATCCTGATGAAGAATCAAATAGAACCCTTGATGTCACCTTAAACGGGAACGCTACCCAACGTTTTCCATTTTTTTTACCTTCAATAAAACATGCAAAAATTACTAGCACAACCTGGTTTTTTGGCTCCTTCTGGCACGTTTGGTGCCGATCTTAGTTACCTGTTGGCAGTACTATTTACGGTAATGTTTCTTTTCGCCTGGGGGTTGGCAAAAAAAGGACTGGGCACACAACACCACAAACTAATTTTCGTGTCTATGGTGTCGATGCTAATTTACTTTATTGGTTACTACTACGCACGACAATTGGGTGTGTTGACTCTTGAAGGAAAAGAAGGATTTGGTGGACCGCTAGATGTCTACGAAAATATTTTTCTACCCACTCTAACCACACACTTGGTTTTAGTGTGCCTTGGGCTTATTCTATCTATCTATATGATTTTTCAGGGGTTTCGTGCATGTGACAAAATTGAGGGTGATTATATCCTCCAAAGCAGGGAACTACGGTCAAACCCAAAGATTTTCAAATATACCATGGCCATACTAGGAGGAGTTTGGGCTGCTAATCAGTTGATACTCACATTCATACGCCAAAAATCATTTGCCGCTAGTCTCGCTTGGGCGATCATTTTTGGCGTTATAGCCCTCGTGATCTATCTAGAAAAATTTATAGAAAAAGCCCTACCTGATGGCGCTAATCGCCATAGAATACTAGGACGAGTCACTATGGTGATTTTTGCTTTAATTTTGGTGACTAGTACCCTTGTCTATTTAATGCTATATGTGATTTACCCAAAAATTTAGTTACATGAAACCATGTGATGCGAGATCGTAAGCGAACAAAAAAAGTGGTGCCGAAAGTCAGGCAATTATCCGGCAATCAATAGGGTTTTCTCCTTGACACATTTTAAAATCCTGTGGTAGAGTTCGCGGATTAAATGATCTCGAAGTACATGAGGAGTAGGTAAAGGGCTGTGAGCCCGTTAACCCCAAGACCTATATAAACGATATTATCGAAGATTTTTCCATCTTTACTCGGCATGCACTTTCCTCATGTTGAGAGAATTGAATTTTTGCTAAGCTAACATCTGGAATTTATTACTGTCAAGAGTAAATTGTTTTAATATTTAACACTTTCATTTTAGGGGCGTTTTCAATGGACTTAGAAAAACTTAAGGAAAAAGCCGGCCCGTGGATCTACATGGGAACTGTTGTGTTTTGTTTGTGGTTCTTTTACTGGTTCGCTTCAGTTTGGCGATAAACGAAAACGGCTCGAATAAAATTTGGTTTAGTAAATACTAAAAGGGGGTAATTGTGGAGTTTGAACAAAAAAAATTCATAACCGGAAAATCAATTACGTGGTTCATTATTGCGTTTATCGCGATGTTTTTCTATTACTTATTCATTAATTGGGGCCTCATGAAGGTTCAGGGTTTGGATTTCTACTACCTATGGAACACAGGCGGCGGTGGTGGTGTTGGTCACTAATCACTAACTAAAGTATTTGCAGAGAAAATGGCAAGCTCTTGTAGCTTGCCATTTTTTTTTGCTACCAAATAATACTGTCTGCCCATAAAAACAACCATGAACGGCAAAGCAACCACTCGCATATACCTTATAAGACATGGTGAAACCGCAAATGCTGGGGAGGTTTGCTTTAATGGACACTTTGATGTTGACCTTTCAGATAAAGGAAGAGAACAAAGCCACCTTCTTGCCAAAGCTTTGAGAAACCTACCAATCGATGCTGTCTATAGTAGCAACCTAAAAAGAACCCAGATAGGTGCTAAATTTATAGCAGATGGACACAACTTAAAACACGTTCCTTATAAAGAATTACGTGAATTGGCCTTCGGTGATTGGGAAGGGTTGAGTGTAAATGAAGTCAATCGCAAATATCCCGGCAAACTAAAAGAGAGACTTCAAAATATAGAACTTTTCCAGGTTGAGGGAGGCGAGTCATTTTTTCAACTTAAGGATAGAGTAATCCCAAAATTCAAGAGTATTTTAGCAAACCACCCTTCCGATAATATCGTTATACTTTGCCATGGTGGTGTAATCCGGACTATTTTGGCTTACATATTAGAAATTTCTGTTAAAAATCTTTTCCGCATCAACCAACCTTATGCGTCCGTGAATATTATTCAGTATTACGAGGATGGAGATCCAGTTGTTGATCTGATGGGAGGAAGTCATTGTAATATTGGTTCTCCTAATTCACCTGATAAAAATATTTCTATTCAATAGAAAGGTTTTTTATGAGTTGGCTTATCCGCATTCACAATGCAGATGTCTTTTTAAATGGTAAGCAAGTCCTCAACGCTATCGACTGGACCATGAAAAAAAAAGAAAATTGGGCAGTCGTGGGTGTTAATGGGGCAGGGAAAACATCATTTATGAAACTCATCTTTGGCGAGTTAATACCAATTGACGGTGGCGAAGTTCGTTGGTTTGGTAATGATCAACACGGACCACTTAGCAATGCTAGAAAACGAATCGGCTTTGTATCAGCAGATTTTCAAGAAAAGTATGCATCTACTACTCTTGGCAAAGATGTGGTCGTATCTGGCTTTTTTTCTTCAATCGGGCTATACAAACAAGCGAGCCAAAAGCAAAGGGAAACAGCCGCATATTGGATGGAGTTTTTAGGAATACGAAGATTAAGCAATGAACCGATTGGGAGGATATCGTATGGAGAGGCCAGACGAATTCTTTTAGCTAGAGCTCTGGTCAACCACCCTGACTTATTAATTCTAGATGAGCCTTGTGCAGGGTTGGACATTCCGACAAAGGAACTATTTTTACAAACTCTCAAAAAACTTGCCAAAACCAAAACTCAATTAATCTATGTAACCCACCATATTGACGAAATTCTTCCTCTAACAACTCATGTTCTATTTCTCAAAAACGGCACCATTTTTTCTAGAGGAACTAAAAGCAAAATGCTCACTGGACCCAATCTATCGGAGGTTTTCGATTGCCATATAGAATTGAAAAAAAAATCAGGCCGCTACTGGATTACAGAAAGTCGACCAAATAGTTCAGGGAACTTTATTAAATACCTAAACTAAATAACCAGCCCCTCTCCTTGCCCAAGCCCAAATGAATACTGTACAATCGAAATCATCTAACTACAGGAATCGAGGTTCACAATGAGTCAAAATGATACTTTTTTACTTGTAGCAACCACATGGGTGCTTCTATTTGGCTTTGCTCCTGATACTTGGTCACAAGAAAAAGCTGAGGATTGGTTTTTGAAAGGAAACACGCTCCGTCACCAAGGCCACTTTGAAGAGGCGGTTGACGCATATAAAAAATCAATTGAGCGTAACCCCAATGCGACCGTTGCCTATTTTAATCTTGCGCTGGCATATAAAAATCTAAACAAACCGAAAAAAGCTGCAGTCGCTTTCGAAAAAGCCGTCGAACTAGAACCCGGAAACCTTGATGCCCGCTATAGTTTGGGAAATGTCTATAATCACCTAGAACGTTGGGAAGACGCTATCGCCCAATTAAACATAGTCGTCCATCGACGACAAGACGATGCTGAAGCACACGGTAATCTTGGGTGGGCCTATTATAACTTCAGGAAGGGACCACCATTCAAGTACCTCGTAATTATCAACCTGAGAAAAGCCGTTGATTTATTTGAACAAAAAAATCAACATGAAGCCGCAAATTCAACACGAAAAGTTTTGGATGATGCTATGATCAAGTTTAACTTTAACCACAAAAATTAACCCTCTTCCGACAAATATTTCATTAAAACTATCAAAATCCAAAAATCTTTTCTAGTTTGGCCATCAGACATTCAATATAAAATTGAACTAATCGATAATTTATTTTAGTATCACAAAACTATATATGCCGTAGTCGAACTCTTTACATAGGAAGAGAACAATTATGGGAATACTTATCAAAGGGAATTTTCGAACAAAACTAACATCAAAGCTTTCTAAATACAGATCCAAAGACAAAACTCCTGAGTACCAGAAAGAAATTTTCTCTGAATTATTTTCTAAATTCCCTCAGTTCAAAGCACATGTGGCAGCCTATGTTGAAAGGAATTATTGCGGCGTGGTGATCAACGATGAGGACCACAGTAATCCGGACACATTGATTGATATGCTAGGCTTCGATGAACTACGAATGCTAAATAGGTGGATCGCCGATCGGAACAAGCCAAAAATCCTGCGGCACAAATAGACCTAGGACAAACAGTTATTTGACCGCTACCCCAATATCTAGAATTTTGGCACTTTGAAGAATACCCATAATCTTAATGACATTGCCATATGGCAAGTTCTTATCTGCTCTGATAACTGCCGCATTATTTTTACTTACTGAAATTTTCGAAAGTGCTGACTGAAATTCTTCGAGGGTTACCTTTTTCCCATTCAAAAATATCTGCTTATCCAAAGTCAACTCGACCTTAACCGGTTCCTGAGACTCGCTTGGCACTGATGACTTTGAGGAAGGTAAAGAAATATCCATCTGTCGTTTAAAGTCAACAAATACTGTCGATACCATAAAAAATATGAGCAAGAGAAACACCACATCAACAAGCGGAGTCAAGTCAAACGAAAAATTTTCTTCATTTTCACTTCGAAAACGCATTGAATCTACTCATTAAGGAAAGTTGTAAATTGCTTTATTCTTCTCTCTTTGCATTTTTAGGTTTACTTTTCTTTTCCCACGCTTGCTCACTCTTCTTTTTCTCACGCATGGCCTTGAAGGAAAGTTCTTCAATAAGCTGAAAAGAAATTTCTTCCATTTCAAAAACAAAGCGATCAATTTTCGCCCTAAAATAGTGGTATAAAACCAAAGCTGGAATGCCCACTATCATGCCCGCTGCTGTAGTAATCAAAGCCTCTGAAATACCACTGGCAACCAACCCCGGATTTCCTGTCCCTCCTTGTGAAATAACATCAAAAGCCTTAATCATTCCAAACACAGTACCTAATAATCCCATCATAGGAGTAATATTTGCTATAGCACCTAAAGCGCGTAAATTGGAATTCAGCAAGGAGGCTTCATGCTGACCTGCGCCCTCAATCGCCCGCTCTATTGCATCTACCTTCTCCCCAAACCTCAGTAAACCAGTTTTGAGAATACGCGATAACGAAGTGTCATGAGAAGCGCATAACTGCAATCCTAGTTGGATATCATCCCAGTTCCAGTGCGAACGGAACTGATCAAGAAACTCAGCGTCAATAATATTCTTGCGTCGCAAATTATAAGCTCTTTCCAGCCCAATTCCAGCCATAAGTATGGAACAAAAAATTATGGGATACATCATTAACCCTCCCTTTTCAACAAAAGCCAGAATTTTTAAACTTGAACTAGGGTTGGTTATTTCAGCGGCATACAAGTCTGAAGAAAAACCAATTACTACTAAAATCACCGCAAAGGCTTTAAATTTTATTTTTGTAGTTAAATGCATACCCATACAATTATCAAATTATATCGCTCCTGTGCTTTCAACCAAGCAAACATAATAACCAGATCGTGTTATAGCATGAATAAAATCTGGATAGCAAGACACGCACAAATAATATCCAATTCGAAAGACTTTGGTGTATATTGTGAGATCAATAGCTATTCTAGTTATTATATAAACCTAATGATTGTTATAAAATTTTTTCACAATGAACTTTCGCCTATCTATCACCATAGGTATTATTACTGGTCTTTCAACCATTTATTCATGCTCTCTCTTCACCAAAGAAATCGTAGCCGATTCGCCTAAAGAACTACTTGAAGAGGGAATTAAAGCAATTAAACTAGACCAAGATCTCCAAGCAAGAACCCTATTTACACAACTCATTGAAGATTTTCCCGACAGCAAAGAGCGAACACAAGCGCTACTGCTTATAGCCAGATCTCATTATAGTTTTGAGGAGTATGAAGAAGCAAAATTTCATTTTGAAAAATTTATTGAATTATATCCGAGACATAAAAATACCGACCGAGCCTATTTTTTTAAAGCCATGTCGGACTATCAACGTGTGGACAATGTCTCAAGAGATCAGGTTGTAACAAAAGATGCGCGTGACGGATTCCAACAATTAATTGACCAGTTTCCCAAGAGCAAGTACCTGAGGCAGGCTAAACAAAAAAAAAATGAATGCGATTTTAATCTAGCAAAAAATGTTCTAGAGATCGGGAAATTCTATTACCGTACAGGGGCTTACCTTTCGGCCATTTCCAGGTTCAAAAGTCTTCTAGATAACCACGCAAAACAAAAATTTTTTGATGAGGCAGCGTTTCTTATCGCAGAATCGAATTTTTATGAACAAAACTTCAGGGAAGCACGTTTACTTTATAAGAAGTTTACCAGAGAATATCCTAGAAGCCGGTTCATGCTTAAAGCAAAAAAGAGGCTTACAGCTTTACGTTAATAAGATAACGATGTTGATGACTGTCAAAACAAAATTCCAAAAATCAAATGGGGAAAACTTAAATACAGGTTCACGTCCCGACGCTTTAACTCGCTATATGAGTGAAATCAGTAAAATCAAACCACCGACTCGCGATGAAGAGTGTAAATTGGGCCATAAGATAGCGGAAGGTGACATTGCGGCGCTCCAAAAACTAGTTCAAAGAAACTTGAGATATGTTGCGTCAATAGCTAATAAGTACCGTGGATGTGGACTCTCCCGGCAGGATTTAATTAAAGAAGGGAACATCGGCATCATTCAAGCTGCCAAGAGGTTTGATCCTTCACGTGAAGTAAAGTTTATCACCTACGCTGTTTGGTGGATCAAACAGGCTATAGTCCACTCACTTGCTTCGTATGCAGGAGCAGTCAAGCTACCTATCAAACAAGCTGTAAAAATGCACCGAGGTCTAAAATTTTCTAAAATTCTAGCCCAGAGTCTTGGCCAACAACCAACACAAAGCAACGAATTCTAAATAACTTGTTTTAAATGCTAATAAGTATTTCTATATGGTTTTTTGCCTACGTTCTTGGTTCTATCCCGTTTGGAGTTTTACTTGCCCGCAATCAAAACATTGATCTGCGTGAACACGGTAGTAAAAATATAGGTGCAACCAACGTTACTAGAATACTAGGTAAAAAAGCAGGGGCTTTAACCCTGTTGGGAGATACGCTTAAGGGATTACTGGGTGTAGCTATGGCCTCATGGGTCTCAGACGACCCTTTTACGATTGCCGGAGCAGGGATCATGGTTTTCCTTGGCCACCTATTTTCAGTTTTCTTGAATTTTAAAGGTGGAAGAGGTGTTGCTACAGGACTAGGTGTTCATTTGTATGTAATGCCGATAGAAACATTAGGGGCCGTGGCAGTATTTGTTTTCACCTTGTGGGTTTCAAAGTATGTTTCTCTCAGCTCTATTATTGCAGCGATAGCTTTACCAATATTTGCTATGTTTTTTGAAACACCGTTCCCATACAAGTACATGTCTTTAGGAATCGCAGTCCTGATAGTTTACAAACACTACGAAAATATTCGCCGCATTGTCGCAGGAACAGAATCACCTTTCCTTAAAAAATAGAATTTGACAAACCCATTAAGGAAAATATAATGAGGTCCCTGTAAACACTTATTTAATTAGATATTCGCGGGAGTAACTCAGTGGTAGAGTGCAACCTTGCCAAGGTTGAAGTCGAGGGTTCGAACCCCTTCTCCCGCTCCACTTTTCCTCTCTTTTATCCTAGATTCACATTTCAGGCACCGTCGCCAAGTGGTAAGGCAGAGGTCTGCAAAACCTTTATCGGCGGTTCGAGTCCGCCCGGTGCCTCCATTTTCCTCAGTCTATTACCGTTTAATCAAGGATTATTCTTGACTAACAGGATCGATAGATGAATTCACTATTTGCCGAATTTGCAAAACTCATGTGGGGACCCTGGCTTCTGATTCTTCTGTTGGGAACTGGAGTGTGGCTATCCATCTCTCTTAGTGGGATTCAAATCAGAAACCTTACATACGCGTTTCGATTAACCTTCTCTAAAGAGAGAGGCGGAGAAGGGGATATTTCACATTTTGGATCATTAATGACCGCCTTAGCAGCTACGGTTGGTATGGGGAATATTGCTGGCGTGAGCACGGCAGTCGCATTGGGAGGACCAGGCGCAATTTTTTGGATGTGGATAACTGGATTGGTAGGAATGGCTACCAAATATTCAGAGGGGTTTTTAGCTGTCAAATATCGTCATATTAATGAACATGGTGAAATTTCTGGTGGCCCAATGTATTACCTTGAATACGGTTTAGGACAAAAATGGCTTGGCACTTGCTTTGCTATTTTTGGGGCCTTAGCCGCATTTGGCATTGGTAATATGATTCAATCAAATACCACGGCACGCGCCCTATCCGTAACGCTAGGAACCAGTAATTTTTTGGTGGGAATCATTTTAGCCTTGCTGACCGGAATGGTAATAATAGGAGGAATAAAAAGAATTGCCGATGTCGCAAGTTATTTCGTACCTCTAATGGTTTTAATTTATTTTATTGGAGCCACCATTGTAATACTTAATAACTTATCTCATCTGGGCTCTGGAGTAGCATTGATCTTTGAACATGCTTTCACTGGAACAGCCGCTACCGGCGGATTTGTTGGGGCCACTCTGGCGCAAACCATTCGCTTCGGTGTAGCACGTGGACTCTTTTCAAATGAGTCCGGGATGGGTAGTGCTCCTATTGTTGCAGCTGCTGCAAGGACCAACCATCCGGGAAAACAAGCCCTCGTTTCCATGACAGGAACCTTTTTAGATACACTGATTATTTGCTCCCTTACCGCACTGGCTTTAAGTTCTTCGGGCGTTTGGATTTCAGGAGAAACAGGCGTCGCCTTAACCATTCAAGCTTTTTCAAGTGGCTTGCCTGGGCAATGGGGGAACATCATTGTCAGCTCAAGCGCAGTAACTTTTGGTTTTTCTTCTATATTGGCGTGGGAGTATTATGGCGAAAAGTGCTTTGAATACCTTTTTAAAGAAAAGTGGGTAGGTCTTTATAGATATGCATGGGTACTTTTTGTGTTTATGGGTGCACTCTTTGAATTGGAGATTGTATGGAACATTTCTGACGCAATGAATGCGCTGATGGCTATCCCAAACTTGATAGGGCTTCTACTACTAAGCAAAATATTGACCCGGGAAACTCGATCCTTCGAAGAAGGTATAAATAAGGGGACGATTAATAAATTTGACTGACATGGCTATAGTTTTTAGCTTTATATGGCTGATGGATAAAAACAACACCACAACCTGAAAAAAACTAATCAAACAGAGCATCTACGAACGATCTTGGATCAAAAGGCTGCAGATCATCAACCTGTTCGCCAACACCTATAAACCGAACTGGTAATTTTAGCTCTCGAGCAATACTAAATAATACCCCTCCCTTAGCTGAGCCGTCTAACTTCGTCATCACAATCCCGTCGACATCAAGCGTTTCTTTAAATAATCTCGCCTGAGACAAGCTATTCTGTCCTATAGAAGCGTCAAGGACCAGAAGGGTCTCATGGGGCGCCGCATGGACAACTTTTTTAACAACACGTTTTATCTTCTTTAACTCTTCCATTAAATTCTTATTAGTTTGTAAACGCCCTGCTGTGTCAACGAAAACCCTATCGACTTTCTTTATTACGGCAGATTGAATGGCATCATATGCCACAGCAGAGGGGTCAGCCCCGCTTTTTTGGCTCACACAGGGAACATCTACACGTTTAGCCCAAGCCTGCAATTGTTCAGTCGCTGCCGCGCGAAATGTGTCGCCCGCTGCAAGCATAACCTGATCTCCTTGCGCTTTATATCTAGCAGCCAGCTTACCTATGGTAGTTGTTTTTCCTGATCCATTAATTCCAATTACCATAATTACGCAAGGACGTTCTGACGGGTATGTTGTGTTTACCTGGACTCCCTCTAAAATATCTAAAAGAAGTTCTTTCAAGAGTTTTACAATTTCTCCTTTTTCGATACCGGGTGATTCACGTACTTCTTTTTTTAATGCCTCCATGATCCAAGTCATTGTGGGAACACCCATATCTGCGGATAATAGAATCTCTTCCAACTCTTGCCATAATTCAGGTCCCAATTCCATAGGGCCACTCACTACCCTAATAACTCCACTTGCAAAACTGTCACGGGTTTTCTTGAGTCCCAATTTTAGACGTGAAAAAAATCTACTTTCATTATCCTCTTCAGCTACATCTTTTTCTTGACCGCTCATAATTAGTTATCCTGATGCTTAGATACCAAGAGTTTAATGTAAAACCTTTTATAAAATAGCCTGCCATACTTGCAAGCACTCAAAGTGATGTCAAGGAATGAAACCATCACCCCGGATTCATGCTAACCTCAACGTATCAAGTTTCATCAAGCTATCCATCAAACTGCCATAAACACAAACAAAATAAAGCTTTAGAATTCATATTCTTAAAACAAGTCGGTTAAGTTTTATTTGATTTTAACCGCTATGAGACATAGACTTTATTGGCCCAAGCGGTGACGGCTTTTTGCTGACTCCCTACCGGCACAAAATTTGTGTCAGGCCTTGAAAGGAGATCCATCTTGCAACGATTAAGAAGGTATGCCCTGTGTTACTTCAGGAGCTCTCGGATCAGTGCGGGAAGATCCTAGTCAAAAAATATTAACTCATACCAAGCGAGGTTTTGATGAAGGTTGCTGTTTGTAATTCTGTTGGTATTGATGCTGATGGATATGCAATGATCCACTCCCCCAGTCGTTGGACCAACAGCACAAAGGATTTAAATATTTTCACCTACTACCCGTGGGAACTGGCCTATTGTTCCTCTATACTTAAACGTGATACTGACCACGAGGTGAGATTTTTTGATGGGTGCTTAGATAAACTAGATCATGGCGCCTTTGTTGAAAAGGTATCCGATTTTAGCCCGGATTATCTGATCATGGACTGCGCAACGCGGACGATCAATGCTGACAGTCAGTTCGCAAAAGAACTCAAGAAAAGATTTGGAACAAAGTTTATTATCTGTGGACCACATGCCACCACCTTCCCCGAAGAAGTCAGTAAGTATTCTGACTATGTAGTTCTTCGCGAGTACGAAATGACCATCCTCGAGATTCTTCAAGGTAAAGACCCAAACGATATTCTAGGCTTGTATCCCAATGCCTTGCGTTCTCCTCTCGATGTTAACAAACTACCATTACCCGAAGACGACGACGTTTCCAGACTGGCTTACGGTATACCTGGCGAACCTTCAAGCGAATACTTAGAAATTCAAGCCTATGCCTCACGTGGATGCCCATTGTCATGTAGCTTCTGTGTATGCGGGAATATTTCCTACGCGCATCCCAACTGGCGATCAAGAGATCCAAAAAACGTCGTTTATGAATTGCAAACCCTCAGAGAAAAGTACCCGCAATTGGAGGGCATCTTCTTTGACGAAGAAGTTCATAACGGCAGTAAAAAATATATGCTCGAACTAACCAAAGCCATTCGACAGAATGGCCTTGATGACCTGAAATATGATGTCATGTGCGGGCAGTGGCCAATGGATGAGGAAGTACTCGATGCAATGAAAAGTGCTGGATATTATATGATAAGACTCGGCATTGAAACTGCTGGAGAAAAAGCCGCACAGGGGATGGATTTAATGAAAAAGTTTAATGTCCCGCGCCTCAAACAACTCATGGAACACGGCACTAATATAGGGCTAAAATTTTACGGGACATTTACTTTTGGCGGTGAAGGTTCAACTGATGAATGTGACAAAAAAACTCTAGCGCTCATGAATGATCTGCTTGACCGGCAATTATTGTGGAGATTTCAACTTTCCATCAGCACACCTCAACCTGGAACGCCGTTCTACAATCGCATGAAGCAAAAAGGATACCTGCGTAATGTTGATTGGAAACATTTTGATGGTGGCAACCATTGTGTAGTTGACAACCCACAATATCCAGCCGAGATGGTTATGAAAAATTTTCGAGAAGCTGAGAAGCTATACGAAAAAGGGTTCAACAATCGTTATACATCTACGGCAAAAGATAATTTCAACTCCATTGAAATCAATTCAACACGCGAAATTCTTCTTTTTCGCACTGCCCGTATGAAACAAGTCAATGACATCCTAGGATCCCTACACGAACAATATCAAGATAGTCGAATCTCGGTACTAGGGCAAAACGCAGTAACCAATGAGCTTAAATCAAATAATTATGTAGACGATGTTTTTCTATATGGAGATGGGCACTTTAATAATGACCTATTTCCTCACCCCCTACTACAAGATCTATCCAAACGGAAGTATTCCTTGGGGGTCATTCCTTACCATAATATGTCTGGCAACGGATATGCTGATGTAAAAGCTATCGCGAGACGAATTGGAATCGAAAAAATGGTTGCAGTTAATATTGAAGGGAAAGTATTCGATTTGGAAAACCCGGGCGATCAGGGACGATCACACCTTCGGTAACGAACGAAGCGGAGCTTTAGCTCCGCTTCGGGGTATTTTTTTCATCAACAAATTAAAACTACGCTATTACTCATGAAAGATACCACCAGGCCTAAAAAAATTCTTCTTATCAGGTCTGCAGCCAACACGCTAAACACTATCATAAACTCTCTAAAAAACGAGTTTCCAAATTCAAAAATTACTGTCCTTGCCCCTGAGACTGCTCGAAAAAATCTAGAAAATAATCCCAACGTCGACGCTATGATCTCCGCCGGCACTATCAACCGCATGAGTATATTTAGCCTTAAAAATAAGGTAATAAGAAAAATACGCTTTGGCCAGTTTGATCTCGCAATAGCACTCTACAATATTGATCATGGCATAGGATATTCCAATATAGATTTTCTGGCTTGGCTTTCTGGAGCAAAGAATATTCGAGGATATAATGTCCGAGGAACATTTATTGAGTTCAACGGATGGGGAGTACTCAAAAAATATTTTCTCGAAAAAACCTCCTTTACTTGGTTTGTTATAAATGCATTTACTACAATTGTTCTATTTGCATTTATCACATTAGGGTTTTTATTAGAGTGGCCTATCCGTAAAATATTTACAACTACTTCCTCCAAGGACCCCTCCCAAAAACAGAAAAAAAATGTAGGTCTTTCTCAACACACAGAACCTTCAAGAATTCACGGTATTACACCAGGAGTTCACCAAAAAGTTTAGCCCTGATCGGAAAAGGAAGCTTAAAAATGAAAATTGTCATTGCTAATTCGGTCGGCGTCGATACCAACGGTTACCACATGGTGCACGTCCCATCACGATGGTCTCTGGGAGTAAAAAACCATACCAACTGTAGTTATTATCCTTGGGAATTAGCCTACACATCCTCGCTTTTGAAACGAGAAACTAATCATGAAATTAAGTTTTTAGACGGTGTTCTAAACGCTTGGGATTTTGATACTTATATTCAACGATTGCGGGAAGAGAAACCAAACTGGTTGGTAATGGAAAGTTCGACTCGTACAATCAGAGAGGACCTACGCCTTGCGGAAGCAATTAAAAAAGAATTCAAAACAAAAGTAATTATGACTGGCCAACACCCTATGGCCAACCCTGAAGAAGTGCTGGAGGTAGCAGATTTTGTGTGTGTAGGCGAATATGAATTTGCAGTATTGGATCTTGTCCGAGGTAAAGATCCAAAAATTATTCCCGGAGTTTACCCCAACTCAAGAAGCGAACTTCCCGACATCAACCTCTTACCATTTCCAGAGGATGATGATGTCCGAAGAATAGATTACCATGAACCAAACTGCCGCTTTAGACAAATTCAAATGTATGGATCTCGTGGATGTCCAAGACGCTGTAATTTTTGTGCTGCTGCAACGTTATACTATGATCAACTAAACTGGAGACCACGAAATATTGACAGCATAATTAGAGAAATCAAAGAATTAAAAGATAAGTACCCTGAAATGGAAGGAGTTTTTTTCGACGAAGAAACGCATAATATTCAAAAAAATTTCAACATCCAACTTTCGCAGGCGATCAAAAAATCTGGACTCGACGATTTAAAATACGAAGCAATGTGTGAATATATTTCACTTGATGAAGAAGCCCTCGTCGAAATGAAATCTGCTGGATACTATAAGATCCGCTTTGGTATCGAAACAGGAAGTGACTACGTAGCAGAACAAATGACCCTTGGAAAAAAACACGACATTAAAAAATTACGCTCTATTCTAAATTTTGGGAAAAATATAGGTATGCTGTTTTACGGAACTATAAGTGTTGGAGGACTTGGATCTTCTCCTGAGGAAGACCAGAAAACGGTTGACCTTGTCTACGAACTGGCAAGTAATGGTTTGATGCAGGAAGTACAAGTTTCTATCAACACACCTCAACCAGGAACCGATTTCTATAATAGCTGTATTGAAAAAAATCTAATCAAGACCCAGGTAACCAATGATAATTTTGATGGTAATGGGCATGTAGTGGTTGAATACCCTAATTACCGCGCTGAGGAAATCCAAAAAAAACAACACGAAGCCCTAGATGCTTTTGATCGTGGGAAGGCAAAAATTGGCGCAAAAACATTCATGGGTATTGCAAAAGACTCGTTCAAGTCTATCCCTCAAAACTCTACTGTCCTTGTATTAAGAAGCGCAAGACTATGGATGATTCAAATTATTATTACTGCGATGAACCAATATAGAAAGTTAAACGTGGACCTACTAGGGCAAAAAGCGATAGTAGAAGAATTAGAATCAAACTCAGGAATTGATCGTATTTATAATTATGGTGATGGGTTTTTCTCTCTAGAAACTATCGAACCCCATTTAATGGAACAACTCAGAAGTAAAGCATACGAATACGTTCTTTTACCTATGGCCAACAATCACTTGGAAGGATACCGCAATGTTTTAGATGTCGCTCTAAGCATTGAACCGAAAGTGATCCTCGGAGTTTACCCTGAAGGAAATGTTTTCGTGATCAAAGAAAAAAAGGAAGATCCTATGGCCCTAGTGTGAGGATTGTATCTCTCAGATTTTTTAGATTATGCCGCCTGTTTAACTTCGAAAACAGGTTGAACTGGATTATCAGGTTTAGGATCAACGATATTTCTTTTCAAAAGAATATTCACTAAATTCTTATCCCTACATGTAACGGCCATATCGATCAACCCGTCATTATCAAAATCACCCACAACAATTCCTTGGGGATGCTCATCCACGGCATGAGCAATGGGGGGCCACGTAAAGGTTCCGTCACCCCTCCCAAGGGAGACAGTTATTGAATCATCTGTTGAGTTAGACACCGCTAAATCAGCCCTACTATCCCCAGTAAAATCAGCAACTGCTACAAATTTCGGGAAAGATCCGGAAGCAAAGTCTTTGAGGGTTGTGAACGTTTTGTTTCTATTATTTCGAATTAAAGTCATTGAATGAAGAACATTGCTTGATGAAACAAGGTCGTCATAGCCATCATTATCGACGTCTATATTCGCAAGTGTCAGCGGCTGTCCACCTCCTTTAATAATATTTGAGGGTTCGAAAGTGCCGTCGCCTACACCCCACAAAATTTGCACCCCAGTTTTACTCGACCCTGCTAATGCAACCGCAATATCAACAATCTTATTCTTATCATAATCACCTACAACAATCGCTGTTGGCTGTCCTTTTACTTTAATTGGTACTGGATTCTTAAAGCGTCCCTTACCCTTTCCCAAAAGAATCATTACCTTATGGTAACGCATGGTAACGGCAAGATCATTAATCCCATCTCTATTAAAATCCCCTGATACCATGTTAATGGGAATTTTCCCTGGCCTTAAAGTTATTCTTGTCTTCTTAAAGTTCCCGAACCGAGAATTAAAATAAATACTAATAGTCTGATCTCTATAGTTCAAAACAGCAAGGTCGAGGTAACCATTATTATTAAAATCTGATGTGACAACACAAATGGGGTCTTCACCTGCTTTCATAATTATCTGATTTTTAAATGTCCCATCCCCATTCCCTTTAAAATAGGATAGGGTGTTGTCTCCACTGTTGGTAACCACTAAATCTATTTCCCCATCCCGATTAAAATCTTCAGATATCATAAAAGAAGGTTCAGCGCCTGTTTCCATAACAAAATTAATAGTAAACAAACGAGGCATCTTTTTACGGATCTGACCTGAGTTAGGACAACCTACAATAGCCCAAGCCAGAACCACAAAAAAGAAGTAGTAAATAGTTTTTTTCATTTGAGGATTAATTTTGGGGAAATTGACCGTCTCATGAGACTACCACAGCTATCAGACCAGAACAAACTAAAGGAAAAATATAAAATTCATTCCAGGCAATGCAAAATGCGAAAAAAGACGAAGGGGGTTAGCGAAGTATAATTCGAAATAAAGACGTATCTATTGGAAAACTTTGTCGCAAAAGAATGGGTTGTGCATTTTTTCCTCACCCACAGTCGTGGCAGGGCCATGTCCTGGGTATAGCCGCGTATTCTCGGGCAGTGTTAATAAATTTTTAGTAATAGAATCGAACAAACCCATCCAAGAAGAGTTGGCGCGTCCCATAGAACCAGCAAAAATAGCGTCCCCTGAAAAAACGGAATGGTTTACCTTGAAAGAAATTCCTCCTGGGGTGTGACCACGGGTAGGGATAGTCGCGATTTTTAACTTGCCTAACATAATTGAATCGCCCCCCTCTATTATACGCAAGTCACGACTCCCAGAGGGACGTGGTTCTATTTTATCAACCCAGGTGGGGCATCCAAACTCTCTATCCAATTGGGCCAAACCCCCAGCATGATCCGGATGTGTATGAGTCAACAAAATCATTTTTGGTTTAATACCTAATGCGCAAGTTTTTTTTATTATTACTTCCGGATTAGCACCGGTATCTATGACCGCCATTTCGCGAGTTTCTCGACAAATCAGCAAATAGCATTTTACTGGGTAACTGCCCATAAACACATTGAGACAAATGATATCGAAATGGCCAGGGTCTACAGTTGTCTCTTTTGGGGTCCATTTACCACCAGCAATAGCAGCCAGAGAAGGACCATGTAAATTAAGGGCATTGGCTATTTTAAAAATAACCTTTTCCTCTGGAATCAACTCGTAATTTTCAATGCGCACAATATCTTCTATGGATATTCCCGTTGACTTTGCCAAGTCAACCTGACTCCACCTTTTACCATCTCGAGCCTTTTCCAAAATATCACCTAACTCATCTTCCAGATCCATATCTCTTCTTCCTAGAAATAATCGATTGTACCAAATCAAATTAATTAATGACTAGCGGTCAAAATTAACAAAGATTTTTTTCTATCAATTGAGAGCATGATCAACAAATAAATCTAAGAAACTTTCTGTTTTTAGAAACCATTTGGTAAAAACGCTCGGCAACTAAAGCAAAACCAGGAGTATTTTCATACATCCATAGGGGCCAGGTTCTCCCAGGAACACAGGCTAGAATTCTAAAAATTGCTTCTGCCCCTTTAAACACATTTTCCTTTAGATCAATCCAATGAATCGAACGTTGACAATCCTCAATTAGAATTTTTGGGAACCGTTCGGGCGATGATTGGAAAGATAAATACTCAACTTGATCCTTTGTTATTGCCTTCAACCACTCGACCCAACAAACACAAAAGCTGCACTCACCATTATATAGCAATGTCGACCTCGCCTCATTCACAAGCAACCTCTCAATCTATAAAACTTTCGGGCAAATTATTTGAGATAATGAATTGTTAACAGTGTAGAGCATTCATTTAAAATCATACAAGAAAACTTTAAATAAGGTCATCTCAAACTTTCTATCCTAAAATTCATAGCAAAACAAAGGCCAATGATTGATATAATCACTAATCACCTAATTTTTATCCCTAAAGACTTGCGTTATCCCTAGACCTAGGCTATTGTTTCTCCTTAAATCAACGTACTAAAAAAACTACCTAAAACGATTCACTGCATTACAATTGAATCCGCGATATCGAAATCTCACTTGAAACGAGAAATCAATAATGGCAAAAATGACGCGCGAAGAAGTGGAAGAACGACTTGAGGAATTCGCTGCATACAAAGCTGTCAAAGAAGCCCATGAAGATGTAGAAGAAAATCCGCCCGAGACAGACGATGATAGTCTGGAGAAAGGAGTGGACAATAACTCTCAAAATTCTGATAAAGAAAAAGAAGATGAAACTGACGAGGAAGCTCTTACAGAAGTTACTCCTCTAGACGAAGAATCACAGGATGAGGTAGACCACCCCCCAGTCCCATCTCTTGATAATTGTGATCTTTCAGAACTCGACTTATCAGATCTTAATTTTCTGAGTATCAGTATACAAAACGCAAACCTTACAAAAGCAACTCTCAATAGGGCTAACCTATCTAATTCCTCTCTAAGAAAAACCAATCTAAAAAATGCAAGTTTAAACGACACAAACTTGTCAGAAGCTGACCTTTCAGATGCTAATCTCAGTCAAGCAATTCTGGAGGACGCTAACCTTGAAGGAAGCACACTCAACAGAGCAAATCTAAGCGAAGCAATGCTGGAACGCTCTAATTTAAGAAAGTGTAAATTAATCGAATCGAATCTTACTAACGCAAACCTGAATGAAGTTACATGTGGTTTAGCTGATTTTAGTCGATCTGAATTAACCAATGTAAAAGCCGTAGGAGCTGATTTTAACCGAGTTAAATTAAGCGGCGCTAACTTAAAAAATGCTGACTTCACTG
The DNA here is from genome assembly GCA_023271875.1 of Nitrospinaceae bacterium. Lineage (GTDB taxonomy): Bacteria > Nitrospinota > Nitrospinia > Nitrospinales > VA-1 > Nitromaritima. The sequence continues at coordinate 5,063 of JALPWY010000013.1, read as the reverse complement.
ATGCTAGGCTAAGCATGGCTGTATTCTTTGAATCGAAATTCATAGGCACCAATCTCAATAGAGCACAGATCAAAGGTTCAAAACTTGTAAAGGCTGACTTTACTGATGCTTGCTTAACCCGTGCTGACCTAACCGGAGCAGACATTTCAGATGCAACACTTAAAGGAACAAATCTTTTGAGGGCAAAACTTGGAGGAGCTATTCTAAGGCGCACTCACATACTTAACTCAAATTTAAAAGAAGCAGATCTCAATATAGCCGATCTTACGAACGCTAAACTTGAGAAGGTTGAATTAGACGGAGCAGACCTTGGGCGAATAAAGCTGAATGATGCATCATTACAAGAAGCTCAACTAACTAAAGCAAACATCAGCAAAGGAAAACTTGCAGGCGTTGATCTTTCAGGAGCCGACCTGAGCGGAGGAAATATGAAGGGGGCAGATTTTACCGGAGCAAAATTGACAGGGGTTGATTTAAGCCGTGCTGATTTAACAGAATCAGTTCTGGAAAACGCGGAAATTAAAAACTCATTTCTAACAGGTGCTGATATTAGAAATGCTAATTTAAAAAATGCCAACCTTGAGGGAAGTGACTTATCCGGAGCAAAACTTACAAAAGCAATATTCCATCAGGCTAATCTCAAAGACTCCAATCTTCACAGGGCAGACCTAGAGCATGCTGATTTTTCTAAAGCAAATCTATCGCAAGCCAACCTAGCCGGGACGAAACTAGTGGATGCAAACTTCTCAAATGCTATTCTCACTGACGCTGATTTTAGTGGGGCAGACACAACCGATACCGATTTTTCTGATTCCAAAGATTATAAAAACCGGGACTAGCTCTTTTGAATGCCTAGAAATATAATTTCTTTAAATACATTTTTAAAATCTTGAATTTAACAAATGTATAATTTATAATTTATAAATCTCCTATAATAAATAGCTTGTTATAAAATCAATATTATGGCCCCGACTCAAAAATGGCCGTTAAGAAAACGACCTTTAAATTTAGCTGAGGCACTCCAATTACGCGATGGAATCGAGTTATCCAAAAAAGTCCTTCCTGGGTGCGCTGTCGAGAAAATCCTCCAAAGAACAAAATCTAACGACCTGCCTATATTCAGTCTGAATTAATTTTCATCAATCCTTTAGTTAAAAAACTCAAGATATATTTTATTTTCTACTTGGTTATTTTATTTAACTTAAAACTTACCTCATAAAAAACACTAAATAATGTTGAAATTCATGGCTTGGATGGTTGCGTTCAGTGTAATTCTCGGCTTTATTTTAATGATCTATAAAATGTAGCCTGTCAAACAATTTATTACTGGCCTTTACAACCAATCTTCTAAATCAAACTGTTCTATACACTCTGGACTTCTCATGTCCATAAATAAGTCAGCTTGATCAAAATTTAAATTAAAACTTGGGAGCCTCTCCCATGTCAGCTCAGCCTCTTTGACTCTCTCAATATTTTGATTCAATTCTTCCTCCCCACCAAATTCCAATACTACTTTAAATCCAGTAGCTGCTTTAAACTGCAACAGGTATCTTTTATCAGCCACACATTACCTCCAAAAAATAATTATGCTCTTGCCTTAAATATATTTAGAAAAAATATCTCAAGTAAAAATTTCGCTTAATGAATCCTATTATTAAACTCACACGTTGAATTGCACTCTACTATATAGGATTATATAACTCTATAATTCAACCAAGTTAAATAATCTTTCTCTATGAATATAGCTACATGAGCTCACCTAAAGAAAAACTTATTCCCGTTACCTTATTGACTGGTTTCTTAGGCTCCGGAAAGACTACGCTTCTTAACCATATACTTAAAAATAAACATGGGAAGCGAATTGCTGTCATTGAAAATGAGTTTGGCGATACGGATATTGATTCAGATCTTCTCATTGGGAAAAGTGATGAAATATTTGAAATGAAAAATGGCTGTATCTGTTGTTCGGTGCGAAGCGATCTAATTGAAACTCTAAATCGGTTAATGAATCGTCAAGATAAATTTGATTACGTAGTTATCGAAGGAACAGGACTCGCTTCTCCTGGTCCAGTAGCCCAAGCATTTCTCCTAGAAAATGAAATCAATCAATCACTTTTTTTAGATGGCATCATTACACTAATTGATTCTAAAAATGCCTGGAACCATCTTAAAGATGTTGAGGTCGCATGGGAACAAATAGCTTTCTCACATGTCCTACTTCTTAATAAGTCTGACTTAGTATCCCAAGAAGAATTAAAAAATTTAGAGAATCATGTTCGTGCCATTAATCCCACTGCAATACTATTTAACACTAAAAATGCGCAAATAGATCTAAATCATCTAATAGACATTGGTGGTTTTGATCTTAGTAACGTTAATCTTTCAGACAATGAGTTCCTTGAACATGGCCTTCACGATAACCACCATGAACATGAAAGTGACATAACCTCTGTCTCAATTGCTTGTCCTGGCACCATTGACCCTGATAAATTCAACCACTGGTTAAGGATGTTGTTAATAATGGAAGGAATGGACGTATTTAGGGCTAAAGGTATCCTCAATGCCAATAATTCAGACAAACGTTATATTTTTCAGAGTGTCTATATGTTATTCGAAGGCCGTTTCGATATTGCATGGAATAATAGGCCTAAAGAAAATAAAATGGTTTTTATTGGTCGAAACCTTAATAAAGAAAGGTTAGAAAAGGGCATTCAGTCTTGCATTGAACCCTAATGAACCCAAGTGAAGATTAAAACTTACCTCAACCATTTCAAAATTTTTCAATTAGATAGCAAACTCTAACACTTCCATTTTTTTAATTTGTATCTTGATTTAAATACCTCAGCCTATATCTAAAAATGCTTCCCTTTCTAACTTAATCTTTTATATGCCAAGCCGATCTTTCAGCATATTTTGTAGCCAATGCAATGGATTTATTTTACGCTACCGAAAAGAAGGCTCTGGCTCTCTCATTCGCATTTATGTTAAACAAATTTTAGAACCTGAGTATTTTAAGCAGTTTAAGAACCCAAAGTTAAAATTAGAAATCCCTCTGCTTGAATGTTACCAATGTAAGCAAAAGCTAGGAACACCGAAGATACATAAACCTGGAAACCGCCCTGCATACCTAATGATCAAAGGGACATTCTTTAAAAAGGAATCGTAGATAAGTTTTTATACTTCTTTAACAGAAACAAACAAACTGTTGGTAATTGGATGCTTTTTACCTTAGTTCACATTTAAAGCAGTTTTTTTAACTCTAATATGGAGGGAGTGTGGTCAGCCTTTTATCTTCAACCGGTCCACCTACAGTAAAGTGATATAAAGATTGGTAGCTCATATCTTCGATCCCCAAAATACCATGAACTGGATCGTCAAAAAAACATCCAATACCGGTACTTCGAATACCGCTGACCTCTGCCTGCAAATATAATACTTGTCCAATAGCGCCACATTCCCAAAACAACCTCGGATAAAACCAAGAACCGTATTGGGTTAAAGGTTTTTCAAAGGCACTGATCATTCCAAGACTGAAGCACCCATCTCCTGCTATATCCTGCCCACAAGAGACAGACTTTGATGCGCCTAGATAGTCGCCTTGTTCAAGCAAAAATAAATCTAAATCTGCTGGACAAAAATCTGGCTTTTCCCATAAAAACTCTTTCTTGAAATTTTTCCTCAGTTCCTCTAAGTGGCTTTTATTCCTTACCAAAAAATATAAACCGGTTGGAAGATCATTCACTCTGTGAACAAACAATCCTAAATGTACTTGTGGCTCCCAAGGAAAAGATTGAAATGGCGCTGGATTTAACTGCTGATTAGTTTTAATTAAAAACTGATAAAATGTCTTCCGATCGATTCTTGTTTTCCTGTCCATTGACACTGCACTTCTTCTTTGATGGATAGCTTTTTGGAGAGGATAGGTATCGTCATCGAGAAGATCAGATAACACCTCTAACTCTCTTTCCAAGTTTAAGTGACTTTCAGTAAAGGGTTTCTCACAGCTTTTGGAAGCCTCTTGTATTCCTTTCCACTCAAGATGATCACTACTTAAAGTATTCGGTATCCCGTGCCAGATTAATTTTAAAAAATCATCGGCGATGAATTGCTTATTGATATTAATTTTTGAGGACTCTTGATTCGGGATAATAGCTATTAAGCAATCTGGGACCTCTACTTCATTCTCATTCGTATGAACTAACCCAAGAATACATTCCAAATCCTTAGTTGAAAAACGATCCACCAAGTTAGCTCGCCACCCCAAACAAGCACAGGAAAAATTGATTGCTGCCATTGCATGGCCTAAGTCGTGATGACAATAACGAAACGCTCTCAGCCCATATTTCCAAGCTTCACGCCAGTAAATAGAGCTCAATCCTATAAATATCATATCAGCAGGCAATCCTTTCACCATTTTGGCCCAAACCTCATTTGGAAAATTAGCCCGAATTTCCAAGCTGTGGCTTAAAGGTGAGTAATGGGAAATGATCGGTAAATTTGAAAGCCCCTCTATAGGGCCTGAAATGAGATAAGATTCTGTTGGATGCAGGTTACCGCTTGATGGGTTGACTCTCAATGCCCACTTCGTTCCCTGATAGCTCTTCCAAGCTGAAATGGCCAAACTGTCATAAAACAATTGTGAAATAGAGTCAAAGCTCACCCGGGATGCTTCAATTAAAGAACTCTTTAATGCTTCGGAAAAAAATGGTCTTTCTGTCTGCAGAATTTTCTTCAAGCTGACAGTATCTGCTCCTTCATATTTACGGAAAGGGTCTGGTTGAGAGTCCCAATCCATATAGCCTGGACCGGGAGCAAACGAATAATAATTATGTTTCGAGTTATTATGGTATTGAAATATATTTTTTAGATCACTCATTTAATAAACTATCATTATAATAACTCTTCCTATTCTTTGATATGGATATGCTGTAATCGGATTAAAAAATAATTACCAACAATTTAATTTTACAAAAAAGTGGAATTAAAACATGTTACCAGGAGAGCTTTAATGAATTTTAGAAATTTTAGTGAAACGAGGACTAGCGTATCAGAAATTGGTCTTG
>JALPWY010000012.1 GCA_023271875.1 Nitrospinaceae bacterium | reverse complement strand
AAGGTTAAATAATAAAGAGCAACTGATGCTGGCAAAAATATCAGGAAGTATTGAAAAGAATTGAATAACATTCAGTTGCTGGCCTTAAAAAGAAAATCTTAAGCGGAAAAATGATAGGGCTGAACTTTGAAAAAGACGTGCTAAGTTCTTTACTATATTAACCTTTTAGCAACTGTTCCAGGGGCTATCTCAGCTTTGACCCATTGTATCCTCGGAAGCATTGCTGCCGGGTTATGTCGATTACAGGAAAACTATTGCAAACAATAAATACAGGTTGGTGATGAATCTTTTCTTTTATGTCAACTTCATCATAGCTTGTTCGCGAATTTGGTAACCCAGATCACCATCAAACTCTATTAATAAACGCAATTATCTGTTCTAACTCCTCCACCTGGTTTAAGAAACATTTCCGCGATATCAGTGGATAATGCCTCATAACCTTTTTTGTTGAAATGATCCCAGTCGATTGGGCCGTGTATAAATTCATAAGACGCCGCCCTTCTGAGACTCTTTGTGGTATTTAAAAATGACATATTGCGGGCCAAAGAAATACTCTGAATAGCTTCGCACAATTCCGCATGTCTTCTGTTAATCACAGCAACCTCTTCAAGGTTTTTGAACTCCATATACCCCCTATACGAAACCTTTTGGGAAACCAAATTATAAGAAGATAAAGGAGACGGAATGAATACTACTTTGATCTCTGTTTGAGGGAAAAACCCTGCTAGAACAACCAACCCTCGTTCAAAAATTAACAAACCCAATTTATATTCTCCTTCAGTTATATGGAATTCCTCACTCGGGTTCGTCAATTTGCCTGCTTGAGAAAATTTCCAACCTGGTTCTTTGATCCCAAATAGAGGCGGTCCTTGCAAGTGCATTGGAAGTGGGGTTTTTTCATCATTAATTAGCCCAAGGCTAATAGGTGTTTTGGGAAATGAAAAATAAAATGGGAGGTTTTTGTTTAAAAAGGCAAACTCTTTAACCAGGTTCGAAATACCCTGAGAAAGAGATCGAGTGAACAGCATGTTTTTCCAAAGACTTCCACTATAGTCACCATCTAAGACTTTTTGGAACTCTCGATTTAAAGGAGTTATAACCTCATTCAATTCAGTTTTCTTGTTCAGAGATCCTTTTTTAATCGAAAATAGTTTTTTCCTTAAAAACCCAACATTGTCGTAAATGTCATTTCCTTCATAAAAAAACACTAAAAAATACTTTGGCGGAGAAAGGTGATAATTTTTTACAGAATTTATGTGTAAAAATTGAGTAATTGGTTCTTTCCATATACCCCCGAAACTTCCAACACCTCCCTGCCCAAAAGAGACTACATCGATCCCTGTTTTTTCATTAATCAAATGGGCTGGAGAATAGCTAGGTGATCCAAAAAAACTAGTGCCACGAATTTCCTCTAACCAATCACCCGCGCCAACAGCATAAGAATCGCCCGCAATTGCGATGTATTCATGAGGCAATGTATTTTTCTTGGAACTTTGCGCTAGAATTCGGAGGTTTTTGTCTATAGAACCATATAAACGCAGAGGAAGTTTTCCTAGAAACTTTGGAAACAACCACTCTCCAAGAACAAACATCAAAAAAAGAGCTGTTAAAAATAAAGCTAAATTCTTTAGCATGTAATTTGATAAGAGGTTTTTGAAAAGATTTTTTACAGAATCATTTTCCAGGTAATAACCTGTTCGGCGAGGATATCAGTTTTTGCTTTTCCCCCTATGATTCGTTCCAAATCCACAGGGGGAATACCTGTGCCTGGTCGTTTCAAGCAGATCATTTCTGAAGTTAAAGTCGTTCCAGATTTGATATCCATCCTGGCAACTAAACTGCGCCGAGCTGACCTTTTTACGGATTCTTCAGAAACTTGTACTTTTTTCACCCCGTCTCCTAAAATACTTTGAACATTAACCGTTGCCTCTTTCAATGCAGACAGTTCATGGGGTTCCATCGAAATTTTCTGATCCGCTCCCGGCAGGCTACGATCAATCGTAAAATGTTTTTCGATCATCACAGCACCCAAAGACGCGGCCACTATTCCTGATAAATTATCTTTAGTGTGATCGGATAATCCGACTGGAACCTTGAAACGCAAAGACATTTCTTTCAGGCAAGCGAGGTTCATCTCGTAATATTGAGAGGGATAATTAGAAACACAATGCAATAGAATGATATTTTCATTTCCTGTAAACCGAATCGCCTTCAAGGCCGCTTCGATTTCTTCATTCGTTCCCATGCCAGTAGAAAGAACAACTGGCAAACCTTTCCCTCCCGCCCGTTTCAAAAACGAAAGATAGGTAAGGTCAGGCGACGCAATTTTGATAGCAGGCATTCCAAGCTCTACCAGCATATCAAGCGAACCCTCATCAAAGGGTGTTGAAAATAGAGGAGTTCCTAGCTTATTGGAATATTCAAACAAGGTCTCGTAGTTTTTTTGGGTAAGTTGATAACGTTGGAAAAATTCGTGTAGAAAAATTTCACGATCTGGTTGGTCGGGGTCTTTAGTCTTGGCCGTTTTGGAAACTAATTCGCTGCCGATAAAAGTTTGCAGTTTGACAATATCAGCACCATTCTGTGCGGCCGACCTTATCATCTCGCGAGCTAAGTCGACATCTCCATTGTGATTAAACCCTATCTCAGCAACTATCAGAGGTGCCTTATGGGGCCCGAAGGGTCTCCCGCAAAATATAGTTTCGTTTTCATCGTTCTGGAAGGAGTACAAGGAAAACCGGAAGTTGTTAGGTAAATAAATTGAGGAAGATTACAACCTAATTAAGGAATATTACAACCTAGTTTTTATTCCAACTGGCTTATTATACACTATAAACCATATTGGGTTATTGAAACCATCATGGAGGAATACCTTGAGCCAAACTTACAATGTTTTAATTGCTACCGAACTAAAGGGTATTAGTGAAGACGCGGAAAAAGAAATCGATATGCGTCTTGAGGAGCACGGCTTGGAAAAAATACCCACCCTGAGTTCCACCTGGGAGATGAAATGCACTGCTGAAGATGAGTCCGAAGCGAAAGACCAGGCAATCCAAATTTTCGTAAATGTCTGTCGAACTTATCCCTTCGAGCTTCGTATGGTCGTACATGCTGGAATCTCTCAAATCATACGACGAAAAAAAACATTCGAACCTTGATCTTGAGAAAGTGCATCTGCCTACTATTTAATGGAAATCATTTGAATTGTGATAGGATATTGACAAGCCAGTTTTTTGATTTTTCAGTAAGCTTATGATTCTATCCACTCTCATTGGATGTAGGATTGGTCTGGGCTTATATGGGATTGTCCGTTAAGTTGGAAAAGAAGAGTATTGATACCTACGGAACTGAAATGAACATTATTTTAAACAGCTACTGTAACCTAAAATGTAATTACTGTTTTGCTGATGAGTACATGGAAGAGACTGTTCGGACTCCTGGCAAATCTATGGATTTCGACTATTTTATAAACGACCTACTTCCTAAGATCAAAAATACTCCTGTTATCAATTTTATGGGAGGCGAACCAACCCTCCACCCACAGTTCAATGATATTTTCACCCAAACGCTTGATGCTATGCCTTCTTATACGTCCCTCGGATTATTTACAAATGGATTGATGGGTGACAAAGTTCTGGACACACTAGTTAATGTTATCGGACGTGACGGGGCTCTCAAAAGAAAAATTACCTTTTCCGTGTTACTAAACTGGCAGACACTTGATAATATTTCTGAAAAAAATCATGAACGGTGTCGAGAAGTTGCCGAAATGTTGATGCGTAAGAACGGATACAGCATTACCTTTAGCCTGAATCTATATTCAAAAGACCAAGATATAGAAACGCAATGCGAAGAAATAGATTCAATTTATCAAAAGGTGGGTTTACCAAAAGATCAACAATACCGCATTAGGGTGAGTCCGGCTTTCCCAATAGTAGGAGGTGAGTCCAATGTCTATCTACCTATAAGGGACTATCCAAAGCTAGGTCGCAAAATGTTTCAACTCCTTAAAAGATTTCCACAGATGGCCTTTAGATTTGACTGTTCTTTCCCACCTTGTTTTCTGGACGAGATCGAGGCAGACGAGACCGATCTCGTTCAAAGATTTTATTTTCACGGCTTTAAACAGGTCCCCGAACTTGATGAATGGAAAACTCAAGATCTCTATTTTGGTTGCGCAGATGGTAGCCCAATGGATATAGATTCAAAAGGCGATTGCTTCAATTGTTTTCCTTTTCATGAAATGCAATTAGGCAACGTCAGTGAATTCAAAGAAGTAAACTCGATCGCTACGGCTCGCATGGGCGCAAGATTCTTAAATAACGTTTTTGAAAAAACCGAAGCCAAGGAACCATGTAAATCCTGCCCTCATTACATGGTTCGATGCTCTAGTGGCTGTTTCGCTTACAATTTTGTTTAAGACAATCTTCAATCTTTTTTAAATAAAATATTATTTGGTCTTACTTAGGGAGATTGGTGAGTTTGGCAGCTCGGGATCTTGCAAGATCATTTCCCCCTCATCCAAATCACAAAATCCGATCTGTTTTAAACTCGTTGGCTATGATTAGTACGTGGTATCCCTGCTTGGTTTGCACGGGCCCGTGAATCCTCCCCTGATGTATTTCATTTTTATTTAAGGCCTTACAAATAATGTTATGAAGTTCATCATTTTCGAGCTTCTTAAAGCCACCTCGTGGCGAGCGCGGATCTTCCGGATTCCACCCCATCTCTACCCAACCAAGATTACCGTCGTCATTTTTTGAGGAACAGTTACTATATTTCTTGGCAAGTTTCATCAATAACTGGACTTGAGCTACGCCTGGCTTACTCTCTCCAATCGTCTCAGCCAATAGGTCTGCTACTTTTTTACTTGCAACCTGGATATGTCTAACCTGAATTTGAAAAGATGAACCGGCCATAATTAAATTTTAAACCTTTTCAGTTTATGTTTTTGTTAAAATGCGAAACCAACCAAACCTAAAACTTGATTTTTTTTGAAATGGTCGAGAATACATCATAATTAAAATAGTTTGTATTTTCCAGCGCAGAACTAAATAACCTCGAAATATAACCGGAAATGGACAGTCCAAGAATACCCGTCATCCTCGCCTCTCAATCTCCAAGAAGAATTGAACTACTTAAAACCGTCATTAAAAATTTTCGGATAGTCCCGAGTGAAATAGATGAGGTTTGCGACATAGATCTCTCTCCGGAAGAAAATGCAATGTTATTGGGTCGAAAAAAAGCCACTTGGGTCGCAAAACATCATCCTAATAATTTGGTCATTGGCGCAGATACCATGGTCGTTTTAGAAAATAAAATTATCGGGAAACCCGCTGATGCCGAAAACGCTCGCCAAATTTTAAGACAATTGAGTGGGCAAGAACACAAAGTGATTACAGGCGTTGCCGTAGTTCATTCAAAAATTTTTTCTGCGGTCAGCATTTCTCACGTCCACATCAAGGCTTTGACTCCAAATGAAATCAATTCTTACGTCGAATCTGGTGAACCTATGGATAAAGCAGGGGCTTATGCTATTCAAGGAGAAGGATCATTTTTGATTGAAAGGTATAGCGGATCCTACTCAAACATCATTGGACTACCGATGGACCTGCTTAAAGATCTTTTACAAAAATTAAATTTTTCTATTTAAAACACGCCCCTAATAACCTCCTTCAATAAAATCAGCTTGACTTTCGCATGAATTTATTTACTCAACTAAAAATCACAGAACACATTTCACTTGCTGTAGTTTCTATTTCAACATAAAATCAGGTTTATGTTTTAAGTGATTTCCTATTTTGAGTTTTTTTCTTAAGCGCTTTCTTTTATGATTAAGGAACCTAATCAGAAAATTCATGGTTATTGCGAAAAGTGTAAGGCACCCGTCTTTCTAAATAACTCAGACGACCAATATGGAAATACGGTAATTACTCTAAATTGCTGGAATGGACACTACGCATGGATTAAAATTGAAGGGATTGAATCTGACCTTCCTCTTGACACTAAAACTCGAGTATCTGCATCCCTCGTTAAAAGGATCAGTTTTTTTAAACTTCCATGAATGAAGACCCCAGATCAAAATCAACCAAATTCTTAAGCTGCTTTTTTCTCACCTTCCTCATACTCTATCTCCCCTTATCAACATACAGCCAACCCAACTCGACACCACCTACTGGAATGGTTTTTATCCCTGAAGGGTATTTTCCTATGGGAAATTCTTCCGGAAGGGAAGATGAAAAACCTCTTCACTTTGTCTACACGAAGGCATTTTTTATCGACAAACATGAAGTCAGTAACGCAGAGTATATGAAATTCATTGAAGTAACTGGATACGCAAAACCGACATTCTGGGAAGACGAAACCCTGAATTTGCCTAACCACCCGGTCGTTGGTGTTAGCTGGCGAGATGCTATGGCTTACGCAAAGTGGAAAGGGCATCGACTACCTACAGAGGCTGAATGGGAAAAATCGGCTCGTGGAAACGATAATAGGCTATGGCCTTGGGGTCGAAAATTTGACAAAGGGTTTTTCTTCTACTATGTAAACGTCTTCGGCGAAGATGATAATTACAAAAAAACCGCTCCAGTAAATTATTACGAATCAGGGGCCAGCCCATTTGGATTACTGAATATGTCCGGTAATGTTTGGGAATGGTGTCTCGATTGGTATGACAAAGATTTCTACCACATCAGCCCAGAACTAAACCCTAAGGGGCCCTTGAGCAACGGAACTTATAAAGTACTACGTGGCGGGTCTTATCTAAATAGTATTGATGGAGTCCAAGTCGTTCGACGGTCGCGCAACCGCCCCCACATCAAAAATGAAATCTACGGATTTCGCACCGTACTTCCAATACCATGACCGAGCGACCCGACAAACGGGCTATCGCTTCTTGGGCGTTTTACGACTTTGCCAACACCATTTTTTCCATGAATGTGATCTCACTTTATTTTGCCTTATGGGTCACAGTGGATCATGGCGGAGAGGATATTCTTTACAGCATAGCTCTTTCCGGTTCTATGTTGGCAGTCGCTATCAGCGCACCTGTTTTCGGAACAATTTCAGATCAAACTGGTAGACGACGTTTCCCCTTAATTCTCCTTACTATCATTTCTGTTTTTGCCACTGCACTTATAGGACAGGCTAGTCAGTTATGGATGGGATTGCTTCTGTTTGTTATTGCTAATTATTGTTATCAGTCAGCACTCGTATTTTACAATGGCATGCTACCTAGTGTCGCCCGCCAGTCAAATGTTGGGATGATTTCTGGGTATGGGGTAGCACTTGGTTATATTGGATCTATCGCTGGTCTCACCCTAGTCGAACCTTTTGTAACCGACGGCGGAAGATCAGCTGCCTTCCTTCCCACGGCGATCCTGTTTCTCGTGTTTGCCATTCCCTGTTTTCTATACGTCAAAGATCTCAGTCCAAAAACTTTTTATGTAGATATTGGCCAATCTTTTCAAACCTTAAAAAAAACAATTACTGACGCCTCTGATTACCACGTTCTATTAAAGTTTTTTGTAGTTCACTTTCTTATCCTTGATGTTGTAAATACAATTATTGCTTTCATGTCGGTATACGCACACAAAGTGATTGGATTTGATGACAAACAAATAACAAGTTTTTTAATTCTTTCAACCGTTTTTGCCATGCTAGGCTCACTGATAATCGGTTGGTTGGTCAAGCATAAGGGTACAGTCTTTTCTTATGGCCTTGTTTTGTGGATTTGGCTGACAGCACTGACCCTAATAGTAATTAGTCCAGGGGAGACCTTATTCTGGGCGGTTGGTCCTTTAGCCGGAGTAGGCATGGGAGGGGTATGGGTTACCAGCCGAGCTATCGTTGTCGAACTATCTCCGCCTGAAAAAGTAGGAGAGTTTTTTGGTATTTACAGCCTAGCCGGGAAAATGGCTTCCATCGCAGGACCTTTACTTTGGGGAAGCGTTGTTTGGATATTTCAAGATACCCAAACCTTAAAATATAGAGCGGCTGTTGGCTCCCTTCTTTTGATTACTATCGCGACGATATTCTTATTCAACACACTAAAAAAACAAATTCAAACAAGCGCACCCCAAATCGAGCAATAAGAATATCTACTACAAATCTTAAAAAATAAACGGGTTGACAAGTCTAACTTGCCTAGATACCGTAAACTCATAGTAAACAAATTAAATCCCTTGAAGAAAATGTCTCCCATGCTCCGATCTAGCAAAAAAATACTCTACGCTAGTCTGTTTTGTTTTTTCTCCTCGTTTTTAGCAGGAACTTTGGTATTTGCACATTCTGGACATACACATGAAGAAAAGCTTCGCATATCTTTGCCTGACGTCGTAGCGAAAGTAAATGGTCAAGATATTCATAACGACGATATTATTCGTGAATTAAAAAAAACCCTAAAGAACTACAAAGATCGAGGCATGCCTCTCACTGCCGAAGAAGAGAAAATTACAGCAAAAAAATTGATCGAAAATGAAATCGAGCGAGCTCTAATACTACAGAAGGGACATGAAATAAACGCTCTTGTATCTGACGAGGCTTTAGACAAAAAACTAAGGAAAGTTAAATCATCTTTTAAATCCGATTCCATTTTCGAACATGAATTAAAAAATCGAAAGTTAACCCTTAACCAGTATAAGAAAGAACTCAAAATTGACCTTTTGATGCAACAAGTTATTGATCGAGAAATTGAACCTAACATCAAGGTCAGTGAAAAAGATATCCAGTCATTTTACGAAAAAAATAAAGCCCAATTTATTACAGAAAAAAAAGTGCGAGCAAGCGTTATCCTTATTAAAGCTAAACAGGGGGACACGAAAGCTGAAAAATCTGCTCGGCAAAAGATTGAATCTATTTTAGAAGATATTAAAAACGGTTCTAGTTTCAGCGAAATGGCTATTACGCATTCGGAAGACAGTCTAGCTCCAAAAGGTGGTGACCTAGGCTACTTCACTAAAAATCAGATATTTGGTGCTTTTAGTGAAAGGGCGTTCAATATGAAGGTAAACGAAGTTAGCCCCGTCTTTAAAACCGGCCTCGGATTACACCTATTGAAACTAACCGACCTCAAAGAAGGCAAGAAGATGCCTCTTGATAAAACAAAAACTAGGATAGAAAAGATACTTAGAAAAAACAAGGCGGGGAACGCTACACGTAACTACGTGGAAAAGCTAAAACAAAAATCCAAGATAAAAATGTATTTTTAACGAGCACTCAAAACATAAAAAATAAAAGAGCACAAACTACTCTAACTCTTGTTTGCAAACAAGGTTAAAAAACCTTCTACCGACTGAGGATTATTTTTTCTTTTCCTTGTTCGAGGTCGATTTTTTATTTTCGATCTGACTAAGCTTTCGCTTTACAATCTTCCCCTTGTCATTTTCAAAATCTACTTTTAAATAAACCGAACTTGGAAAAAGTTTGAATACTAAAGCGTCTTTTTTCTTCCCCGCAAAATCAATTTTGATCTTATCTCCTGCCTTCATAACATACTCCTGTTTGTCATGGGACCCTGCGAACCTTAAGTCGACTAGAACTACTTAGAAATTCCGACCATGAAGAGGGGCAAGATTAATTTAAAACCGCCTGAGAGTCAACGGTTTCTTCAGCAAAACTGTAACGTGAGTTTAGCTCAAGTTCGTTCTCTGGTACAATCTCAAAAAACAACAACTGTCATACTATGAGTTCCAAAAAATCTTCTTCGACTAGATTATCGTCAGATCAGAAAACTACTTTCGCTTGCGCAGATGTAGTATTCAACCTACCCATTAAGGACGCATTCACTTATACAATCCCCCTACATTTTCATGGAATGGTTAAAAAGGGAATGCGGGTATTGGTTCCATTTGGTCGGCGTCGACTCACTGGATATGTTGTTAGCATATCAAATCAAAATAAAAAAAATATCCCATTAAAAGCAATTGAAGAAGTCCCAGACTCAGAACCTGTTATTTCGAAAGAGCTTCTTTTTCTAACACGGTGGATGGCTGACTACTATCATTCGTCCTGGGGCGAAGCTATTAAGGCTGCGCTACCCGCAGGACTTGACGATACAAGCCTAGACAAACTTTACCTAACAGAACAGGGCCTCAAAGCCCTCACAGAAGATACCCAACCCACCCAAGCTACTTATATTCTTAAAACTTTACATTCTAAAAAAAGCTTAACTTCCAAGCAGGTAGAACGTTCTCTTAAAAAAAAATATAGCCCAAGCGCTCTAGCAAAGCTAAAACGGAATGGGCTGGTAGGCTTAGAAAACGCAATCAAACGTAGCTCTCTGAGGTACGAATATGAAAAAATTTTTCGGCTGGCAAAAAATCTACCGAAAAAAAAAGAAATTGAAAAGCTGCTGGAGCGTAGCCCTAAACAGCGTGCGATTTATAAATTTATCTGCAAAGGTCAAACCACTATTTCTGTTTTAAATAATAAATTTCCTAGCTCTTCGCAAATCATTAAAAGCCTGCTTGAGAAAAAACTTATTGAAACATCTACTAGAAAAAAAGAAAGGGGATCAATTCAATTGAATGTGGAGCCAGAATGGACCGCAGAAAGCCCACTCCAACTAAATAAAGATCAAGATAAATGCTATAGAGAGCTCAAACGATCCATCGAAAATTCGGTGTTTCAGCCTTACCTATTACATGGAGTAACGGGAAGTGGTAAAACAGAAATCTATCTTCGCAGTATTCAACTTGTACTCAACCTAAATAGATCTGCCGTAATGGTAGTCCCTGAAATCTCACTGACTCCACAAACTGTTGAACGATTCCGCCAGCGGTTTGGTGATCAGGTCGCCGTTCTTCATAGCGGATTGACGCAAAAAGAACGTTTTTATGAATGGAAAAAAATTCGAGACGAAAAGGTTTCTATAGCCGTAGGAGCTCGTTCGGCCATTTTTGCGCCGTTTATGAATCTGGGAATTATTGTGATCGACGAAGAACACGACACATCCTACAAGCAGGATTCCTGCCCACGTTACCACGCAAGAGATAGTGCAATAATAAGAGCTCAAAAGCAAAACGCTGTTGTACTCCTTGGGTCCGCAACCCCTTCCCTTGAATCCATTAAAAATGCGGAAAGAGGTAAATACCACTACCTTTCTCTTGAAAACCGAGTTCACAACCGTTTACTCCCCATTGTTAAAGTTATAAACATGAAGGAGGAAATGGATTCGAAAAAAAACTTTTCTATTTTTTCCACGCCTTTGAAAAAAGCTATTTTCGATAGAATAAAACGAGGAGAACAAATATTTTTATTTCTTAACCGAAGGGGAACAGCAAACCATGTCTTCTGTAAAGAGTGCTCGTTTGTTTTCGAATGCCCTCATTGTAGTGTAACCCTCACCTTTCACAGTAAAAAAAATTTCTTACTATGCCACTACTGCAATTTTATTACACGTAAACCTGAATGTTGCGCAGACTGTGGAGGAGCAGTTATAAGATTTAGTGGGTTTGGCACACAAAAGCTTGAAGATGAAACGAAAAAACTTTTTCCACAAGCAAGAATAGCTCGACTTGACAGGGACACTGTAAAAGGACGTGAGTCATTCGAATCGGTCCATCGCAAAATGACCTTGGGAGAGATTGACATTCTTATTGGAACTCAAATGATCACGAAAGGACATGACTTTCCTAACGTAACTTTAGTCGGTGTCGTCTACGCAGACCTTTCATTGCATATCCCTGACTTCCGATCAGCCGAACGCTCATTTCAGTTATTAACCCAGGTTGCGGGGCGAGCAGGACGTGGCAAGGTGCCGGGACTAGTAATCATTCAATCACTCTCACCTGAACACTATGTTTTTGATTTCGTAAAAGAACACGATTTTACAGGATTTTCAGAAAAAGAACTGGCCTTAAGAGAAAAATTAAAATATCCTCCTTTCACTCGAATGGTGTCGATTGAAATTGAAAGTGAACATGAACAGGTTGGTGAAATATTTGCAAATAGCATCCATAAAGCTTTGACCCGGATTCTAAATAAAGCAAACGACATTGAAATTCTTGGGCCTGCGCGCGCCTCACTTTATCAAATCAATAATCGCTTCCGCCGGCATCTAATTCTACGCTCTTATGACTATAGGAAACTGCATTCGGTCCTGCACCGTCTATACGAAACACCCGAAATCAAGAAATGTTCCAACTCTAAAGTAAAGCTAATCTTAGATGTCGATCCAGTCAACCTTATGTAGCTAAAAAATTATAGGTCAAAGAATTAAATGATATTAATTAGAAAACTTTACGACTGGGTCCTGCAATGGGCAACTACACCCTATGCTCTTCCTGTTTTATTTATCATTTCATTTGTGGAATCCTCTTTTTTTCCTATTCCTCCAGATATCTTGCTGATCGCAATGGTTGTAGCATCACCTGTTGGATGGTTTCGTTTTGCATTTGTTTGCTCTGTCGGGTCGGTTCTAGGAGGCATGTTCGGGTACCTCATTGGATATCAATTTATGGATCTAATCGGAGACCACATCGTAGCGTTTTATCATTTTCAAGAAAAATGGGATAAAATTGGATTACTTTATGATAAATATAATGCTTGGGCAGTAGCGGCAGCAGGCTTTACACCTTTACCGTATAAGGTTTTTACTCTGTCAGCTGGAGCGTTTAAAATTAATTTTCCAATATTTGTCTTGGCTTCAGCGGTAAGCAGATCTGCCCGGTTTTTTCTTGTGGCTGCACTGATGTATAAATTTGGTCCACCTTTCAAGATACTTATAGAAAAATATTTTAACATCTTTACAATTGTCTTTATGGTTCTCCTAGTTTTAGGTTTTTTCATTCTAAAAGTTATTCTTTAATGAAATAAAATTATCATGAAGAATCATATCACTGTATTTACAACCGTAAGTTCTAAAGAAGAAGCAAAAAAAATTAGCCGCGGTTTAGTTGAAAAAAAACTAGCCTATTGCGTAAATATTATTCCCTCTATCCAGTCGACTTACTACTGGGATGGAAAATTATGCGTCGACGACGAACTTCTTCTCATAATCAAAACCAAAGAAGAAAAATTTTCTGCCTTAAAAGATTGGATACTTGAAAATCACAGCTACGATATTCCTGAAGTAATTGCTCTCCCTATTACACAAGGTTCTTCAGATTATCTTAAATGTATTGATGATTGGGTTGGGTAGTGAATATTATTTTCTAGATTTATTATTATGAGCAATCTTATTTTTCCTAAATCGTGGAATATGGCTGAAGGTGAGGCCACACCCGAGTCGGTCTACATGAATCGGCGTGATTTTATTAAGGGAACTTCAATTACCACACTGGCTGCAACAGCTTCATTCTATGGATGCGGTATTGGTCCTACTCCTAATCGCAATGCACCTATTGAATGGTCTGCAATTGAAGAAAAAATCTACCCCGTAAAACGTAACACAAAGTATTCTCTTGACCGGAGTATAACAGAGGAAAAAATCGCAGCAATCTTTAATAATTTTTTCGAGTTTAGCGAGATTAAAAGCGACCCAAGTTTTCATGCCCAAGCCCTATCTACTCGACCATGGAAACTGGAAATCACTGGACTCGTCAACAAACCGCGAACTTTTGACCTTGATGACTTCTATAAGTTGATGGATATTGAGGAACGTCTGTACCGGTTACGTTGTGTTGAAGCTTGGGCGATGGCAGTGCCATGGACGGGATTTCCCCTAAAAGCTTTGTTGGATATCGTTGAACCCAAATCTAATGCAACGCACGTGGCCATGACTACCTTTTACAAACCTTTTACAGCCCAAGGGCAACTGGCTTTTTGGCGTCCTTGGCCTTATACAGAAGCGCTTACCATAGAGGAAGCAATCAACGAACTGACTTTCATGGCTCTTGGCATGTATGGCCATCCCCTCAGAAAACAACACGGTGCACCTATACGATTGGTAGTACCCTGGAAATACGGGTTTAAAAGTATCAAGTCTATCGTAAAAATAGAATTAATTGACTACCAACCTCTGACCTTTTGGAACACAGTATTACCCCTAGAATACAGCTTCGAAGCTAACGTCGATCCCACCATTAATCATCCTCGCTGGTTGCAAGCAACAGAAAAAATGTTAGGGACCGGTGAAGTTCATAAAACTCGGCTATACAATGGATACGAAAAACAGGTAGCCCACCTCTATGGCTGATTAGTTCTCTTTTCTTTTTTTATTTTTTGCACAACGGAATCCAAAATTTTTAAATCGGGCTCCCGGCAAATCCCAGTTGCGCCGGGTGACACGTAGTCCTTCTGCTTTATCCATAAACGATCCACCTCGAAGAACCCTGTGCTTTCCATTGAATGGGCTTTTTGGATTGCTGGAAGAGCGCGTCTGGTAATAGTATTGATCATACCAATCTGCGGTCCACTCCCAAACATTTCCAGCAATATCATACAGGCCAAACTTGTTCGGTTTCTTTTCTCCCACAGGGTGAGTTTTTCGACCAGAGTTGTCCCAGTGCCAAGCATGTGAATTGTCTGGCACATCCCCCCAGTAATATTGGGCTGTGGATCCTGAGCGAGCTGACTTTTCCCATTCGGCCTCTGTTGGCAAACGTTTCCCAATTTTATTACAGTAATCTCTCGCCTGGTACCAATCAACCCGATCAACTGGTAAATTTTCTCCTCGAAATTCAGACGGATTAATATTCATAATTTTTTTAAATTGCTTCTGAGTTACCTCAAATCTATCAACAAAAAAAGCATCTAAATGAATTTCTCTGCTTGGTCGCTCATCGTTATATTTGTCTGAACCTGCGATATAAGTCCCTACAGGGACGAGCACCATTCCAATAGGAGCTAATTTTTCCAAAGCAGAAGAAGTTTGCAAAAAAACTTTGGAGAACAAAAAAAAACTACCCAATAATAATAAAAGTATCCTACTCATTTATTTAAAAAAAGTGAGACTTGTGCCCCTATAAATCCGGCAATAGCTCCACCGGTTCCCGAAGCTATAATGAGAATATCCTGATCTCCTGTGCGGTAACCTAAAAATGCCCCTATCAACACACCAAAACAAATAATAAGCAGAAAAACTCTTCCACCAGCCCATCCTACTAATCCCCCTATAAAAGCACCCAAAATACCAACAACAAGCATGGCCATTGCACTATCCACGACTAAGCCGATCAACACACCCGTAGTGCCCATCAATAATGCGCCAAAGGGAATATCGTTTCTTGATTTTATTCTGGACAAATCCTTACTTTTCTTCATATTCTATCTTTATCTAAATGACACAAAAAAATTTCTCTGTTTACTTTAGTCTCACCTATTTATTTTTTCAACCGTGCTTTATTTTAATTATCCAACTATTTTTTTATTATGATGATTCGATTACTCTTCATTACGATAATTTTTGGGGGCTTTAACGCCAGTTATATTATTCAACCAACTCACGCATCATCCAAACTTGGCAAGATAGAATTTCCTACTTCTGGATCAGGAGTTGCACAACATCACTTTATAAGTGGTGTGGCGGCACTTCATTCTTTTTGGTATCCAGAAGCCTTGCGAGAATTTCAAAGTTCTACTAAAGCGGATCCTAATTTTGCTATGGGGTACTGGGGCGAGGCTATGGCTCACAACGCCCCGCTTTGGGAAAGACAAGATTCTAAGTCGGCCAAGGCCGCACTGTCCAAAATATCTGATCTCTCAGAGTTAACTCAAAGAGAGCAAGACTATATTCAAGCTGTCCAACTTCTTTACGGAGAAGGGGGAAAAATAACTCGAGATAAAGCTTATTCAAATGCTATGAAAAAGATTTATACCAAATATCCAAATGATCTAGAAGCTGCATGTTTTTACAGCCTCTCCTTATTAGGAATAGCTAGAAATACGGAAAAAAAAATAAAACTAAAAGTTGATTCCGGTGCGATTGCATTAGAGATATATGAGCAAAAACCAGATCATCCCTGTGCGGCACATTATGCAATCCACGCGTTTGATCACCCTGATCTCGCAAGGCTTGCCTTACCTTCCGCACAACGCTATGCCAAAATTGCCCCTACATCACATCATGCTCAGCATATGCCGGCACATATCTTTATTCAACTCGGCATGTGGCCTGAAGCAGCAAAATCGAACGAAAATGGTTGGGCCACCTCCAAAAAGTGGGTAGAACGAGAAAAACTACCCAAAAGTAATCGCGATTACCACAGCCTGCAATGGCTGCACTATGTGTATCTGCAACAGGGACTCAGAGGCAAAGCAGAAACTATTTTCAAAATTCAGCAAAAAGATATGGAGGAAGGAATTCAAGCTGCAGCAAAATCCAAACCTAATCCCAATTTAAGGTCCGGTAAATATTACCATCGTATGTTAGCTGCCACTATAATAGAAACTGAGCAATGGGAAAAAGCAAAAAAACTTGTGCCCCCTGAAGGATGGGAACCCAAAACCTTTTCCAAGGCTGGATATAATTTTGTTCTTGGCTACGCCGCCGCTATCCAAGGAGATGACGAAGCAAAAAAATATGCCACAGAGTTAAAAGAAATACAGGAAAAAGGATTTCGCAAAAACCATTTCAGTCGACCAGAATATTTAGAAGTATGGGAATTGGAAATTGAAACCGCGATGAAGCTTTATGAAAAAAATTATGAAGGTGCCATTCAACTCGCAAAACAAGCGACTTTGGTTGAAGAAAAACTACCATCGCCGTCTGGTCCTCCACGTATCCTTAAACCCACCTACGAATTATTAGGAGAAGTTTATCTTAAAGCAGGGAAACCCAAAAAAGCCAAAGAACAATTCAACATCTCCTTGACGCGTCATCCAAACCGAATTCGATCACTAATAGGTGCTGCACGGTCTGCTAAATTGGATGGTGATAAAATAACAGCTAAGGAGAACTATTCACAAATCCTGTCTATTTTAAAAAATGCAGACTCCGCTTTTCCTGAGCTAAAGGAGGCAAAAGCATTTCTTAAAAATTTTTAAATGAACGATCTGCAGGATATTATTGATTTTAAACTCCACCCCATAGATGATTTAAATTACTATGTCAAACGTTGCAGGAGTCAGTTAAAAAAAAACTCTATACTTATTTTAAATAACTTCCTAGCAGAAAAACCTTTAGTTAACCTACAGCGAGAAGCTCAAGCATTACACGACAAGGCATTTTATTGTTCGCAGAATCATAATGTTTTACTTACAAAAAAAAATACCCAGTTAGGCGATAAACATCCCTGTAATATTGCAGTAGTCAGTGATAAAGGCTGCGTCCCGCATGACTTGATTCCAGAGAACTCCACCTTAAGAACAATTTACAACTCTGCTTTTTTTAAAAATTTTATTCAATCGTTACTGTCCGTTGAGAAGATTTACCCATACGCTGATACCCTGTCGTCTATCAATTATAATTATTATGAGAAACATCAACAGTTGGGGTGGCATTTTGATAATGCATCATTTGCTATTACTCTGATGATCCAATCATCCGCATCAGGGGGAAATTTTCAATATGTCGTCGATGCGCGTAATGTAGAAAAGAACACTCTTAATACCCGACTCATAGACTCTGTTTTACAAAATAAACATCCTGCAAAAGAATTGCGAATCGAGGAAGGCGCGCTTGTTCTTTTTTATGGAAGCAACTATCTTCATCGAGTGACTCCTGTCACTTCAAATAAGCACCGAGTTCTTGTCACCCTGAATTATAACCTTCAAAAGAGCATTGAATTATCAGAAAACGCCAGATTAACGTTTTTTGGAAGGACTCACTAAAAACAACTTTAATCAGAATGTGTCGATCTAGGTTTTGACTAAAAACCAAATAAAGCTACCCCAAAAGAGATCGCCACATAAATCACACAAAATACGCAAGCAAAAAAGGGTTTTTTGTAAATATTTGATAATTTAAACATGAGTTAATTGTATTATTTTAAATCTTATCTGGCAATAACTCTAAGCATCTTGGAATGGTAGTAATGCTGATTTGTTTTCATTGCTTAGAAAACAAAAAACCTATTTTGCGATAACTTATTGAAACTTATAAGGTTGCAGATAGGCTAAAGTTTTTTAATTTAACTGATAAAATTAGTCTCACACACTTCCTTTATATAACTCTAATTTACTAAACATTAAAAATTTAATTTAGAACTGATAGATTTACCTTGTAAAAAATAAAGAGTATGATTCGTATACTCAAAAATATTGAATGAATGTTCTCTACCATTTATTTCTTTGGAGGAAAAATATGCTTAACGAAAAAAACAAACCAATTAATCCTGTCGAAGGAATTTCAGGAAATTCTTCTTGCCGAAAGCAGAAACTATCCAGTTTATTCACGGTTTTTGTATTCACAGCTATTTTTCTTTCGGGATTGCTATCAAGCAAAGAAAGCTTCGCTGGTGAAGCATGGGTTGCAAATATGAAGGGTGCTAATGTTCAGATCATAGATACCGGTTCCAATAAGGTCGTGAAAACCATTCCTACCGGAGCCGGCGCTCATAATGTCACTTTCAGCCCGGACGGTAAACTGGCTTACATTGCAAACTTGGGGACTAACAGTATAACCATCATAGATGCCGTAACAAAAAAGAAGTTAGCTGATGTCTTGGCAGATACTAAGGCTCACGATGTAGCTGTATCTCCAGATGGGAAAACAGCGGTCTCCTGCAACGTTGGTGCAGGAAATATTACATTTATTGACGTTGCGTCTAAAAAAGCCACTCACACCATGGCAACCGGGAAAAAAGCCATTACCGCTGTATTTTCTCCCGATGGGAAAACTTTGTACGTGGTCAACGCAGGTGATGCAAATATTTCGGTGATTGACATGAACACTCACAAAATCACCAAGACCTTTCCAGGTGCCAAAGGTGCCATGGCTATCAAACCTAATGAAGATTGGAGCCAACTTTGGGTTACAGATCCAACAGATAATAAATTACTGCTAATGAATCCACAGACCGGTTCAGTTGAAGCTTCAATTGATGTCCCTGGAGAACCACATGGGCTGGTACACAGCCCGGATGGAAAAACTGTCTATGTCGGCCAACGAAAACTAAACCAGATATCTATGATCGATACCGCTAGCCGAAAAATAGTTAAAACAACTCCTATCGGCCAACGTCCGGATATGATGGCTATCAGCTCGGACGGAAAAACAGTTTTCGTGGCGATTCGAGATGAAAATAAACTAGCGGTGGTTGCAGCATCCGATCTGAGCCTGACGACTAAGGTTGACACTGGTGGAGAAACACATGGAGTGGCCTATCGAGACTGAAAAACTAAAATAGGTTGGGGCACAGCAGATCTCTGAAAAAAATAGCTGTGAAACACACTAAAGATTTTTGAAGACAGTATCTAGGCTGGTTTTAGCATCACCGAATAACATGCGGGTATTCTCTTCAAAGAATAGGGGGTTTTGTACGCCCGCATAACCGGTTGCCATACTCCGTTTTAAAACAATAGTGGTTGTGCCCTTCCAACACTCAAGAACCGGCATTCCCGCGATCGGGCTATTGGGATCTGTTAGTGCGGACGGATTCACGATATCGTTTGCTCCGATAACCATTGAAACATCAATATTCGGGAAATCATCATTGATCTCATCCATTTCGTAAACGATATCATATGGGACTTTGGCTTCCGCCAAAAGAACATTCATATGCCCTGGCATGCGTCCAGCTACAGGATGAATACCGAATCGCACATTCACCTTTTTCTTTTTGAGAGCCTTTGTGAGTTCGCAGACGATATGTTGAGCTTGAGCGACAGCCATACCGTAACCAGGAATGATCATGACTTCTTTAGCTTCGTTTAATAAGCTTGCAACCTCAGGTGCTTCCAAAGCGATTACTTCACCCTGTTCGGCATCAGAACCGGCCGAGGACCCACCTGTCGTCGTACCAAACCCACCGGCAATTACTGCCAAGAACTTTCTATTCATAGCTCGACACATGATGTAACTCAGAATGGCACCGCTGCTGCCTACCAAAGCCCCCGTCACTATGAGGAGATCATTGTTGAGCATGAAACCAGTTGCAGCCGCCGCCCAACCCGAATAACTATTAAGCATGGAGATGACCACGGGCATGTCAGCGCCCCCAATCGCCATAACCATATGAATCCCGAAGAGTAATGCGATTGCCGTCATAACCAATAATGGCAACATTCCACTGCCCGCTGCTGATTGTTCTACAAATTGAACACAGTACCAGATGGAGGCAATCAATAGACCAAGGTTGAGCCAGTGTCGAGCTGGCAGCAGCATAGGATTCCCACCAATTTTTCCGCTAAGCTTTCCAAAAGCGATAACTGATCCTGAAAAAGTAATCGCTCCAATTAAGATCCCTAAATAAGTCTCAATATCATGAATCGTCAACTCGACACCTGCATAGTGTTCTAAACGTGCAGGATCCATAAAGTTGGCAAAACCTACCAAGACTGCTGCCAAACCAACCAGGCTATGAAGAATTGCAACCAACTCCGGCATCTCCGTCATCTGCACACGCTTTGCCAGAATTAATCCAATCGAAGCACCTATCACCAACCCGCCAATAAGGATTTCAATATTAGAGGTAACACCGGCAATTGTTACAATTAGCGCAATTGCCATACCAGTTATACCGAAGATATTACCTCGTCTGGATGTTTCCTGATGGCTCAAACCACCCAGAGCTAAAATAAAAAGAATGGTTGCGCCCACATAAGAGGCAGTTATAATTCCTGGACTCATCTTGTCGCTTTCTATCTACGAAACATTTCAAGCATACGTCGCGTTACCGCGAATCCGCCTGTTATATTAATAGCTGTGATTGTCACAGCAAAACCCGCAATCCACATAATCAAACTATCCTCAGAACTAATCTGTAAGATTGCACCGATAACGATAATACTGCTAATGGCGTTAGTTACACTCATTAACGGGGTGTGCAGAGCCGCGGTAACATTCCATATAACCATGTAGCCAACAAAACAGGCTAAAACAAAGACAGTGAAATGTGCCATAAATGACGCTGGGGCCACAGATCCCAACCCTAATAAAGCAAGCCCTCCAACGATGAATGTAACTAGAGGCCCGAACCAAGAAGGTTTTTCCTCGACCACTTCAGCGGGTTCCACTGGCTTCTCTAATGGTTTGGGAGGTGCAGCAGACAATTTAGGAGCGGGAGGTGGCCAAGTAACTTCTCCATCTTTAACGACTGTGGCTCCTCGGACTACCTCGTCTTCCATATCAACCGTAATATTTCCATCCTTGTCTTTACACATATCAGTCAAAAGATGGCGCAAATTAGTTCCATATAGCTGACTGGACTGGGCAGCAAGGCGACTGGGTAAATCTGTGTAACCAATAATTGAAACACCGTGTACCTTTTTTACCACGCCCGCCTCTGACAGTTTACAATTACCTCCCTGCTCTGCGGCGAGATCGACTATCACGCTTCCGTCTTTCATTGAAACAACCATCTCTTCTTTGATTAATTCTGGGGCAGGCTTTCCTGGAATCAATGCTGTGGTAATAATAATGTCTACCTCTTTTGCTTGTTCCGCGAATAATGCCATCTCTGCTTCTATAAATTCCTTACTCATCACCTTGGCATATCCACCCGTCCCTGATCCTTCTTCTTCAAAGTCGAGCTCTAAAAACTCTGCATTCATACTCTCAACCTGCTCTTTAACTTCTGGTCGGGTATCAAAGGCCCGCACAATAGCTCCCATACTTTTCGCAGCACCAATTGCGGCAAGCCCAGCAACACCCGCACCAATAACCATAACCTTAGCCGGTGGTATTTTCCCCGCAGCTGTAATTTGCCCCGTAAAAAACCTACCAAAGTGTTGAGCAGCTTCAACTACTGCTCGATACCCAGCAATATTTCCCATCGAGCTAAGTGCATCCATCTTTTGAGCACGGGAAATACGCGGCACGCTATCCATTGAAAGTGCAGTAACTTTTTTCTCAGCTAATTTTTTAAGCAAGTCTGGGTTCTGCGCTGGCGCAAGAAAGGTGATTATCACCTGCTTTTCACGTAGCAAATCGACTTCTTCAGAATTAAGACTCGAATTAAATTCTAATGATCGCACTTTTAGAATAATGTCGCTATCGTCCCAAATCGCTTTTGCACCTTCCGCAACTGTCACACCAGCGTCGGTATAAGCAGCATCAGAAAAACTAGAACCTTCGCCTGCACCTGACTCAACTAATACTTCAAAACCTAATTTGATAAGCTGCTTAGCAACATCGGGTGTCGTTGCTACCCTTTTTTCACCGTCGTGAATTTCTTTAGGGATGCCAATCTTCATAACTTCGCACTTTGATGAAGGTTAATTTAAAAATAATAAAGGGCAATAATAAACAAACCGATCTGAATATCAACGAAAAACATTGGGTCTGGTAAAAAAATCTGGCTGATACTAAAATATTAGTCCATATCGTCAAACACACCGGTGGCCAAACTTTTGCGTGCAGTGCGTGCTTCCTGCTCGGCACGAGTAATCCCTTGATCATAATCATTATAATCAACAAATCGTAATATAGGTTCCATTTCGGGGTGTCGATCCATATATAGTTTCGCCATTACTTGAACCGTACGACGGTATTTTGGGTGCCCTGCCTTTTGCGATCGTAATTCGGTAAGATGTCCAAGCTCTCTCAGGTTCATCCCCATATTCCATCTAATAAAATGGTTAAACAGGGGAGCATATTGAGCTTCACGGACCAACCCGGCCCTGATCAAATCACTATGAAGCCACTCTGCTCGCTCAAAGCATTCCTGGACAACCTCGCCCTGCCCCATTTCTTCAATTTCTTCTGGAACCGAATAACCAAGTGATACATTCATGTCTTGTCTTTGCTGGGTCAACATACGATGTCTTTGCAGATCTCTATATTCGGCAAACCCCGTAACAACATCAAAGTTTATTGGGTAACCATATTCAAAGGCGCGTGGTGGCCGGTCTCTTTTAGTCCTCCTTTTACCGATAACTGTAGATAAAATTTCATTTCGTTTTTCTTCTGGCAAGGAACGAACGATATTTCGGATTTGCATAGTCGAATGTTGCACATATGGGAAAATAATGTTTGCTAAGAGGTTAATTGTATAATCTTCGACTCGATCCTCGATCAGAACAACCTCTGGAACCGTTTGAATAGGAATATCTTTAAATAAAGCGATGGAAAACTCTCTTATCCTGTTTTGGTTCTCGGCAAGATAATCATTTTTTGATGCTCGCCTAATAAAAGTCGGTATCTGCGTATCCAAGGCTTTTCGAATATTCTCCGCGAGCAACCAGCCTTCATCAAGCTCTTGAGATAGAAGCTTAGTAATTAGTCCACTATAAAACCTGCCATTCCCAACAAGCCCCATATTGGCCTTGGTCGAAGCAGGAAGAATGCAACGAATAATATCACAGGCTGCACTTCGCATAGTGAAGCCATAGGCCAAGCGATGCGCCCTTTGTTCATTGTCATTTTCTAATTCATCTGCTCCCACAAGCACGACACCATTATCACGTTCGACCTCGATCTTAAATGCTGACGCCGGAAGTTTTTTACGAAAAAAGTTTTGCATCGGTTCGACCAACCCAGCATACGTTTCAAATAAAAAATCCATCGTCTGGATATATGCTTCAGCTAATCCGGATTTCATGATGGATTCGGGGCGAACATATCTCCATTGTTCGTCACGCTTCACATCGTATAAGACGTAGCGCGTAGACTCTTCAATCGGCGAGCCGCCTATTCTACAATCTTCAATAATCTTCGTCATTAAATTGGAAACATTTTCGATGCAAAGAGGAGCAACAGCAAGCTCTGCTACGGACTCATCTCCATACTTGTTTACTACTCGATCAATAAGCTCGCTCCCCTTGACCTCATTGGGAGTACCGTCCGGATTAAGAAATTCACGTACCACTGTCTCCTTAAGTCCTGTTGGTGCTCGACTGTAGCGTGCAAGAGCAGCACCGACCACCTCTGGATTAAGGTTGCTGATCACAAACACATCCGCATCCACATCTGAAAAATATGAAGAAAGATTTTCTTTCTCTTGCTTGGTTAGCTCGTCAGATCTTTTAGGTTTCATAAGTTGTCATCAGTTGTCATCTTTGGAACATCGGAATCCGGTGTCGTTAAATCTTACTTCAGGTTGACTCCACCTTCGAAAGGAACTACGCAAAGTATCAGGATAATTAACCCAGGAACCACCTCTAACCACCTTAAAATCACCTTCTGCCGGGCCTTTTGGGTTTTTTTTACGTCTCCAATTATAATATTTTAAGTCGTACCAATCATCGACCCACTCCCAAACGTTGCCCGCCATATCATGCACACCATAAATAGAAGTCCCTTGAGAATACGTTCCCACATCTGTCATAGTGAAAACACCACGCCATTTCCTCCCGTAAGTAGCTCGATTTTTAGGTGACCCGCTCCCCCAAGGGTATAAGTTTCCACTCGGGCCTCGCGCCGCCTTTTCCCATTCCGCTTCTGAGGGAAGCCGTTTACCTCTCCATCTACAAAAAGCATCCGCGTCGTGCCAACTTACTTGTGTCACTGGTTGATGTTTGATTCTGGGGGAAAATGATACCCCCTGCCACAAGTTACCATCGCGGCATTTATCTGTATCACAAGTTTGATCCAAGGCAAAACGATGTCCTGTAGCTAAAACAAACTCAAGATATTTTTCATTGGTCACTTCATATATATCGAGCCAATAGCTATCAAGAAAAATAAGTCGGTCGGGATACTCATCATTAAACCACCATAACTCGCAGGACTTGTCGTACTTACGGCACCCTTTCAGGTGCCTTTTATTTTCTTCAAAGCTCGATCCCATTTTAAAAGTCCCTGCCGGGATACGAATCATCAATGAATTATCTGATTGTACAAAGAGGGATTCTGCCTGCAGTTGCTGCAGATTTCCAAACAAATCTTCTTTATGCTCTTCCCCAGCATGCATCGCAAAAACCACAGAGGTCGCAGAAAAAAAACAAATAGCAAGAAAAAATAGTAGCCGATCAGTCATGGGTGCGGGCTAAATAGTTAACTTCTGGTGAAAGGATTTTCACTCATCAGTTTGACTCATTAGTTTCATTAAGGGTTTTTCGAAACCGAGTCATCTCCTTACCATGAATGTAGAAAAGCGATAGCCCTAAGATCATGTTAACTGAATAAATATTGACGAATTTTGAATGGAAACGATCGAAACGTATCTGTAGTTTCTGATCCGCTGGATTGGCTTTTTTCAACTTGTCCACTTCGTGCATTTCAGGTCGCAGAAAACTTCCCATATAAATTGCCAGCACAATCATAACGCCAAGAATACATTCCTTAACGTATCTGCGTTTAGTAACGCCTAGTTGATCAAATTCAAGCCTGCTAAACTTCCCTACCAACAACTTAATTATTTCGGCCGTAACCATAAACCCGATGCAAACATAAATAATTTCAATATTAAACACATCCATAATGCTATTCATCACCTTACTGGCCAGCAATGGCTGTTCTTTAAGCTTGATCCGCACGATAATCTCTACCAAAATTCCCAGCAGAAACATACCCCCAACCCACAAAGAAAGTCCCAAGAGGTAAAACATGTTGAATATATGTACTAGACGTTTCATCATATGGCACCATACGTGGCAGGAAGATTTTTCAACCTGCAAAACATAATATTAAGAACTTTATGGTTTTTGTATTTCACAAAAACGATTACACGAATTTGCAGTATGCACACCCAAAACCTATCAAAAAATCGGCAATTCCATTTTTATTCAATCTTTTACTCACATCCTTTTTAAGCTTAGATTAACGCCCTCCAGAAACTCTTTTTCTAATCATTGTCTTAAAACTGTTTCCTAAATATTCTTTCTCTTCCTTAAGCGCTTTAACTATCTCCGATCGATCACCACCGTACCAGGTTTTGATCGCATCCATTCCCTTACCTCGGTTAACCGTATTGAGAATGGAAAGATAGATTACTCCATAAACAACTGCAATTGTATAAAGAGTAAGCGGAATAAAAGATTTGAGACGTTTTTGTTCCGCCTCTTCTTTGCCATGCCACCATAGATGGAGGCGTCTCCAAAGTGTGTTTTTTTGATTTTTAAATGCGTCATCACCCATAACAAAAGTTGGATTAACCATGAATATAAAGAGCTTTAGCAATACTCATCTGCATTGTAAATCTTTGCGATGATAGCAAAACCCACCTGTCGAAACAAGCCAGTCCTATACTCCTAAACCTTCCGCTTTCAAAGCGTCTTTGGAGTTTCATGGTTGTGCTATAGTTCATACTTTAAACTACATGGAGACTGTTTTTTTGAAAGAAATTACTCCTGCAGAAAAAATTATTGCGACAGTAGAATGTCCTGCCTCAAAAAGTTACACCAATCGAGCACTTTTGATAGCGGCCCTTGCCAAAGGTGTTTCGACTTTACGCAATCCTCTGTTTAGCGACGACACAAAATATATGCGTCTGGCTCTGGAGCAATTTGGTATTTCTGTCAAGCAAGAAGGTTGCGCCTTCATGGTTTCAGGAACTGGTGGGCACATACAATGTCCACGTAACGAGATTTCTATTGGCCTCGCTGGGACTACTATGCGTTTTTTAACAACATTCGCAGCTCTTTCTCCAGGAACAACTCAGCTGACAGGGGAAAAACGCATGCTGGAACGACCCATTTCAGACTTGTTAAAAGCACTCAATCAAATAGGTGTCAACGTTCGCTCGGTAAAAAATAATGGTTGCCCTCCTTTGGAAATTCCGGGAGGTGGCATTCAAGGAGGGGAAGTTAGTCTTGCCGGAAACAATAGCAGCCAATACCTGACGTCTATTCTGCTTTCTGCACCTTATTTTAAAAATGAAACCACCATCAATATCGTTGGTGAACTTACTTCCAAACCCTATGCCGATCTAACTCTCGACATCATGAAAACCTTTGGAGTAGAAGTTGAGTGTACAGATCACTCTCGGTTCTATATCCCAGCAGATCAAACCTATCATGCAATGGACTACACGATAGAAGCAGACTGGTCAAGCGCATCCTACTTTCTTGCCGCAGCAGCAATCACTCAAGGTGAAGTAACTTTAATTGGCCTTAATTCTAAAAGCGTTCAAGGAGACGCCGGTTTT
Source organism: Nitrospinaceae bacterium (assembly GCA_023271875.1). Lineage (GTDB taxonomy): Bacteria > Nitrospinota > Nitrospinia > Nitrospinales > VA-1 > Nitromaritima. Next base: position 15,774 of record JALPWY010000012.1, on the reverse strand, counting down.
CTCAATGTTCTGGAGAAGATGGGTTGTACGATTGAACGGTCCTCTGAAAAAATTTTCATAAAAGGAAATCCTTTGCGAGGGATTGACATCAATATGAATAGCATGCCCGATGTCGTTCAAACCCTTGCTGTAACAACTCTATTTGCTGAAGGAGAAACATGTATCTCTGGCATAGGTAATTTAAGAATTAAGGAAACGGATCGAATAGGGGCGCTTGAACAGGAGCTTTGTCGGTTAGGAGCCCACGTCGAATCAGGCGAAGATTTTTTAAAGATTCGTCCTGGAGCCTACATCCCAACTGATATTGAAACTTATGATGACCATCGAATGGCTATGAGTTTCGCTTTAGCGGGTCTCAAGGTGCCGGGGATCCGCATTAAAAACCCAAGCTGCGTCGAGAAATCTTTTCCTGATTTTTTCAAACAACTCGAAGAAATATTGTGAACGAAGCCCACACCAATCAGTTGATTCACGAAAAAAGCCCTTATCTCCTTCAGCATGCTCATAATCCGGTTAATTGGTTCCCGTGGGGAGAGGAACCCTTTAAGATAGCACAAAAAAAGAATCTTCCTCTTCTCGTAAGTATCGGTTATGCAACTTGTCACTGGTGTCATGTTATGGAACGGGAATCGTTTGAAGACCCCGATTTAGCAAAACTTCTCAACGATCATTTTGTCAGCATCAAGATTGACCGAGAGGAAAGACCTGATATTGATAGCATCTACATGAAAGCGATTCAGGCAATGGGGCAACAAGGTGGCTGGCCGCTCAATGTATTCATAACTCCAGAAGGAATCCCTTTTTACTCTGGTACCTACTTCCCTCCTGAAAAGCGATTCAACCTCCCATCTTTCACTGATGTATTGATATTTTTAACCAAAACCTGGCTTAACGAACCAGAAAAAATAAAAAAACAAAGCGAGGCTCTCGCAACGGCAATCCGAGAAAGCTCGGAACGCAAAACCACTACTGACACAACCGAAACGCTTGATTTTGATGGTGAAAACAAAGCAGCCAAAGTTTATGAGAGTCATTACGACAGCCTTAACCACGGATTTCGGTTTCAGCCACAAAATAAGTTTCCACCTTCAATGGGTTTGTCAATGTTATTACGTCACTACCACCGCACAGAAATAACTTCGAGTCTGGAAATGACCAAAAGTACTCTGCGAGCTATGAAATGGGGTGGTATCTACGATCAAATAGGAGGAGGGCTTTCCCGCTATAGTACTGACTACCGTTGGCTCGTACCACATTTTGAAAAGATGCTTTACGACAATTCATTATTTATCACAGCACTTATCGAAACATTTCAAGTCACGGGACACCAAGAGTTTGCGAATTATGCCAACGATGTTCTTCATTATGTTGATCGCGATATGACGTCGGGAGAAGGTGCTTTTTTTAGCGCTGAAGATGCTGACAGCGAAGGATTTGAAGGGAAGTTCTACGTCTGGTCAAAAGAGGAAATAGAGTCAATATTAGGCCGACAGACATCGTCTATTGTTATCCCATTTTTCAACATCACCAAAGAGGGGAATTTTGAACATAAAAACATTCTTAATCAAACTAAAAACTATCAAGATCTAGCAAAAAAGTTAGGGCTAACTGAAGATACTGTTATTACTGAACTAAATACCGCCCGAAAAAAACTTCTGCAAGAGCGAAACAAACGTATTCGCCCTTTATTAGATGACAAGGTGCTCACATCATGGAACGGGCTAATGATCTCTGCTATGGCCAAAACAGGTCGTGTGTTGGAAGACACGAATCGAATAGCTAAAGCGGAAAAGGCGATGAAGTTTATTCTATCCACCTTGAAAACACCCGAAGGGAAACTCTTAAGACGTTTTAGGGAAGGGGAAGCTCGCTACGATGGATACCTTTTTGATTATTCATCAATTGCTGTCGCCTGTCTGGAGCTTTATGAGGCAACCTACGACACAAAGTATATACTGGAAGCAAAGGGCCTAATGCAAACCGTGGAAGAAAAGTTTGCTTCCGATGGTGCTTATTATGAAACTGCAGTTGATGCAGAAAAGCTGATCGTCAGGCAAATTTCTGGGTACGATGGGGTCGAACCATCGGGTAACAGTAATGCCTCATTGGCATTCCTAAAACTAGGAGCCTATCTTGCAAACTCAGGTTTAATTAAATGCGCGGAAAAAATTTTTCTAGCTTTCCACGAAGATCTCACAGAATACGGGATGAATTCCTCATTCATGATGCAAGCGTTGCATCTATATCTAGGGGGTCTCAAAGAAGTAGCTATCATCGGAAAGCGAAATGACCCATCTACTAAAGAAATGCTAAAGACCATTCGTTCCCAATTTTTTCCTAATGCCGTTTTCGCATTTTCGTATGAGGACGAAGTGGCTAAAAAGATTTCTGACGTACCATTACTGGCGGGGAAAAAAATAATAGGAGGCAAAGCAACTGCTTATGTTTGCCGGTTAGGAACATGTCTAGCGCCTGTCAATTCACCAGAAGATTTAGTCAACCTTCTTAAATACAAAGAAAACTAATACAAACTATGGTACGATTTCTCGCACCTTAATTAATACAATTTCTACAATGCGAAAAGATCAAATCAAACAAATGATTGATTCTGCCCTTGATGGGAAGGGAATTACCCGTCGTCAAGCGCTTGAACTGGAGTTTTTTTCCCGTGAGGAACTAGATTATTTGTTCGAGGGAACTAACCGTCTACGTGATCGGTTTAAAGGAGATGATGTTAAAATTTGTTCTATCGTCAACGCCAAAGCAGGCAAATGTGAAGAAGACTGCGGTTTTTGTGCCCAATCCAGCCAATTCAAGACGGATAGTCCCGAATATGGATTGTTGGATGTGGAAAAAATTGTAGAAGCTGCAAAAGAAGCTGAAGCATTCGGATCTAACGAATTCTCCATCGTCACTTCAGGGACCGCATTAAATCGCCGTGAGGAGTTGGATCAAGTCATCGAAGCTATCAAGCGAATCAAAGAAGAAACAAATTTGGAAACTTGCTGCTCGCTTGGCTTGATGAATCTGGACGATTTGAGGGAACTAAAGGCAGCTGGTCTGGATAGGTGCCATCATAATCTGGAAACCGCCGCGAGCCATTTTGAGAAAATTGTCACTACCCATAATTATGAAGATGAAGTGCAAGCGGTAAAGAATGCTAAAGAAGCCGGACTTCAGGTTTGTGTTGGAGGAATTTTTGGAATGGGGGAGACTTTTGCTCAACGGGTAGAGCTTGCTATAGATATTCAAGATCTCGAAACGCAGTCATTCCCTGTTAACTTCCTCAAACCCTTAGAGGGAACAGCGCTCGAAAACATGGGTCTAATGGAACGTTATGAAGCCCTTCGGACTATAGCTATGCTCAGACTAGTCCTACCAACCATCGATTTATTTGTCTGCGGTGGCCGTGAAGAAGTATTCACTAATCATCAGGAACAGATTTTCGCTGCTGGGGCCAATGGTATTCTCGGAGGCAACTACCTTACGACCAAAGGGCAAGATCCAAAAAGAGATATCGATATGATTGAACGCCTCGGCTTGAATCCTATATATCAATCTATCTAATCCCAATTTTACCTTTAAATTTAAAAATTAAACCTCGCTCCAGCATAAAGCTAAAGCTTAGGATTCAGGCGAGATCTTCGTCAATTATTTTTTTTATTTCAGCTTTAGATTTAACTCCCGTCACCTGCTGAACCACTTTACCACCCTTAAAAAACAATAGGGTAGGAATTCCGCGAATTCCATATTTAGTGGCTGTATTGGGATTATCATCCACATTCAATTTACCAATTTTGACTTTATCTTCATATTCTCCCGCGATTTCCTCTATGGTCGGAGCAAGCATCTTGCAGGGTTGACACCATTCTGCCCAAAAATCAAGGACGACGGGTCTTTCAGACTGAAGAACAGTAGAATCGAACTCTGAATCGGTTACAATAACAACTTTATTTGACGACATACCAAACTCCTCTTTCAAAGTATGAGTTTTATAATATATAGGATTATTTAAACCTTGAACCTTCAGGTGGTCTGTGGAAACAAAGAAACTGTTTTAAATCTATTTACCATATTTCTTTAGAATTAAAGCGGTGTATTTGATGAAGTTATATTATCATAGTGAGCTATTAGCCAGCAACGGTTTTCATTATATCTCAACAGTATCTCAACAACCTAACCTTTATAATCATACTTAATCAGTCTATCCTGAGGACCACGCATGTCAGAAAAAATAAGTGTTTTTGCATACAATGAACTCATAAATGAAGACTATTTCAAAGAAAAGGGATTTGAGTACATCGATAAGGTTACTGTCACGCTATCAGCTCAGAGGATAGTTTTTAATAGATTACCCCTTGAAGGTGAAGGCATTGAAGGTCAAGGACTACCTAACATTGAACCTACCCCAAACAACGCCGGGATGATGGAAGGCATGCTTTATGATATGTACGATACCTTTCTTCCTAAATTAGATGAATTTCATGGTTATCCCAAAGAATGTAATAGGAAAGTAATGGATCTTAACGCCCACGATTTCCATACTGTCAGGGGAATCGTCTACTTCGCGCAACCAGATAGAATCGGAGATAAACTTAAACCTAGTAAAGCTCTAATGAAACTTTTCAAAAAATCAAGAAAAGAGATGACCATGCTCTATTTTGCACGTCTAATGAATACTCGAACCTGTGACTAACCTCGATCAATGCCCAAGACCATCGCTTTTGTTCGAAGACCAGGACCTTCTTTTAATCAGGCTATTTCTGCAAACCCGAAAAACCAACCTATCAACGTCAAACGTGCCTGTTTACAACACGAACGCTACATCGCTGCTTTAAAGAAAACCGGAGTAGCTATTGTCTCACTCCCAGCTGTTTATGAATATCCTGATGCACCGTTTGTAGAAGATACAACCGTTGTTTTCGACCATGTAGCTCTGGCTTGCCCCAATAAAGAAAAATCAAGACGTGGCGAAGGCGCAAGTATTCATAAAGAAATTAAAAAATATAGAACCAAAAAAACGCTTCCTCCTCATGTTACTTTAGATGGAGGTGACGTACTAAATACGAAAAAAAAAATATTTGTTGGAATATCTAGCCGAACCAATTTGGAAGCTGTAAACGCGCTAGCCAAGTTTACAAAAAAACCTATTATTCCCGTAAAAGTCCTCAATGGGTTGCACCTAAAAACTTCGGTCTCGTATTTAGGGGAAAATATTCTCGTACTTGACCCATCTTCAGTAGACACTAGCCCCCTTCATGAATTTAAATGGATTGAAGCAAGCAAATCTAACCGCTGCTCTGCTAACTGTCTAGCTATCGGGAAAACGGTTTTAATTTCAAAAGGATCAAATGAAATAGCAAAAAAAATTCATCAGGAAGGATTTAAAACGGTACAACTAGATATAAGCGAGTTCGAAAAAGCAGATGGAGGACTCACTTGTCTAAGCATAATATTAAAACAAATTTGACTAACAGAAATGACTAACTCTAATTCCAAAGTCAATTATCAGCTAAAATGCGATCTAACCTTTCAAGAAACAACTCTTTCTTACTTTCATCAAGTCCAAAAACCTGATCAAACTCACTTTTTAATACGTTAGTTAAGTTACTACCTTCTTCAAATATTTTAACTTTCTTTGCTTGCTCAGAGAATTCAACATTGATAGAAGCATATTCATTATATTCTTGCGATGAATTCTTTTGTCTTTGCGAGTCAGGTGCTGTGATAAGAGGTTTACTAGTATTACTAACGGGATTTACCATGACTTTCTCCGGTTCGATTGAATTTATTCTTTATAAATCCATAAATAAAGCAAATCCTATGCCAATTTTAAGCCTCTCAAAACCCTTTATTTTAAAGACTTTCCGAGTTTTTATCTTATTCGTTACGAGCTTGGTTTTCCCAACGAGGAAGTTTTTGCCTAGTTATTTAATCCGGCAAGTCCTGCATTAGGTCTTTGCCGTAACCTACTAACTCTACATATCCTTTACCTTTAATCAGTTCCCCGCGAATAGTCCCTTCTACTGAAACGCTCCCCTCCCAATAAGATGCTGAAATTGACCGCAGGTTATAAAGCTCTTGATCATTCAAGTCAGGTGATAGGCTTAACTTAATTCCAAAATCTGGCAAGCTCACTTTCCAACCAGCTGGGTAAGTAATACCTGATTGTTTACTTCTCCACTCAGCTGACGATTCAACTGTAAATTCATTTCGCTTTATATGGCGTGAAACCCCGTCAGATAAAACGAAAGTTCCACTCGAAAAAGAATCGATACCCCCCGATTTTCTTCGAAGTTGGTACAGCATTAATTCGGTCTGATCATCAAGTTTTAACGAGAACCAATCCCAGCCAGACAATTCATTATTAAGCTGATTACTCGAGTATTCGTGGTCCATCCAACTTGTTCCAAAAACCTTATAACTTTTTCCGTCTACGAAAATCGTCCCACTTGTTTTCATACGTGTGTACGAAAAATAGTGCGAGGCATTTCCTGCTTCGCTTCCTTTGCTGCTAATTCCATCTTGCCCATGAATCACCAATTTCTTCTCAGGGGCTAGTTGCAATTTAATCCCCGTTCCTGACTCAACAGCTTCAAGCAAATGTTCATTATCCTTGCCTTCAAGAGACCAATCTTCATTCCAAACCATCAGTCGTTGAGAGTCTGCACCAGCATTGCCAATCCCCTTCCGATTGATTCTCTCAAAGTAATAAAACTTTTCACCTGCTATATCAGTTAGTGCCATATGTGCGAAGTAAATATGCCCCACCTTCCATTTAGAGGGGTTTGGATTATCAGCCATTGTGTCAAGAGCCACACGAAAGAATGTAAGCTGATAACCAAATGAACGAGACGTTGCCACCTCTTCTAGGTTTCCGGTGTAGTACCACCATTCGATTCTAAAGCCATCATGAGAGTAAAAATCTTCTGGAAACCGATAGACATAGCCAGGCAACGCCTGACTAAACACCGATGGTTCTGCGGCGTTGGCAACCCGAAAATCTGTTATATTCAAGCTTATTGTCAGTGCCAGAGAAAGAACGAATATAATAGCAAATCTAACCATACCGCTTAAGCCCCGTATAAATAATACCGTTTAAGAAGTAATTATTAGTAAAACAACCATCGTATTTCAAATTTAGGTATTTTAGCTTCCTGATTTTAGAATACTGTATAAATATTTTATAAAATATATTTTTTTTAAAGTAGTGTGTGTCAATATCCTATAGTTTTATGGAAAGGAAACTAATGCAAGTTGGCGTAACAGGGTCATCAGGATTTTTAGGTTCACACCTTACAAATGCTCTTCATCAGTTAACCGACTTTGAGGTTACTACCCTTAAACGTAACTCTTCCAAAAAATTTCCAGAGATAAACGAGCTAAAGTCTTTTATTAAAAATTTGGATCTAATTTATCATATCGCCGGTGTGAACCGAGGAACCAACAAAGAAATTTTAAAAGGGAATATCCAAGCCACTTTCAGTCTGCTCGAAGCGATTAAAAAATATGGGAAGTCTTCTCCTCGTATCATTTTCACATCTTCATCACAAGTTTATAAAAAAATAAAGCCGCCCGGAAAACTGGTTACGGAATCTTACAAGGTCGAACCGACAACGCTGTTCGGTATCTCAAAAAGAACGGCGGAGGATCTGATTCGACTTTCTGGCTTTGAACACGTTATACTTCGTATTGCAAATGTCTATGGACCAGGTTGCCGCCCTGAATATAATTCCGTCATCGCCACATTCTGTCATAAATCAATAAACAAAGAACCTCTTAGAATTGACGGTGACGGTCACCAGAAAAGAGACTTTATTTACGTAGAAGATGTAGTAAAAGCAATGGTGCTCGCGGGAATTAAAACAAACAATTTTATTTCAGGGGTTTATAATATTGGCACCAACCAGACGACCTCGTTGCGTCAGGTCATACGGAGCATCAAATCTTCAGGTGTAGAAGTAAAAGAATCGTATTCTCCCAATGCAAGCACCGGACAAAATTCTTTTTCACTAGACGCTACACGTTTCAGACAACGGTTCAAGTGGACACCAAAAACCACTCTTCGGTCAGGGATAAAAAAGACCTTGCTCTGGTTTCAAAAAGAGGTGACTCAATGAAGGATATTCTAATAGAAAACCTTGACTGCAAATCAGACGAGCGAGGTTGGCTTATAGAAGTTTTAGGAAGCAAAAGCCTGAAAGTTCCCCATGAGTTTGGCCAAATTCATGTTTCAGTTGCTTATCCTGGGAAAACTCGCGGCAACCATTATCATACTCGAAAACTAGAATGGTTCTGTGTCCCACAAGGAAAAGGCCTCCTGCTACTAAAGGACCTGGAAACAGGTGAAAAAAAAGAATTACTCATGGGTGAAGGCGCACTACGAACAGTAAAAATAACTCCCGGAATCATTCATGCTATAAAGAATATTGGAGATACTGATATGGTGCTCATTGTTTACGCTAATGAGTCTTTCAACGCTGATGACCCGGACACTTTCTACGAACAAATTTTAGAATAGATTTACACCCATCCAGAAATTAATGGCTTGCCACCTTCAAATTAAAACATCGCAAGAAAGTCCATAGAATATTTGAGCCCCCGATATAATTTGAGCACTAAGATAAATTTTATAACTAGCACAAAAACTATTCCTAACTATGTAATATTTTTATTTTCTCGCTAACACGAAAGAGAAAACCTTTGAAAAAAGTAACCGCTATTATCGTTAATTGGAACGACAAAGATGTTATCGTTGAGTGCATTCAATCTCTACTCGATCAAAATAGAAACAAAATAGATATTATTATCAGCGATAACGGTTCTAAGGACGACTCAGTCGAATATATCCGAAAATGTTTTCCCTCTATTAAAATTATTGAAAACGGGGAAAACCTAGGTTTTGGTTCTGCAATCAATAGAGGATTAGGTATCGCCAAAGGCGACTATCTTCTTTTCCTCAACAGCGATCTCAAACTACATTCTAAATGTGTCGGGGAGTTAGCTAAGGTTTTAGAAAGCGACTCCAATGTGGGAGGGACTATCCCAAAAATCCTACACATCGATCAACAAAATACAATTAATTCTCTTGGCGTATTGATTAATTACACCGGAATCGCCTATCCAAATTTACTCGGCCAGAAAGATCCTGGTTATCAGGAACCTTTTGAATCAGCATGTGGTGGAATTTTTATGTTAAGAAGAGAAGTATATGAAACGGTAGGAGGATTTGATGAAGACCTGTTTCTTTACCATGAAGATCACGATTTGTCATGGAGAATTCGACTGGCAGGATGGCACCTTAAAGTTGTTCCACAAGCTATTATGCATCACCACTATAAATTCAACAAAGGCATTTTAAAATATTACTCCTCTGAAAAAAATCGTCTCCATATTTTACTAAAAAATATGGAGGTCAAAACACTCGCGTTAATTTCCCCTGCTTTAATTACTATTGAGTTTTCTCAGTGGTTTCATGCTGTTATTCATAGATGGTTTCTTCTTAAAATGAAAAGTTATATTGAAATTCTAATGTTTTTTCCACGCATATTAACTAAAAGAAAAAAACTAAAACTTTTACGCAAGGTATCTGACAAAGAAATTACTCGTGTTTATAAAGGAACTCTGGCTATCAGTGGCACAAACAATCCCCTCCTAACATATTTCCTTAGTCCAGCGCTTAATACATATTGGAAAATCATCCGTCATTTGATTTAATTTTGTTTGCCAACGGCCAATTATCCCCTAGTTCTTAATTGCCGGTAATTGGAACCACTAGATATATTCTTGGCATCCAACAACTATCACTCATGACATAAAATATTTTTTCTTTATATTGAAAAGACATCTTTTCCATGTAGACTTGTTTTTTATTGTCGCTTATTAAACGTACGAATAAACATATGACTTACGAAAATAAACCCAACTACGTAAATAAAACTCCAGGAAAAAAATTTACTGCGCCTGCGGGGAATCAGCAAAAAAACTTTATTGTGATGGCTCCCACGAAATGTTTAACACGGGAAAATCACCTATGGAATTTGAAGCCAGCCAAACCAAAAGAATGGCTATTTGTGACTGTGGCAAACTAGCAAACTACCCTTTTGTGACGGTACTCACACAAAGCTGTAGTTTTCAATAAATTCAAAGTCATTTCCATGAACAGTAGAAAATCTTTGGTTGCCTTATATTTTTTTTACCTCTTACTCAGGATTCTCATTGATGGTCTATCAACTCCTGATAGATTTGTAACATCTCAGAAGCATTGCGCTCTTGGGTGAATTTCTCAGCTAACAAACGAGCTGATTGTCTCATTGGTTCCCTAGTTTTTGAATCCATCAAATAATCGATGGCTTTAGCCATGGCTTCAGAGTCTGATGGCTCTTCCAAAATAATTCCTTCCTTTTGAGGTGTAATTATTTCTGCAACACCACAGTTGCGGCTCGTGATGATCGGAAGCCCCGAGGCTAAAGCCTCCAGATTAGCATTTCCAAATGGTTCATAGATTGAAGGAAGAACAAAAAAATCTGCTGCTGCATACAATTTTTCAATTTCATCAATTGGCTCTAGGTTAGTTATTTTCCCCCGATTCTCCTTTGAAGCAAAATCTAAATATCTTTTCCACTTTCCCTTTCCTACGAGAACTAATCTCCAGTTTTTCTGTTTCACGTGCTGAACAGACTTAATTAGATACTCTAACCCTTTGCGCTCGAATCCCGACCCCACAAACAAAATCATTACTTCTTCATCAGAAATTCTTAATTGCTGCCGAAGTTCGCCTCGGAAGGATTTCCTATTACTTGGGTTAAATCTATGTAAATCCACCCCATTATAAACCAACCTCACCCTGTCTTCTGGTAGCTGGTAATGCTTCAATATATCTCGCTTAACCATCTCGGAGATAGCTATTATCTTTTTACATTCTCCATTCTCAAAAATTCTTTTCTCTAATCCTAAAATTAATTGATGAAAAAAACTAAAACGAAAAAAGAATCTCTTTACAAATGGCAAATAACGTGCTCGTCTTTCAAGCCACTCACGGTGACATCCATCGCCAGCTCGATATACGTCTTGGCTCCATGTTCGTTCATGGCTTTGAACTATATCAAACGATTTAGAGCTTGTTGAACGGAGAGCAAACCAAGCAAATGATAAAACTCTCAAAAAAGAGTTTCTTTTAATTGCACGAACAGCATGAATCTTTATATTCGGGTGATTAGACGGAGTCCATTGATTTGCAAAAATATGAATCGCATGTCCCATGCTGGCAAGTTGATTTGTATATCCCGAAACAAATTGTTCAGCCCCTCCATAGTTAACGAACTTTTGTCTAATAACAGCAATTCTCATAGGTGGCCTAAAAAACTAATAATATAGCTAATTATTTTTGGGGAGAAGAAGTAACCTCTTCATAAATAGCGATAGTTGAATCCATCATTTTATCCACCGTTAATTCCTTGAGGCAAAATGAGTACGCGTTTTCAACTAGGCATTTCGCAATCTCAGGGTTTCTGATTATTTTCAATACACCTTCTGCAAGACTTAGAGCATTTTCAGGTTCAATCAATATCCCTCGTTTCCCTTGACCCAAAAGATCTGGAATAGAGGCTATCTTTGTGGCCACCACTGGTGTCTTCATTGCAAATGCCTGTGGTATGACTTGCGGGGTACCTTCTCCAGCAAATGAGGCTAACACTTGAACATCTAATGCTGCCATAATCTCAGGAACATCCTCCCTATGCCCAAGGAGGTCTACTTCATTCTCAATTCCAGCTAGCTTAACTTTAGATTTTATTTCTTTAAAACCTGGGCCATCTCCTGCAATCACAAACTTAGCATAAGGAATCTTTTTTAAAATCAAGGGAATAGCCTCAAGGAAATAGTTGTGCCCTTTCCAACCCCTAACGACGCCTATTTTTCCTATAAGAATTTGATTTGAATTAACCTTTAATTCCTTACGAATCTTTTCTCCGGAAATTCCTGAATCAAATTTACTTAGATCGACTCCTGCGGGAATAGAAACGACTTTAGTTGAGTCAACACAACGAACCTGTTTTACAATGTCTGAAATCATGTTTCCACTAGTGAGAATTCGCTGGGGTATGTAGGAATATAAAAGATGATTTGGAAAAAAGTCATTCACAGGCAAGGAAACGTGACGAGTGCGAATAACTGGAACTCCTGACAATTTTCCGACCACACCACCTAACCAACTGTCAACAGAACTATGAGTATGAATAACATCGAGATTACTCTTGGAAACATAGCGATACAAGGTCAGAAATATCCAGAGACTCAAGGCACTCTTCATTGATATGGGGATAAGGTGAAACCGCGAGTTGGAAATAGATCTGGCGCGTTCTTCTAGAGGGCTGTGGGCCTGACATACCAAGGAAACTCTATTCCCCCTCTCAAGAAGCAATCGAGTTTCCTGTAAGACCCTAATCTCCTGGCCACCCCATCCTGCGGCAGCTTCAGTGTGAAGTATATGAAGCAATTTCAAGGTAGGAACTCAAAGCAAACTGGGTAAACAATCTGTCATAAATAACTAACAACCAATCTAACATACCACTTTGGACAAGTCGAACCACAAAACTGTCTTTGTCCTATATATGAGTTTAAATTAATTCTTGAAAAACTTTGTAAACCTCATCTACTGAAATAGCTTCTGGGGGTTCAAAAGGTTTGTGCGCAACTACTTTAGCAAATGGGGAGAGCGGGCCAGCACATTCAACAGGGTACCCGATATGTATAGAAAGTATTTTCACATCAAAACAAGACGCAATGTGCGTTAAACCGTTATCCAGTCCAAGATAAAAATTTGATCGGCTGATCATAGCCGCTGAAGGTCCTAAAGGATACCCTTTCAGAGGAATAGTTCCATCATAATTGTAAGGGTTTTCTTTAGAAACTAGAGTGACAATTTTAAAGTCATGGTTTTGATGAATTTTTTGAATAAGGGACAAGAATCGGTCGTATGGCCATTCTTTCATTTTTTTCTTCGATCGGGTCTCGGGCGATAGAACTAAAAGTTTATCGTTATTAGAAATCCCCAGTTCGTTAAGTTTTTTTTTGGCTTCGTCAAAATCGTTATCATTTAAATAGATAACAGGTCTTCGTTCTTTCAAGCTCACCCCGCATTTTTCAGCATAGATATCTAGAAGGTGTTTCCTTGGCTTCCACCAATCATAAGTTCCATTGTCTAGAAGAAACACCTGATCATGTTCTCTATATTTTTCTCGATAGGTCTTTCTACGTGCTCGTTTTTTCCAGACGTTATAGAAAAAGGGAGTCTCAAAGTGGTCAATATTAGGATCATTTTTAATTGTATTAAAGAAAATGCCGTCTCCGACACCAAAGGTGATTTGGGTATCTGGATACTTCTTTTTTAAGGCAACTACCGAAGGTGCAGCTGAAATCAAATCGCCCACACCCCCGATCAATCCAATAAAAATTGAACTTGGTGCTTCACATGGGTGAGGAATGCCAAGCCATTTTTTTAATGTTATAGGAATCATTACTGGAATACGATTATTTACTACAGTAGAGGATACATTTAAACCGTTTTAAGTGACCTATCTCTCATAGACGAATTTTTATTTTTTTTCGGTCACCCAAAAGAGACTTTTGATTCTCCTAGACGTTTATTAAAAAGAAGGTAGTTTTGGATATAATCCATCGTAGCCTCTTCTAAAGAAGTTATTGGTTGAGAATATCCTGCATCCCGAATCTTACCTATTTTTGCGCAGGTACGATACTGAAATTGGTCACGTATTGAAGGTGGCATATCGACATATTCAATTGCAATATTTCTATCCATAGCCTTAAAGACAGTTGCGGCAAGATCATTCCAAGTTCTTACCACTCCAGTGCCAGCGTTGAATATTCCTCCAATTTTCGGGTTGTCCAGAAAAAAAAGAGTCATCTCTATTGCATCTTTGATGTATAAAAAGTCGCGTTCCTGATCTCCGTCAGAGTACTCTGGGTTATGGGACTTAAAAAGACGAATCTTACCGCTGTCCAGCACTTGCAGAAACCCTCTACGAACCATACTTTGCATTTCCTTTTTATGATATTCTCCGGGACCAAAAACGTTAAAATACTTCAACCCAATAATTTGATCGAGAGCACCCTGCTCCTGTGCCCATAGATCGAATTTATGTTTACTATGCCCATAAGGGTTAAGTGGATTTAATATTTTAAGATCTACTTTGTCGGAAAAACCATTCTCTCCACTACCATATGTTGCCGCACTGGAAGCGTATATAAATCGAATATCTTTATTCAACGCGTATGTCGCAAGGCATCTGGTATAGTCAAAATTAGTTTTTGTCAAAAAACCTTCGTTTCTTTCAATTGTTGAAGAACATCCTCCCAAGTGAATAATCGCGTCTATTGACCATGGAGTTTTGTTATTTTTAATCCGATCTAGGAATATTTCCTTATCTTCCAATGCAAAGTAATTAAGTGATGCAATATTCTTTTTTTTTTCTGGGTGGTCAACTCCATCGACCAAAATAATATTTTTAATGCCGCGCTTATTTAAAGCCCAAACAATTGCACTACCTATACATCCTGCCCCTCCTGTCACAATAATCATTGTTTTACTCTAAAAAATAACGGCATTAATTAAACAAACTAACCCTAATAATATTTGAAAATTTAGTGGTCAAATATTTTTTTTCGCCATCACATTTATACTTCCTTAAGTTAAACTTTCATTAAACAAGCATATCAGTCGATCGCAACTTTCTTCCCAATTAAATTCATTTATTTTGCAATACCCATCTTCAGATAATGATTTTAGCAGTGTTTCATCTTCCAACAGGCGAATAAGGTTTCGGCTCAAACTAATAATATCTCTGGGCTCCGATACCAAGGCGGTTTTCTCATCTATCGCATATTCAAGACACCCACCTGTGTTAGTTGTTACTAAAGAACAACGGCAAGCCATCGCTTCCATGCCAGTCAAACCAAGCCCTTCATACCAACTCGAACATAAAAAAATATCGCATGAAACGTATACTTGTCTCAACTTCTCCCGCGCTGGACGATAATGGTATTCAAATTCAAACCCAGCAGCATCAAATAACGGTTGTGGATCTTTTAGTTTTTCCCCAAAAACCACAAGTTCTAGGTCATGCCCTTGAGCAATAACTTCCTTTACTGCTTTAATCCCATCTTCATACCCTTTCCAGTCGTAATCATGATGAAGCATGCACACTCGACGTGTCGCATTCCACTTTTTCTTGTTACAGTAAAATTTTTTTTGGTCAACGGGAATAACTAATACATGAGCATCTTGTCCGTGTTTTTCCATTAGATTATTCTTAATCCAATTTGAGCAAACAATCTTTTGGCAGGACAGGTCATAAGTCTTCAGAGCTTGACTTTTATTACGTGCCCACAAACTTTCATAATGCAAAACAAAATAAAATAGCACACCTTTTTCCTTTGGGAGTTTATCCGCAAAATCTGCTGTCTGCCATGCTGTAGCGACAAGAATATCCGCTTCAGGAATATATTTTGAGTGATTAGCTGGGAGTATCTCAATGGGAATCGTATTATCAATCCAATCAATAGTTTCGGGAGGCATGGTAACAACTCTTCTCATAGATGCGATGATTTTTTTATCCCACCTGTACCATTTACTCGGTTTAGCGAGAACAAACCAATGCACCTCATGACCTTCCCTCTTTAGGCGATTAGCAAATTCAAAAAGCGCCCGGTTACCACCACTAATCCGAGCATACTGATTGACCATAAAAGAAATTT
>JALPWY010000108.1 GCA_023271875.1 Nitrospinaceae bacterium | reverse complement strand
TTGAGAAAGTGACTATGTGGGAATCAATTGTTGGTGACGACTATTTACTCATCGGATCGGACTCTGAATATAAGCTTAGTTATAGTGAGGTTCATGAGGTTTTATCAGATGAGATTCGCGGTAAGGATCTTTACCGAATCGGTATTTTTACCGTGAGAGATCTAATGAGCTTGTTGATTATGAATCGTGAAGGATTACTTAGATTTAGCAAAGAGTCACCGATTCATACTGATGACAACTCACTTTTAGAATTTAATGCTCCTCAGTATATTTATAAAGATGAAAGAGATATTCTTGTTCGTCAGTTAACTCCATTCGTTAAAATCGATGGATCGCTTTTAGAGTTTGATCAACTGAACGAACTCAATCGCTTAAGCGTATTGAAAGAAATTAAAGCAACCGAGCGATCGGAGAGTCAAGTTTCGGAAATCAAGCGAAGGAACAAAATAGATGGTTTCCTCGACCAAGCAAAAGAAGCGTACGAGGGGGGTGATACGGATTTGGCAATTGAGATTTATGGAAAAACTCTAAAACAGGATCCTGAAAATGTACTTGCGTGGCTAAACATGGGGAATGTTTTTAAGGGAATGAAGCGTTTTAGTGCGGCGGAGATTGCCTACAAGAGGACTCTGGAAATCAATCCATTCTATTTGTACGGAAACATTGCTTTAGCACAACTTTATCTAGCATCCAAGGCCCCTGAGAAAGCGTTGGACGTGTTAAGATCTGTCCGCAAGTGGCACTCAGGTGATAGTGAAGTTAGTCTTTATATGGGGTTAGCTTTTGCTTTTCAAAAAAAAGCAGATCTTGCGATAAAAGAATTTCAAAAAGCTATTCGAATAGATCCAGAGTTTGGTTTGCCGTATTATTACACTGGTATTCAGTTATTTAGTTCTCGTCCAAATATTTCAAAAAAAAATTTAAAAAAATTTTTAGTTTTGTCGTCTGAAAATCCAGAGAATCAAAGTCTGATTTTAAAGGCGCGGCAGTTGCTAGGTCAGCTTTGATTGCGGGATGTGGTAAAGATTGTATTTTTTAATTTAAATTTTGTGTGAGTTATATGCCTCGTAAGATAAAAGTGCTATGGGTTGGATGCATTCTAATAGTCTTCTTTAGTTTTGTTTATTTTTCGATTCAAGGAAATATTAAAGCTCATAGGGGTAAGGAGGAGGCCAGGGTAAAACAAGAATTCCGTATCAAGAATAAAAAGCTGCCAGCGAAGGAGATTGATAGTGGACAGACTTTCAAAGTTGACCCAATAAAAGAAATTAAGGAACTCAATGCTCTTGGTAAATATGAGGATGCTGTTAGATACGCTGAGGGAGTTGCTACACTAAATCCGAATCAAGCAAAAATATATACATGGTGGGGGGTTTCCTTAGTTAAATTTGGGAAAAGGGAGGAGGCTATAGATAAGTTTGTGAAGTCAGCTAGCCTTGATGCCAATTATTCAAAAACTTACCTGTATTGGGGACTCACTTTGGCTATGGATAGAAAGCCTAGAGCCGCTATAAAAAAATATGAGAAGGTTATAGAGTTGGAACCAGAAAACAGCAATGCCTATGCCTACTGGGGGGCTGCGCTAGAGCAGTTAGGAAATCACTCTGGAGCTACTGAAAAACTGGAGCATGCTCTGGAAATTATGCCAAATAATAGTAATGTTTTTAGTACTTTAATAGATGCCCTAGTGAACCAGAAAAAATACAACGAGGCTTGGGAGGTTGTAAAAAAAGCGAGAAAGGCAAGAGTAGCGATCTCTTCGAAATTATTGAGTAAATTAGCTGAATTATTCCCTGAACCAACTCTATAGATATTCCTAGCACGACACGTTTTTTCTTCTTGTAAACCCCCTATCAATTATATATATTCCCAGTGTTTTAAAGAATTTGATTAATACTGTTGTTTTTCATTGTTAAAATATTTGTTAGGTTCGCAAGCTAACCTATTGTTCGAGAGGAGGGGGGATTCTTAGGTGCGCATAAAAACTTATTGTAAATTTATGATAACACTGGGTTGGGGTTGCCTTTTTTTGAGTTTTGGTTTTGTATCTATTGTTGGTGCCTCTGATGTAGCGATAGAAATGGAACCGGTCGCTCATGTTTCTT
>JALPWY010000111.1 GCA_023271875.1 Nitrospinaceae bacterium | reverse complement strand
TGGGTCCCCTCTTTAGAGTTTTATGCCCTGATGATTACCGTTAGTTACATTTTCAGAAGTGCAGCTATCCCATATTTGACGTCAATATATAGCGATAACTATCCTCATCATAAGCGTGGCGCAAGCGTATCAAAACCATTACTTCTAACCGTAGCAATTTCTGCACTTTTTGGACTTGCCGGATCATTGATCCTGGAAATAAATATCGTTTACTTTAATTGGGTCTTTACCATAGTTGGAGTATGTGCAATTGCCAAAGCATGGGCCATTAGCTCAATGCCATCAAAAGTGATTGAGAAAACCTCCCACAGTCATCCGTTTGGTAATTTCAAATACACAATTACCGATAGAGAGTTTGGTTATGTCCTTCTCACTTGGTTTATAATGGGCTTTGCCAACCTTTGGGTTCTTCCTCTGAGAGTCGATTACATAGCATCAACAACTTATGGGATCGAAGCTTCTCCCGTAATTGTCGCATTAATAATTACAGTTATTCCAGAAACAATACGTTTTTTATTTATCCCTTTCTGGGCTCGACTGTTTGACCACATGAACTTCATTGTACTTCGCATGATACTGAATGTCTTATTTGGAATCGGAATAGCTTTATTTTTCATCAGCAAAAACTTACTAGTTATTGGAACAGGGTCGGCTTTAATCGGACTTGCCTTTGCAGGAGGAAGTATCGCTTGGGCATTATGGGTAACCAAATACGCTCCACCAGGAAAAGTATCTGCATACATGTCAGTCCACGTCTGCCTTACAGGAATAAGAGGGACTATAGGACCAATCATAGGCTATTGGGCGGCTGCTCAAGTAGGGGCAACAATGACCGGATGGATATCATGCGGACTAATGATTCTAGCAACCGTAATGCTTCTTCCCGAAATAAAGCATGGACGCAAAAAAATGCTTGCCTCTTCTTGAAGGCTTTTCATAATACAAAAAAAGACGCAATATTTTGTTTTCAATTTATTATTTTGCTAAAATAAAAAAGCGCGGAAGGAAATTCTAAAAATTACATTTTTTTTGGATTAGCCTTAATGTAATGTAGAAAAATTCCCCCACCCATACGTAACAAGATTTTTCGGTGTTAAAACGGAAAAATGAATCTAAGGAGAATATATTTTGAGTAAACCTCTTGTTGGAATTTTAATGGGAAGCGATTCTGACTTTTCCGTCATGGAAGAAGCTAGTAAAGTTTTGGAAAATTTTAGCATCAATCATGAAGTAATAGTATCATCCGCACATCGCTCTCCAGAACGAACACGGAAATATGTTGTAGGAGCTTCCAAACGTGGCATTAAAATTTTAATCGCTGGCGCCGGTGCTGCAGCACATTTGGCTGGAGTAATAGCTGCCGAGACCACTTTACCGGTAATCGGCGTTCCCATAAGTTCTTCAGCACTTAACGGACTCGACGCATTACTTGCAACCACTCAAATGCCAGGTGGGGTTTCTGTCGCTGGAATGGCCATTGGAAAAGCCGGGGCAAAAAATGCCGGCATGCTCTCTGTCCAGATATTAGCATTAAGTGATAAAAATCTTCAAAAAAAACTATTAAAGTTTAAAAAAGATCAGGCCAAGGAAGTGGAAAGAAAAAGTAAAAAACTCAAATCAAACTATGCGACAAGTTCTTAGGGTTGATCCCAATGCTCCGTTAACAAATCATTCTAAACGTATTCGTGACATTCTGGAGTCGGGGGGTGTCGTTGCTTTTCCAACAGATACGTATTACGGGTTAGGAGTCAATCCGTTTAGCGAGAAGGGTATTCGACGAATTTTTGAGATCAAATCAAGAGCTTATGACAAACCTCTTCTAGTTCTTATTGCAACTGAACACCAGGTAAACCAATTTGCAAAAAATAGATCACAAGAGGCAGATCAATTGATACAAAAATTTTGGCCTGCTTCACTAACTTTAATTTTTAATGCTGTTTCCGAATTACCTGACGTTTTGACTGCAAATACAGGGAAAGTGGGCGTACGCTTACCAAAAAACGAGTGGACACGTCGTTT
>JALPWY010000011.1 GCA_023271875.1 Nitrospinaceae bacterium | reverse complement strand
GTAGCTTGAAGGGCTGTAATAGCCAAACCAACTATTAAAAAGTAAGCAATTTTTTTCACAGGACTCCTCCTTTTTTTGTGAACAATTGAGTCGGATCGAATTACTAAATATCTTTTTGGAAAATTTACCATGGTTATACCTCACGTTAAAATACATGGCAATGGTATTTAAAAGTGGAGCTAGCGGGGCTCGAACCCGCGACCTCTTGCATGCCATGCAAGCGCGCTCCCAGCTGCGCCACAGCCCCAATTTTTTGGTTTCCCGTTATTGCGAACTCTTGCAAGCGGTATTCTAGCAGAACTGAGCATCAATAGTGCACCAGATTTTTTTCTATACTCTGGTGAATTGTGGGGTGTTAACAACGGGCGTGACATGCTGGGTGACCATCATCCCGAGAAGGAACTGAACATTATCCACCAGGGAAAACACTATGGTTGGCCTTACTGTTATGAAACCAAAACCTTTGATCAAGATTTTGGAAAAAGTTTTAACTGTTTAAAAACTGAAGCTCCTGCCTATACCTTCACTGCCCACATGGCTCCACTTGGGCTTTCTTTTTATCAAAAAGGAACTCTGCCAAAACGCTATAACCACAGCGTATTTATCGCGTTTCATGGTTCTATGGAACAGATCTATTCCTGCCGGCTACAAAGTGATCCGTCTAAAACTCGATTCGATGGGTAATATTGTTTCTCATGAAGACTTTATAAGTGGGTGGTTGAAAAAAAATGGTTCTCCACGTGGTAGACCGGTCGACATAGAATACTCCCCCGAAGGAGAGCTTTATCTTTCCGATGATCTTCTGGGGGTAGTCTACAAAATAAGCGGCAATTAAAAGGGCTTGATACCTGTGAATCATCACTCTGACATAGAGAAAGACCCCTTTTCAGCGAGACTTGCCTTACGCCCGTATCACTATATAATGTAAGAAAAATTTTTCCGCAACACTATCAGATAATTGCTTCATAGTGGTTACCCGTCCCATCACTTTTTTACGGATATTTTGTGTTTATAAATTTTAATCGACGTCTTCGAAATATTTTTTTGACTGGATTTTTGATAACCCTTCCTATTGCTCTTACTATCTTCATTCTCAGCTTCCTCTTCAAAAGCCTCGATGCGTTATCTCCTGTTTTCACTCATTGGTTGATCTTGCTGGGCGCTCCTATTCCAGAGGGGTACCGCATTCCTTTTCTGGGGGTAGTCATGACCTTTGTTATTGTATTTCTTGCTGGCGCAGTGACCACCAATATATTTGGAAAAAAAATACTTCATTTATGGGAAGAAATTATTGGGAAGATTCCTTTTGTCCGGCGTATTTATAAAGGAACTAAGCAAGTCGTATCTTCGTTTGCAACAATGGACACAAAGTCATTCACTAAAGTGATACTCATTGAGTTTCCAAGAAAAGGAGCTCACGCAATAGCCTTTGTTACAGGGGAAACCAGTGGAGAACTTCGACGCCTTACAAGTGACAACCATATGAAGGTTTTTATACCCACCACACCGAACCCAACTTCAGGATTCGTTATTCTCGCTGACCCTAGCGAGTTTATTACACTAGATATGACAGTCGAAGAGGGCATTAAGTACGTGATATCTGGAGGGATTGTGACGCCTGAGTATGTTGAAAAATTAATTAAGAATTCTAGTGTGTGACCCACCCTATCGATAGAATTATCTATATTGACAACCACCTTATAGCTGTAACCAAACCAGCGGGACTTCTGACACAACCCGACCGTAATACGGATGAGTCATTAATTAACCAAACCCGCCAGTGGATTAATGAAAAGTATAATAAGCCGAATAATATTTTTTTGGGGCTAGTGCATCGCTTAGATCGTAATGTCTCTGGTGTTGTCCTGTTTGCTCGTACTTCAAAAGCGGCCTCTCGACTTTCTAAACAATTTCGAGAAGGAACCCCAAAAAAACACTACAGGGCGATTGTCCTTGGTGAATTAAAAGAAGAACATACCACTCTCGTACATTACCTTCGAAAGGAAAAGTCGCTAAGAGCTACCGTTTTTCCTAGAGAAACACCTGCTGCAAAACGCTCGGAATTATCATATAAAGTTATCAACTCCCTAGAAAAAAAAACTCTACTTGAAGTATCTCTTTCTACAGGGCGATTTCACCAAATTAGAGCACAGATGGCATTCATCGGCCACCCCATCATAGGTGATGTGAAGTATGGGGCACCAGAACCTCTGCCAAATCAAGAAATTGCTCTCTATGCCCACAAATTGGTTTTTAGTCACCCCGTTTCAAATGAAGAAATCACACTGACTGCTCCAGAACCAAAAACTTGGGAGCAGTTTAAGCTTTGAAGCTTTACTAAGTGTTCGATTCTGCGGGTACACCCGACGTGCTAACTTCTCTTGGATCTACGAGGGAATCTTTTACAAGATCGTCTTGATGAGTATGATAACCAATATCCATAAGGAGAGACAAAAGAATGGGAACTAAAAAAAGTGTAAATATCGCAGACACCCCCAAGCCACCAATCAAGGCGGTACCCATACCTCGATAAAGTTCAGTGCCGGCTCCTTCGCCTAAGGCCAGTGGAATCATTCCAAATATACTGGAAATAACTGTCATCATGATAGGCCTTAGTCTTGTTTCACAAGACTTCAAAAGTGCTTCTCTCTCGTCCATGCCTAATTTAATATTATTGAGCATCTGATGGATGATGAGGATAGCGTTATTAACAACTATGCCCGCAAGAATAATAATTCCTAGCTGAGTTAATATATCGAATGTAATCCAATTCCAGCTTCCAGCAAGAACCTCTGCATCAGAAACTTTCCACTCTCTAAGAATATCTAAGATATTTTGTCTTTGTAAAACATTATTACCAACAATCCCCAAGAATGATCCAGACACTGCAAGAATGACTGTGAACATTACGATTAATGGGTGTAAAAAAGAAGCGAACAAGGCCACCAATAAAAGATAAATAAACCCCACTGCATAATAAAAACTATTCAGAAGAGATCTTTGTGTCGAGGCAAGTTCATCTGCCGCACCCCCTACACCTAACCCAAAATCTTCATCTAAAGTTTGTCTGATCGGAACTAATTGTTCTCTCTCAATCCGATCTATCACCTGTTGCATTGGAAAATCTTTTTTAACCTGAACTCTTAGAACGATAGCACGTTCTTTCTCTATGTGATCGATACGAGCGGGGCCAGCATCCACTTCAATATCTGCTAAGTGACCTAAATGTGTCATCTTATTTTCGTCAGTCCAAACAGGAAGATCCTGATAATCATTCAAACCAAGCTTGGTTTCTTTCTTTCTCTGCACTAGGACAAAATCAATGGGCTCCCCTTGATCGTTATATTCGCCCAAGTATTTCCCCGCATTAAGTGACTCAATAATATCTCCCATTTCATTCATTCCCATATTAAGCCTTGACGCCTGTTCGCGACGCGGAATAAACTTTAACTCTGGGTTGCCAAATTTGAATTCCGGCCTGACTGAATGCACACCTTCACTACCTGATAATTTCCCAATCAAATCCAATGCGATACTTTTTAGTTTTTGAATATCAGGACCAGTAATTTCTACCTGGAATGTTTTGTCAGCGGAACGAAATATTGGCCTTTGTACTGCGAAAGCAAATCTATATCCAGGAATCTTAAAAATCTCTTTTCCCATTTCTCTAGCCTTGATAGCCATTTTAACTTCTCCGCGCTGTCCCGAAGCTAAACCCCTTTTTACAATGGCACCACCGCCGTTAAATCGAGGTGCAAACACAGTAAAATTACGGTCCACATCCTCCATTCCAACAATCTTATCTTCATAAGGCGCAAAATAATTCATGTTTGTTTCGGCTGGCACCCCAGCCACTGGCTCGATCAACATAAAAACCATATTTGTGTTGCCATAAGGAAGGTAGTCTTTTTCGGGAAGAATAGTGATACTCCATATCAATACCGCAATGATCCCACCTATTACCCCAATTTTCCCAACGATGCCTGTAACCGATTTATCCAACAGACGTCTCATGAGTGCTGCGTATACCTTAAGTATCTTTGAACCGAGAAGAACTATCGGACGAAGTAATGTACGATGAAGAAACCCTGGCTCATAAACCTCTCCCGGATTAAGACGAATCAACAAAGTAGTTAAAGTTGGGATTACTGTAATCGAAACAATTAAAGATAACGCAATACTGCCGCTAATGGTGATCGCAATATCCCGAAACATCTGACCTGCTTCCTCTTCAATAAAAACGATCGGAACAAATACTGCCAAAGTAGTTAGTGTAGAAGCAAGTACCGCCCCCCAGACCTCAGCCGCGCCATCATAAGCCGCCTTAAACACACCTTTTCGCATAGTAAGATGACGATAAATATTTTCTAGGACAACAATGGAATTATCCACCACCATGCCAACAGCGAATGCCATACCCGCAAGAGAAATAATATTAATACTACGGCCCAAAATTTTAAGAATAATAAACACCGCCACCAAGGTGACGGGAATACTTATGGCGATAATAAGGACGGAACGTACCGACCCCAAAAATAACAATAGAACTGCAACAGCTAACATAGCTCCAATACTAAGGTTCGACTTGACCAGTCGCATTGATTCATCTATGTAATCTACATCCTTATAAACAATTTTCAGCTTGAGTGGAATTCCTCGATTTAGTAGCTCCTTGTTCAATTTATCTACCATTTTTGCTGCTTCATTGCAGGTCTCTACCACATTAGCCCCTGCCTTTCGAATCACACCAAATCCGTTAGATAATTCACCACTGATACGGACCAGAGAGTCTGTTCTCTTGTAGCTGTCCTCCACAACCGCAAAATCTTTCACTCTAACCGTATGATCTCCATCTCGCCTTATAACTGTTTCCATAATTTCACTAGCACTAGAAAACTCTCCTAACGCACGTACCGTGTAAGCCCTTCCTTCTTCATCGTGAAATCCTGCTCGAGTATTCTGGTTTTCATCCCTTAGTCGTTTAATAATTTCATCGTAAGTGAGCCGCAAGCGGGCAATACTATAGGGATTAAATTCAACCCGCATTTCTCTTTCTTCCCCACCAAAATGCCAAACGTCCGCTATCCCAGTAACTCTGCGTAGTGCCGGGATAACAATATCCTTTCCAATTTCATACATATAATTCTGATTTATTTTCGGCATTTGTGGGTCTGGTTTATCAAAAACAATCCACATGATTGGATTTGAGTTATCGGTAGACACGCTTTTAAGGGTGGGTTTGTCCGAAAGTACTGGGAGATCTTTCACTTGCTGAAGTTTATTATTAACATCGATCATCGCAATGTTCTTATCCGTACCCCACTCGAACTCTAGGGTTATCGTACTCAAACCATGCTGACTGCGAGAGGTCATTTTCTTTAAACCCTCGACTGACTCTAGTTGCTCTTCCAGACGACGGGTGATATTGCGTTCTACTTCATTTGGAGATAAGCCAATATATTCTGTGCGAACTTCTATAAGGGGCTTGTCAACCGTAGGTGTAAGTTGACGAGGAAGAGTGTTGAAACAAATGACACCTACCACCGCTGTGAGGGCTATCATTACAGTAACAGAATGGTAGTTACGTATAGATTGGTCGATCAGCTTCATCAGGTTTCCGGTTGATCAGGTTTTGTTCTATTTTTATTTTGCTTTGGCCAAGTATTAAAATCAGTTTTTGCTTCAGGTTCCAGATTAGTGGGGAATACTTTTGCACCAGGAAATACAGCGCCTGATCCTCTAAGAATTAATTCTGAATCTGATGAAAGTTGATTCGTAAAATCATCTATCTCGATAAGTTTGTTCCGCTCTTTATAAGCCCTTACAGGAACAAGGTGCGCTTTGCTTTCTTTAACTACATAAACAACGGTTCCCTTCTCTCTGATTACCAGAGCAACGGAAGGAACATGCATTACATTTTTACGGACACCAAAGTTCATAATTCCTACCAGCGTAAGTCCAGGGAACAAGGCACGGTTAGGTCGATGCAATTCCATCTGGGCGCGTATGTTGCCAGAGTAAATATCTGCATCTGGTATCACTCGCAACTTACCACTCTGCTTAAATTTAAGACCAAGCTCCTTAATCCAAAAATCAATGCCTTTCATTTTCTTCAATTTATTGCGATGTGATTGAGGTATTTCAAGAACTGCTTTTAAACGGGAAGAACTGATCATTTCGAAAACTGGTGATCCTGCTTTTAAAAAAGCTCCTTCCTCAATTTTTTTATGTACGATCACTCCGTCAAATGGCGCGTGAATTAGCGTTTTCGAAAAATTGAGTTGCGCCATCTCTAGCCGTTTAACAATCCCTTCACCTTCTGCCCTAAGTTGCTGAATATCTTCCTGGCGAGATTGTTTGGCAGCTTCAAATGCCGCCCTACTTTCACGAAGTTTTTCCTTAGCTTGCTGAGCTCTGTCATTTACCTCATCAAGAATCGATTGGGCGGTTACTCCATCTTTTACCAACTTTTGGAACCGATCCTGTTCCTTAATAGCTAAATCGAAAGCACTTTCATTTACTCTAACCCTAGCCAATAATTTTTCTTTTTCTTCTGGTCGTAAGCCTTCAATCGCCTTTTTAAATTCTTCTTTAGCGGCAGACAATTCTGCTTCAAGCTCTTCTACCTCAAGTTCGTATTCTCTAGAGTCTATTCGTGTCAAAAGATCGCCACTCTTGACTATATCGCCTTCTCTTACTTCAACTTTCGTAATCTGCCCTGCTACTTCTGAGTTGATGATCACGCGTTGTTCTGCACGAATGTTTCCAACTGTACGAACTTGGTCCGTCACATCTTTGATAATGATCCTACCGATTTGGACTGGCAGAGAAAATTCACGCTTCTTTTTTGCGACCTCTTCTTTTTTCACACAACCCAAGGACATAAAAAAAATAACTTGAACTGCAAGAACACTTAAAAGACCGACCCTCATCATAGATAAAATTTTTGCTATAATTATCGTCATGAATATATTTTCAGATATAATCTCTTTTTAATAATCGTACTAAGTCCTGTGGGATGAAATACACACTATTATGAAACCCACCTTCTCTAATAATCCTTGCCCAATTAAAGAATTCGATTACCAACTATTGGATACCGGAAACTTCAAAAAACTAGAGAGATTTGGACCTTACATATTTGTTCGCCCTTCCCCCCAGGTTATCTGGCCTCCGCAATTACCTGAAAGTGAATGGGATAAAGCCAACGGTGAGTTCCGTCACCACAAAGGAAAATCAACGGGAGGTGGCGAATGGATCTTTCGCAACCCAGTTCCAAAAAATGGCTGGCCACTCCGATTTCAAAACCTTGTTTTCACTGTTCAGACCACCTCATTTGGGCATTTGGGATTATTTCCCGAACAAGTCCAAAACTGGGACTGGATTGCAAACCAAGTCAAGGAGCTTAACGGCAATAAACCCAATGTTCTTAACATGTTCGGCTATACCGGGGCAAGCACATTGGCGGCTGCTGCAAATGGGGCAAATGTCACGCATTTAGACGCTTCTAAAACTTCCGTAACTTGGGCGCGAAAAAATTTAGAATCTTCTGGACTCGCTGATTGCTCGGTCCGCTGGATAGTGGATGATGCTGAAAAATTTCTCCAACGTGAATATCGCCGTAACCGAAAGTATGATGCCATCATCATGGACCCTCCATCTTTTGGGCGAGGCCCTAAGGGAGAAGTTTGGAATATAGAAACCCAAATGACTACATTGCTAAGCTTGTGCAAAACTATTCTATCGGATTCTCCTAAGTTTATTTTATTAACCACGCATTCTCCCGGGGTGTCCTCTCTGACTCTAAAAAATATGTTGATCAAGTTTTTGATCTCGCCTGACTCTGGAGTTTTTCAAACAGGAGACATGTCGATTTACGATACTGGATCAGGTCTTCAACTACCCAATGGGTTTTACGCCCGTTTTTCAGCTAACCCTTAAGAAAGAAATTTATGGCTCTTGAATTTTATAATTTAATCCGGGATCACGCAGAACAAACCCCCGACCAACCAGCGATAATTGACGGTGAATCCACCATCACCTATGAACAACTGCTCGAACAAGTTGAGCGTTTTGCGGGAGGATTGATCAATTTACAATTAACCTCGCAAAGCAAACTTGGGCTACTTTGCCTGAATCAAAAAGAATATTTAGTGGCCTTGATGGGTGCTTTTTTAAAAGGTATCACCGTCATACCCTATAATTTTCTATTGCAACCCGAAGATTTAATCTACATTACTAAAGACGCGGGTATCGACTCTATTATTATTGATTCAGCATTCATCAAACCGGAAACCATTTCATTCCTTCAAACTTTTAAGAATAAAATTGTGGTTGGCCCTACCGACCCCATGAAACTCGGAAGTAACTCACTAAAATATGAAAACTTTCTGAACAATGCCTCCCGTTCTAAAGCAAAATTACGTCATAACAGAATGGACTCTATTCCTGACATAATTTTATATACTTCAGGAACAACAGCAAAGCCTAAAGGAGTGATGCTTAATGAATCCCAATTTTTTGCAAATAGCCGGGACACTCTAACTCATATTCCAATCACATCCGACGACCGAATCATTGTGGCTTTACCCTTGTTCCACTCATTCGGCAATATTATGGCATTGATGGTTTTTAGAGTAGGCGGCACACTCATTCTTCTAAAACAATTTGCACCTAAATCCATTCTTCAAAGCATTGAAGAGCACAAAGCAACTATTCTTCCTCTGGTACCGACTATATACACTTTTCTAGTCGATCTATTCGCCCGAGGTGGTTACAATGTTTCCTCCCTAAAATACTGTATCTCAGGAGGTGCTGCCCTTCCCCGAGCTTTGCTTAAAAAGGTAGAAGAAACACTCAAAGTTTCGGTAATTGAAGGGTATGGTCTCACAGAAACTTCCCCTGTTATCGCGGTCAATACCTTCAAAAATGGAAGCTTTCCTGGTTCAGTCGGGCCTATTGTTCCCAACGTAGAAGTGAAGATCATTGACGAAACAGGGAAAGAAAAATCATCAGAAGAAGTAGGTGAAATCCTAGTCCGCGGAAAAACTGTCATGCAGGGATATTGGAACCTTCCTAAAGAAACAGCTAAGACGATAACTTCAGATGGTTGGTTGAAAACGGGCGATCTAGGCCACCTTGATAAAAAAAATCGACTCTTTATCTCAGCGGGAAGAAAAAAAGACCTGATAATACGAGCTGGAGAAAATGTATCTCCACTGGCGATTGAGAATGCATTAATGAATCACCCTGCTGTCGCAGAGGTTGCGGCCATAGGAGTAGCTGATGAAAGAGCCGGAGAGCGAGTGAAGGTTTGCATTGCATTGAGGCCTGAAGCAACAACGATTGAAAGTGAACTCAAATCTTTTTGTCAAAAAAATCTCCCAGCATTCATGGTTCCAGATTACTACCAAATCATGGATGAACTTCCCAAAAATGCAACAGGAAAAATTTTAAAAACCGAGCTGAAGAAAAACTAAAAACAGGCCAACAAAAAAAATCATACAAATAGATAGACTTATAATTTATATATCCTTAGCACACCTAAAACCCAGATTCTCAAACCGGTAACTTCTGAAGAAGGCCTTACGCCATGCAGAACGTAATGTTTCTATCCCTCCTCCCCAGGAGCCTCCGCGTAAAATTTTCTCATTCGCTCCTCCATCAAAGTCAGGGGCATTTTTTCGCGTTGGTCCCAAAGGATTATCTTTGGGGCTAACTATATAATAATTCTGTTCGGGATCCATCCAATCGGCTACCCATTCAGCAACATTACCTGACATATCATAGATCCCAAGTGGGTTTGGTGGAAATTTACCAACGGGAGCCGTATACTTATAACCATCAGATGCATCCGCAACTCGAACATTCATGTCACAATTGTTATCGCAAAAATTTCCTCTTGATGGCTCAAATTTTTCTCCCCAATAGTACTCTGATGTTGTTCCGCCACGTGCAGCGAACTCCCATTCCGCTTCCGTGGGCAATCTCTTTCCTGTTTTTTTACAGTATTGATTTGCTTCCTGCCAAGTAACACTTTCGACCGGGAGATCGGCGGATACAAATCGGGATGGGTTGGTCTTCATTACAGATTGAAAGAATTTTTGTGTAACTTCATGTTTCTCTATTTTAAATGAAGACAGACAAACTTTATGAACAGGGCCTTCAAGAAGAGCGCCTTTATCACTTCCCATATTAAAGCAACCACCTTCTACTAAAACCATTTCAACCTTTGTTGTCGTATCAGAAGCGTCTATAAGTTTGGATTGTATTTTCGAAAAAAGTTCTTGAACTCTTTCATAGTCTAAGCGTGGGACACCAACGTACTCGATTCTAACTTCACTTTTTGGGATCAGTTTCATTTTCCCAGACGCTAAAAAAAACAGACGATAATGAGGAGTTGTAGCTTTAGCTTTATTATCGAGGTAGTTCCTCATATTCGTCTTCCCAGACTGAGCAGTAACTACTGTCTCGTCAACTAATTCTGCCATATGATAAGGAGTGCGTGTTTTAGGAGAAATCACCCCTGCCAAAATATCTGACTGGCCTACCACAAAAACCTTCACTTTTTTTTGCATTATAACCTTACGCGAAAGAATTTTTTCAGCTAAGGGTTTTGCCTCTGCATATTTCCCGAGTTCAACCTTAACCTCAACTAGAGATTTCAAAATACGATAATTCTTTGGCTCTTTTGCCAACGCGTCTGTATAGGCTTTCTCTGCTAATGGATAATCTTTCATCAAGCGATGATTATCTCCCTGCGAGAGTAACTCTGATACGTTGGCTAAAACGTTGCCCGAAAAAATAACTACACTTAAAGAAACAACATAAGTTAACAGTAGAAACTTGCACGTACGCTGAACACGCGTCATGAGGCGGCTCCTTGATTGGGCTATTCTGAATTATATAATATATGATAGGTTATATATCCGCGTTAAACAAGAACACATAACAGTATGTAACAGAAAATTTTAATTTTGTTAGTGTTAGCTATTTTTTTTCTTCTCCCTCAGGCGAGGTTTTGGAAGGTTTGACTTTGCCAGGCTGGTTAATTTTTTGTTTTTTAAGCTTGTTCCAATCGGAACCTACATCTTTTTGAACCTTAAACTTATCACGTTTAGGGAAATAATCAATTTCATCCATTACATTCGACCCTGAAACTTTTTGTATTAACGTTTTTTAAGAGGACTTTGCAAAATTTTATGTAAATTGTCCGTCACCGAATTCCTCAAGCCCAATTGAAGAGCTTTCCCAAAATGGAATTTAGCTTGGTTTCGTTGATTCATCATAGCATATAACATTGCCAAGTTTGCATGCCCCGTCGCAAAATCTGGGTTCACTGTTACTGCTAATAAAAGCATATCGCGTGCTTTTTCAGGCTTCTTCTTCCTCAGATAAACTTGTGCTAATGAATTATATGTGCTGGGATTATTTGGTAATTGACGAATAGCCGCACGTAACACAGGCTCGGCTTTATCGATTTTTCCCAAAACCGCAAGAGTCGCTCCATAGTTTGCTAGAAGAGACGGGTGGTCCGGATAAACCTCAAGTCCTTTTCTATAAGCTTGTTCGGCTTGTTTAAATTTATTCTGACTTCCGAAAACAATCCCATTCTTAAAATACGGCGTCCACAAATCAGGCATTATGTCCGAGGCCTTGTTAAATGAAACCTGTGCCGATTCAAAATTCCCCTCAGCCAGAAATGCATCCCCAGTAGAAAGAAATTGTTTGTAGGTCGCCCGTTTTTCTATTTCATGCTCAGATTTATCTGGGGCAGCAATTCCAACGACTCCAACCAACACCAAGTTGGCTAAAACTCCCATTACAACCACACTCTTTGGCTGTAATATTTTTTTCAGGACGGATGCATTCTGCATAGAACTTCTAAATAAATACAAGACACCTATCACGCAAGCAAACTGCGCTAATGGAAGCATCAATAAATATATGCCATCTACATAATCCCATTCCTCATGTTCAAAACCCATCAACCGAAAAAAATTAGTCGAGCGTAACAGGAGTAACGGATGGTTAAAAAAAACCTGGAACGACCCCGATATAGCCTCAATAGAAAAATGCGGATGATTGTATGGAAGGACCACCTTATACTGAACGATCATTAAATATTGGCTAATCACACAAGCCACAATGAAAACTATGGTCGCATAACCCATCACTTTATTTCTAAAACATCTGCCCATGAGGTTGGCTAACCCGATGGTAAATAAGACTGCGGCGGCAATAAAATATCGATTGCCGTAGGCATCCGACTCCACAAAAGACAGCATAACGACTATCAAAGAAATTAGCGACGCTAAGGAGGCAACGCGTATGCTTTTCGAAACTGGACCAGGAATCAAAAGTCCAATAAAGCCGGCAAACCATAAAGGAGTAGCTACTGCTAGCCCCCATTTTGCGCTAAAGAAAAGGTCCTGTAGTTTACTGCCAAGCATCGTAGATGAAGTTGATGTTTCAATTGCTTGACTATGTAATGTTTCCACAAGATAAGGGGAAATAATGAATCCATTCAATTGATTCCACGCTACAAATTGGGGCAGTAAAAAAACCAAAAACATGGCAAGGAAATAAAGGGTATTCAGCAAAGTATCTGTTATCTTGGAAGAGTTTGCAGAGCCTTTTCCTGCAAACCACAAGAAAACGACATCGACGATATAAAGAACCCCGTAGTTTGCATTTATCAGCCGAACAAGGCATAGCAATCCTAGACTAGCCCCCATAACAGCATGATGAAGTTTTTTATTTGACCCCCGATAATGAAGCCACGCCATTACAAATAATGCAGCAAGAAAAAATTCAGTGGTATGTGCCATTCGCTGGCGAATAAAGGTGTAATACAATAAGGGGGATGCCATCCAAAGCGATACACTTGCGATTATTGCAATCCGTTCGCCAACAATTTTTTTAAGAACCCGGCACATGATCATGAGTCCGGCAAATAAATACGTTGCCGATGCAACCGTAGTAGCTACGAAATAAGGTGATGAATAACCATCGGCCTTAATCGGATACCCCAATGCGCTATATAGCAAGGCAAAGAAATGCCCCACTATAAAGAATGGGAGATATAGCACCGCTTGGCCTAACTGCCAATTGCTGAAAACATAGCCGGTTGAATTGAAACGATTGACATGAGCATAATAACGCTCGTCTATAAAATCCAGATCGCCGTCGAAAAATAATGACCGCAAATAAGAGTAATAAGCAGTATCATCACCCCCATCGACTGTTTTTACTGAGTAGTACCCAGAATGTGTAAGTGGTGGAATCCAATCGTTGAAAAGCCCAAGTGGAGTCAATAGGAGAAATAAGAGATAAAAAATTCCTCCGATTAAAAACAACTTTTTTGTGGACATGACCTTTCCCGAATCTTGAAGCATTGAGTACATATGATTATAGTATTAAAGAACTTTTTTAATACCAAAGGTACAATTTACAACAACTATTTCGGAGGAAATTTTATCTAATTTCGTTATTTAAAATAAAGTAGGTAGGCTTAGAATTGTAACTAACGGCTATTGTTTTTTAAACAATCAGTCCTCTGGACACAAGTTCCTGATGTGCATCTTCTATTCGAGAAACTGCAGTCTGTTGATCACCCCATGCCACTAAATCTGTCAAGCCTTCCTTAAGGGATAATTCAGGTTCGAACCCCAAGGCACTAATTTTAGAAGTGTCAGCGTAGCAATGGCGAATATCTCCATTCCTAAACTTTCCAATTATATCTGGTGTTAGTGACTTCCCAAAAATTTCAATAAGAGCTTTAGCAACTTCAAGAATTGATCCCGGTTTTCCTCGCCCGATATTAAACACCTGGTAGTTTGATTCTGATGAATCTAGCAACATCAACTTAGCCCTTACCAAGTCTTTCACATGAATAAAGTCACGTTGCTGGTGCCCATCTTCATAAATAAGAGGGGCTTTCCCATTTTTAATCGCCGAAGAAAAAATAGCTGCCGCACCAGTGTACGGGTTATTTAAACTCTGCCTCGGACCATAACAATTAAAATAACGACAGGCCACAGTTGGTATTTTATACGCCTCACCTATCATGAGAGAGTAGACCTCCTGATCTTTTTTGCTTTGAGCATATACGGAAGTGCAATGCATTTCTTTATCTTCATCTGTCGGAATCGGGGTTGCGGGTTGTCCGCATGTCGGACAAAGCATTTCCCATTGTTCTGCCTGCATTTGCTCTACCGGTCTAGGTTTTGGGGAAATTTTACCGTGAGCACGACAAACATATCGGCCCTCACCGTAGTTGCTCATCGAACTTGCAACCAAAACTTTTTCTACATTGTTGCTGACATTGACCAAGATATCCCAGAGAATACCGGTCCCGCCAACATTGGTAGAAATATACTGATCTATGGAGTACATTGATTGCCCCACCCCAACTTCAGCGGCATCATGAATGATGATATCTATCCCCTCAATGGCTTTTCGTAAACTATCGCGTTCACGCATGTCACCCCGAACAAACTCTGCATCTTTATGAAGATAAAGAGGTTTTTCTGCTGATATGCCATGCACTTGCGAATTAAGATTATCAAACACACGAACCGTGTCACCTCTTTCAATGAGGGCGTCGACCGTATGGGATCCTATAAACCCTGCGCCACCTGTCACTAAAATTTTTTTATTCATAACTGAAGGATAAACTTATTTTAAATTTGAAATTTTTTTCACTAACGGCTCTGATTGAGAGCCGCAGAACATGCTGGATAGCAACCTTGAAACCAACTAAAATTCAGCACTTATACCCTTTATCTTTACGGCATTATCTAAATCTCACTTAAGCATTTTAAGTTGAAGAAAGAACTATCGCCTCATTCAGTTTTCGGCCCCTAATTTTTAACCATTGAAATCTAATGGTAGTCAAAGTGTATTACTCCCTAAAGCAAAGGAGGCCGTATTTACAAGGCTTTCTTGAATTCACTATCAATATAAGTGATAATAATTTCGATACGGCTGTTATATTGACTTGGTTGTCTCTCCGTATACTCACCAACTGAATCCCGTGGACTTATCCATAATTATAGTCAATTACCACCATAGCCACATGTTGGACAACTGTCTTGAATCAGTTTACAGGACAATTGAAAAAATACAATTTGAGGTCATCCTAGTTGACAATAGCTCTAAAGATGATGGCCTGGAACCCATTTTAAAACGCTATACGAAAATTCAGTTTATTAATAATTCAAAAAATGTAGGGTTTGCGCGGGCTAATAATCAAGGTGCTAAAATAGCAAGTGGTGACTTTCTACTTTTTATTAACCCAGATACTGTAATGATAGAAGACGCTATAGAATCAATGCTGGATTATATTCGATCGGATTCTTCCATTGGAATCCTTGGCCCTAAGGTATTGAACTCAGACCAAACAATCCAATATTCTTGCAGAAAGTTTCCTACTATTTGGTCGGGTCTCTTCAATAGATATTCCTTGGCGACACGCCTTTTCCCGAATAATCGTTATTCAAGGGATTATTTAATGCTAGATTATGATCACAATTCTACCCGCTCGGTGGATTGGGTTTCCGGTTGCTGCATGATGATGTCCAAGTCCACTTTTAATAAAGCTAATGGATTTGACGAAAATTATTTTTTATTCATAGAAGATGTTGATATATGCCAAGTCATAAAAAAAAGACTCCGAGTTGTTTATTTTCCAAACGCAAAAATTTATCATAAAATTTCATCTAGTAATGCGCGGTCGACTCCTCAAATGATCATTAAGCGACACCAAGGAATGATTTACTACAATCAAAAATACTGCAAAACAAACTTTGTTATACAGCATATGATTAATTCAATAATAATGGCCCGATGTCTTTTTCAAATCTTACTGAACACAATTAAATGATCATTAAAAGTCCGCAAATTCCTGGTTTGATGTACTTTTTGGGTTGTGCCGTTTCCCTAGTGGCTGCATTTGCGCTAACCCTTACTCTTATACAAATATTTAGCAAATTAAGTATACTCGCCCGCCCACTTAACAAATTAATGATTGCTATGGGAAAACCTGTAATCCCCTTTGGTGGAATTCCTGTCATTCTGTCTTTCCTCTTTGTTCTTTGGTTTTTTTATTTTTCTGGATGGATTAATCAAGAAAATCTTCATCTATTTCAAAAAATCACCCTAGGCGTGTGCATGATGACGGCCCTAGGTATTTATGATGACATCTATCACTGTTCCCCAAGGATAAAATTTCTTTGGCAAATAATAATAGCAATTATTTTATTTTTAGCTGGGTTTCAGATTGACCGAATAGGCGATGTTATAGATTTAGGATCATTTTCGATTTTACTTACAGTCTTTTGGATCGTAGGGATCACAAACTCTATTAATCTAGTTGACGGGATTGATGGTTTGGCCAGCGGATTAATTCTTTTGTCTTGCGTTACTTTGAGTTTTATTTATCTGGAACGTAATATGGTAGAAGCCTCTTTCTTGGCTGTAATTCTTACAGGTAGCATTTTTGGTTTTTTAATTTTCAATTTTCCCCCAGCAAAGATTATTCTGGGTGATACAGGAAGCCTTCCCCTTGGCCTTCTAATTTCATTAATCACCCTTTTACCTTTAAGCCAAAAACACACAGATGAAATCTATTACCTGATCCCCATTATCACTCTATTAATCCCAATACTAGATACTACTTTTTCTTTTTTCAGGAGGCTCTTGAAGGGCACCAGTCCTTTCTCAAAAGATTCCGAACACTTTCACCACCGCTTAGCAAAACTCGGCTTTTCTCAATTAAAGACGATTACTATTTTATTTTTTATTTGTTTTTATTTTAATCTTACCGCGCTATTACCCGCTCACACCATAAATCTAATTCCAAATCTTATCCCAATCTATTTTCTTTTTATAATAGGCAACATTGTAGTTTTTCTTTATCTCTTAAACCGATTGGAAAAGAAAAAACAAGAAAAATATCATGGGAACTTATTTGAATAATCGGAGAGTGGTTTTCATCGCCTTGCTACTCTTAATCGTTTCACTTCTTTATTCCA
The DNA here is from genome assembly GCA_023271875.1 of Nitrospinaceae bacterium. Lineage (GTDB taxonomy): Bacteria > Nitrospinota > Nitrospinia > Nitrospinales > VA-1 > Nitromaritima. The sequence goes on along the minus strand of JALPWY010000011.1, from coordinate 26,443 downwards.
GCGCATTTTATGCCCCTTTTAATTTTGACGACGAAGCCGTCATTAAATTTGAAATTGCGCAAAAAGGGATGAAGCCGTCATTCCCTGAATTTGAAATTGAGCAAAAAAAGGAAGGGGGAGGGCTTTTTTATGGAGAGAACGTTTTTCCTCCTCGATACCGACATTTATTTTATTCAAGCCTTGTCTTCAACTACTCACAGGGAGGACTAAACCCATTTGGCTACCACTTGGTCAACACGTCCATTCATATTTTCACTTCAATAATTATTTTCTTCATCGCTTTAATAACCCTTGAAAAAGGAATTTCTTTGGAGAGAAAAGAAGCTTTTTCAATTGCAAGTCTTACAGCCTTGCTCTTCTCAATCAACCCAGTTAATTCTGAAACAGTAAACTACATTTCAGCAAGAGCCGTTGGCATGAGTAGTTTTTTCTATCTCGCCGCCTTATTATCTTTCCTTCTTGGAAGTTTTCGTAAACAAAAAATAACTCCAAGGTTTTTACTTTATCTTTTATCCTTAGTTTGTTTTTTAGCCTCTATTTTAAGCAAGGAAACTGGCCTAACTTTTCCATTAGCCTTACTTCTCTACGATGTTTGTTTTATGCGAAAAGAATACTGGATATCACTCAAAAACCGATTGTTGTTTTTTTATCTACCATTGCTTTTATGCTCAGCTTTTGCAGCGTTTAAGGTTATTTTTATGAAAAACATAATCGTTGATTGGTGGCAAAGAATAGATTTTGAGTATGGGTTGAAGCAAATTCAAATTATTGGGCACGGAGCCCGACTCATCTTACTCCCAGTCGGATTAACTTTTGATTATGATTTTCCTAACACTTTCTTTACTACCAACACACTCCTCATTATTACTTTCTTATTTGCACTGGGAATCATTTTAACAATTGCGTTATATTTCCCTAAAAGACTTACGCTGGTTTCTTTTTGCTTCTTCTGGTTTTTGATAACCTTGGCTACAACCAACAGCATTTTACCAAGGGCTGACCTTTTGAGCGAACGCAATCTCTACCTACCTTCTTTTGGAATCCTATTTTTACTCGCCATTACAATTCATCGACTCGTATTAGCAAAACACAACCAACTAGTAAAAAAAATTGGCACATATTGTTTGATTATTTTTTTTATACTCCAGATAATTCTATTACACGAAAGGAATCTGCTATACAGGTCTAATACCCTTCTCTGGGAAGACACGCTACAAAAAGCACCTGGAAAACTTCGCGCTCTCCATAATTTAAGTCATTTTTATATGGCTGATGAAAATTACGCGAAAGCATTTACAACACTACACGCGCTGGCAAAATCCAACGCTTCTCCTTACTATATATCGTACGCTCACAGTAATCTTGGTGCTATTTATCTTCAACTGGGGGACTTCCTGAAAGCTGAAAACGAATTTAAATCTGGAATAAGAGCAAAGTCTTCTCTACCTACAAATCATTTTAACTTAGGAACTCTTCTAGCCACCCAAGGACGTAACTTAGAAGCCAAAGAATCCTACGAAAAAGCTGAGCGCTTGTACAAAGACTACCTGTGGGGATACCAAATACCAGCGGAACTTTATATCAACAAAGCTCAACTACTATTAAAACTAGAACTCTACGAAGAAGCTGGAAATTCTATCAAGGATTATCTTGAGCGTATCCCAAAACCTGGCCCTGGGCATTTTATTATGGCAAAGATTTTTGCGGCCACGGGAAAACAGAATCAGGCGCTTCATGAGTATACCCAGGTAGGAAACACACCGAAACTTAAAGCAGAAGCTCATAATAACAGAGCTTTAATTTTCATCGAGCAAAAATCTTTCAATCGTGCGCTAGAAGAACTCCATCAAGCAATAACAGTTTTCCCAAACTTAATCGATGCCCACTACAATCTGGGGAATTTACTCATTCAAACTAAAGGAGATCCGATTAAATCGCGATGGCATCTTGAAAAAGCCTTAAAACTTGCAACCAGCCAAGAAGTCGCAAACCGAATTAAACGCACCTTGAATGCTTTACCTTGATTATCAAAACCAGACTTCTTGTTTTAAAAATTTTTTTGCATCAGAAAATCCAATACTCCTTAAAATAAACGACCAACAATTTTAAAATGACCTCACTTAACTAAACTCTATCTTACGAAAAATCTCTATACTTTTTTTCTCCGGGGCTGAATAAATTAATTCGGCAGACTCAAGAACGCGATCTGAGTTTTCATCCAATACCAGTTCATGGGTGTCACCGTCCTGCCATAAAGTAGGATAAAAAGGCCACTCGTAATAAGATGGGGTAGAATTAAATTTCCACTTAACTTTCACCTTTAACTGCTTTTTGTTTTTACTTACATAATATACGCTTGGGGAGTTAAACCTAAGAATCAATCGATTCTCCTTATTTGTATTTTCAACTGAAACAGCGCAGTAGTCTAAGAAGTTTTGAGGAAGAAAGTTCGTTTTTGCATTTTTATTCAGATACACCAATGCGTTGTTAAATACTTTTATTTGATAGAATTCTCCAAGGTTTTTTTCTGCCCACCGTGGAAAATCCCCTCCAGATCGATGCACCACCAAATAACGAACTCCGAAAGCATAAAGCGACAACAACGCCCTTTTACTCGAAAAATCTGTTAATTCGGATAATTTCTTGCGACCATCCCACTCAAAAGCAGCGTACCCATTAATCAACTTTTTTTGATGTATCATCGACCTCTCTAGATAAACTGCATCACCTATAAAAGACTTGCTAACAGGCCATTCTAAAACAGGCCCATCCTGAGCTTGTTTTAACCACTTATATTCGTAGGGTATTTGATTTTCTTGCTGCTTATATGGAAAATTTAAATCCTTGGCCGGATATATCTCTATTATTAGAATAGTGAAAACAATCAACGAAAATACCTTTTTAAAACGAGGGTTATTAAGCGACTCCCTTATTAGCATATATGCGAGCCCTGCTGTTACCCCTAACCCAAGAGGAATCAGGATAGACATTCTTGAAACCGCCCTTATCGAAGATAAACCTGGGAATACATAGTATAAAAAAGTGCCGATTGGATTAATCATAATATGTTGGTTCCCGTATAACTTTATGATTGGCCCAAGTGACACTACAAATGCAAGAATTGCAGTAAAAAAATACAAGTGGAAAATCTTTTCCGAGCGCAATCCTAAATAAACCGTTCTAAAAAACTTTGTCATAAAAAAATACGCTGTTACAACTAGTAAAAGAGGACTCAATATAACAGTGGTTATTAACTGCGGATGCAAATAAAGATCCCCGTATATTTCACCCCCTAAAGTAGCTACATTAGGCTTTATAAACCACGCAATAATAGTCAAACAGATTACCCCTGCGGCAAGTATCTTCAACTTCGAGTTAAACAACGATTCAATAGAAGTTTTTTTTCGAACAACTAACAAAGCAGCAATGGTCAAAAGTACTGGCAGATACCTAGGTGATGTACTCCCATCAACGTGACTCAAGTGGGAAGTCCAAGAACCAAAGAAATGAGAACTAGGTAAAGAAAAAAAAGTTGCGAGAGGGGCTCCATATGCTGATTGTTCCGAGATACTTCTATTAAAGCCAAATTCATGAGCTTCCTGAAGGTATGGAATAAAATAAGCGGTAGCAACCGTGCCAACTATCAAAAGAGGAAGAACTGCATCTAAAGCAAACTTTTTAAATCCAAAATTATCCTGACTAAGAAATAAAATCAAAACAAACAAAAGAAGAACTATGGAAAAGAAAACACCATGATATGCTGACGCCATAATTTGCATCAAATAAAAAATAGAACCCCAGTAAAGAAATACTCGCCTTCCCTCATCAAAGTATTTATGCACGAAGAGCAGTGTGAAAGGCATCCACTGAATAGTTAATAAATGAATATAGCCTGAAACACCATGGCGAGACTCACTAAAAGCAAAAACCAAAGCGGCTAAAAAAGAAGCAGCATAATCAAGCTTTAGACTCCTTGCCAATAAGAGCATGCCTGTTGAACATAAAATGTATGAAGAAAAAATTGCCACCGCATAACAGATGTAAGAATCTTTTGTTGCAAGAAAAACAGGAAGAGTAAAAAGAGCTGTTGAAAAAGTTGAAGCGTTAAAATAAATTGGTCTGTCAAGAGGATAAAACGAATTGCCCGTAAACAATTGATCAAAATTCCCAGAACTTAACTGAGTTAACTGCCAATTTAAAACCCAAAGACTTGAAGTTGCATCGCTGCCCCCAAAATAGCTATACCCACTAAAGATATCTAGCGGATAAGAAAACCAATAAGCGAGCAGAATCGTTAGAAGTAACCAAAATCCATAAAAGAGGGCATTTTTATAAGGCATTGGACATAAAGGGCGGCGGGTATTTCAATGAGAAGACCTGGCAACAATTAGATTTAAAGTACTTTGGGCATTCTAAGGTTACCTGAAAGCATAGCTGATTTTTTTTAAATTCTGCTAGATGTGTAATTTTTTTAACTAGTCAAAGAATCGAAAACGAAAGATAAACCACAATGCAGCGATACCATCTTTCCAGTTTATTTTTTTTCCTGCCGAATAATCCCTGCCAGAATAAGAGATGGGAACTTCGTAAATGACAAAGTTTTTTTGAGCCACTTTGGAAGTGAATTCCGGCTCAAATCCAAAGCGATTGGACTTTAAGGTAATGGATTCAAGGATTTTTCTTCTAAAGACCTTAGAACCGGTTTCCATATCGGACAGATTAATATTGGTAAACATATTTGACAGAGTGGTCAAAAACATGTTGCCTAAATAATGCCAGAAAAATAAAACCCTATGAGGGCCACCTAGAAAGCGAGAGCCATAGACCACATCGGCACGTTTATCAAGAATAGGCTCCAATAGCACCGGATAGTCTTTTGGATTGTATTCTAGATCCGCATCTTGAATAATTATGACCTCACCTTTTGCGATTTCAAAACCTGCGCGCAGAGCCGCCCCCTTTCCTTTATTTTTAGGCTGATAAATGACTTTAAAATCTTCCTTTTCTTCATATTTTTCAAGGAGAGTTCTAGTCCCATCAGTAGAACCATCATCGACTATTATGACTTCTTTGTCACCATTTGCCGCCTCTACTCTCTTAATGACCTCGTAGATGGTCTCCGATTCGTTATAAACTGGAATAACTATTGATAGTTTCATTATATTAAGTTTGGACTTATAAAAAATATTTCATCAATCTTGCAACATCTCCCTCCTTATATAATCGGAAAAGACAGGAAATATCTATAACTCTTTTATTAGAAAATATTTTATCACTTCATTGAACCATTTGGCTTGTTAACTACCTTGTATTTTAGACAGCGGAAAATTTTTAGACTATAACATCTATTTTATCAGTCGCGGCACAACTAAATGAGATTAATAAATCCGCACCTACAAAAACAACATCACTTACCCCCCCCCCCCCCCGGTGAGCATACTTGCAAAGTGGTGAGGATGGTAAGCGTGATAAGTGTCGGGATAAGCCAAGATATCGCTATCTGGAAGAGGGGTGATATTTAGCAATCCACATTGTGTACATTTTAAATAATCATAGTGGCCTGGAGAGCCATATTCGAAATCCTTAAAATCCCTATCACTTGGTTCTAAAGATTCGGAATTTCAAAGTTTACAAATCACTATATGCCCTAACAACAAATTATTAAAATCATAAAAGCACACTACCATTGTAAAAAATAATTATTATAGCGATTGGGTCATTGAGATTTAAGGGTCCAACAATCAAATAATTAAGGCATCGCAACTAAGTCGATACAATATAAAAAATAATGCGGTAGGGCAGCATTTAAATATATTTATTTAATTGTATAAATCTTTAATCTTGGAAAAGATGTAGGGGTAGTAATAGTCCGAATACATTTTTTCAGTTAAATGAGAGAAAGGGTCATCTTTTTTAAATACTGTTTCCAAGTTTTCACTTAAAAATTTATTTTTTTCTGTCTTTAAAAAATCTATGTGACGAATCCTGTCTTTGTAACTTGATTCAGTGACAATTTGATTAACTAAAGTACCGACTTCTCCTTTAAATCTTTTCTCAACTTTATTGTCAACTAGATGTTTTCTATAAGGATGAGTTACCAAAATTAAATATTGCATTTTTGAATCTGCAAAAACAGTATTAATATATCTATTTAATCGAAGAAAAAAATGTTCAGTCGTAGGAATATCGACTCCATTTACCAGTGGTGATAAAATTTCAGGGCCTAGCTTAGATTTAGGTACTTTTCTATTTAAATATCTAGATTTGATATGGAGAATTCCAAGATTAAAAAATTTTACTAGTGCAAACTTAGAGGAATTAAAATTATTTTTTCTTTCTAAAAACTGGGTCATTTTTGATAGAGTTGTGCCTTCAGGCAATAATGATTTTAACCTCCCTGTTTTGTCTTGCTGTTGATATGTATATCTAAAGAGTTCATCTCCAATGTCTGTTTGATCAATAATTCCTATGATAATAGATGGATGGATAGCGAAGTCGTCTCTTAAAATGTCAAGCTGGATAGTCATAGGACTAGGTGAATAACTACTAACACCACTATGGATTATGCCAGCATGATTTTTTTTACTAACTTTTTTTAAAAATTTTTGACTAAACTGTGCAGCTTGAGCCCACGAATCTCCTTGTATTAAAATATTTTGGCTGTTACTTCTTGAGAAGGGGCGCACAACTGAAAATAATAAATTGGATGGTGGGTCGTCCTTATATCTTGCAAAACCGGGGCCTCGTAAATGACTTAATCTGTCTTTGTATTTAATTTTAAACTCAATAAAGTTTTCATTATTGAAATACCTATATACTTCTTCTTGTTGCATTTCTGCATATTTTTGTATTCTTTGGTTTATATAAATTTTAGCATTTATTTCCAGCACATAAATAGCAACGAATGAAAGAGATATAAGCAAAAATATAGTGATGTTTGTTTTAATAAAATTCCATATTTTTATCATTAACTCTATTAATATTAGTTATAGAATAGAACTTAAATGTAGGTTTTGGATGCTTCGGTAACACGTAGCCCGGTCTTACAGTCAGGAAGAAACAAGATCAACCAATTGTTAGTTACTGCAATCTATTTAGAATAAACAAGCACCTCAAATCACCACATAACCTTAGAACTAACACAAAGTCCTAGACAAGCTAAGCTCACTCCTAACATCATGCTAAATCAACAACATTTCATTTGTTTTATATTAATTCTCTATTTTTAAAATAGGGGAGAAGCCAATCTGTGGCTATAATTTTTTTTAGGTTTTTCGAGGAAACTCTTGTGTTTTTTTGAATTGCTTTTCTTTGCTCTATAGTTTTTCTCAATCCTAATAAAGCGTCCCTCTTGGCCTTGAATATGGGACCCGCTTGACCAGTCAGTGAAAACCAAATTAACGCCGCCAAATTTGCCAATATATGCTGTGGCAGTCCACGCCAAAATAATCTTGAAGGCATATTTTTAACATACGCCCAAACCATATTGCGGTGCCCGTGATAAACAGCAAAGTCACTTCGCCGTCCAGCTATAGCAGAGCCGAAATGCTCAACCTTTGCGCTTGGAACATATAAACAACGATGACCTAACAAACGCAATCGAAACGACAAATCAATGTCTTCAAAGTAGCAGAAGAACCTTTCATCAAAACCACCCACATCCAAAACTATATCTCGTCGATACATGGCCGCTGCGGCACAGGGTGAAAAAATTTCTTCGACTAGACGAGAGATTTTTTTTTCAGGCATTCCGTGATCACGCCTCCAAGCCAATCCACATAAGTGATAAACATCACCCGTGCCATCCAACTGCCCCAATGAACCTTGTTTCTTTAAATGGCTCCCAAAAAAATTATATTGCGCATTTTTCTCCGCAGCCATATGCAGGTTTGACAACCAATCTGGTTCAGCAATAGCATCCGGATTTAACAACGCTACCCACTGAAAGCCTTCTGCCCGTTTTATAGCGTAGTTATTGGCAGCAGCAAACCCTATATTCTCCTCTAATCGTATAACTTCAACATCAGAAAAACGTTCTTCAATGCCCTCAACTGATCCATCATGACTGAAATTATCGACAATAACTGTTTTAAAGTTGTGAAATACCTGGCGCTGCAACGATTCAAGACATCGGTCTAAGAATTCTTTTCCATTAAAATTAACAATGATAACTACTGTCTTAGTCGAATTATCCATACTACTTATCGTTCTAAAGTTATTTAAAAATACTATACACTATAACCCAAAATTAATACCTTCAGGTTAATAAACCAACAATTGCTCTAACAAATTCGACCCCTATTCCACGTCTTGCAATCCTCTAGGCAAACACCTATACTCGAAAATATTTCTGTTAATGGGAATAGAAAATAAAATTTTAGCAGAACCATGGAAACATTATTTATTACAGGGGGCGCCGGTTTTATTGGCAGCAATTTCCTGACACGAAAAATTAAAAGCGGAAACACTCGTATTGTTAACTACGACAAATTAACGTACGCCGGGAACTTAGACACGTTACACTCCGTTGAAAACAACGCTAACTATTTCTTTATCGAAGGAGACATTTGCAATCAGGAATTAGTCAGAAAAACCTTGGTAGAAAATGAAGTCGATTCTATTGTTAACTTCGCGGCTGAGTCTCATGTCGATCGCTCAATTGAATCGCCAGACGACTTCATTCAAACAAATATCGTTGGTACATACAGGCTTTTACAAGCATCTCGAGATTACTGGAACGGTCTTAAAGAAAATAAAAATTACCGCTACAAAAATTTTCGTTTTCTTCATGTTTCTACTGATGAAGTATATGGATCGCTCGGTGACCGCGGCTCTTTTACTGAAAAAACACCTTACGCACCAAACTCTCCTTATGCGGCATCAAAAGCTGCTTCAGATCATTTAATACGTTCTTTTTTCAAAACATTTGAGTTTCCAGCAATCACAACAAATTGCTCAAATAATTATGGACCTCATCAGTTTCCAGAAAAATTAATTCCGCTGATGATTCAAAAAGCGATAGCGGGTGAACCACTTCCTGTTTACGGGGATGGGCTCCATGTTCGAGATTGGCTCTATGTTGAGGATCACTGTATCGCTCTAGAACAAACTTTAAAAAATGGACAGCTAGGTGAAGTTTACAATATCGGTGGAAACAACGAAAAAACAAACCTAGATCTAGTGAATACCTTGTGTGAAATTTTAGATGAGCTAATTTCTAACTCACCTCATAAGCCTCACAAGTCCCTAATAAAGTTTGTTGATGACCGCCCAGGACACGACAGGCGCTATGCTATCGACGCTGGAAAAATAAAAAGGGATCTGGGCTGGGAACCTGCGGAAACTCTTGATACAGGCCTAAGAAAAACTGTCCAATGGTACATTAACAATCCCCAATGGGTTGAACGAGTGATGTCAGGCGCTTACAAAGGACAAAGACTGGGGCTTAATAAAATATAGTTTGGAAAATAAAAATGATTAAAAAAGGGATTATCCTTGCGGGGGGGTCAGGAACGCGACTGTACCCGTTAACTCATGTAATCAGTAAACAACTGATGCCGCTTTACGACAAACCGATGATCTATTACCCACTCAGCACTCTCATGTTGGCAGGTATTAGAGACGTACTCATCATAACCACACCTGAAGACCAACCTCTTTTTGAATCTTTGTTTAAAGACGGAAGCCAATGGGGTATTAAGATCAGTTATGCGGGACAGCCATACCCTGGTGGTTTAGCGCAGGCCTTCATAATCGGAAGAAGCTTTGTCGGTAAAGACGGAGTATGTCTTATTCTTGGGGACAACGTATTTTATGGGGATAGCCTTGTCAAATTAATGCAAAAAGCATGTAAAAGAAAAAAAGGCGCCACCATCTTTGGCTACCAGGTTAAAGATCCAGAAAATTACGGCGTTGCAGAGTTCAATTCCAAGGGCAAGGTTGTCAAGCTCGCAGAAAAACCTAAGAAACCAAAATCCAACTACGCCATCACAGGTCTTTATTTTTATGACAATCAGGTTCTTGATATCGCAGCAAGGCTCAAACCCTCTAGCCGAGGGGAGTTGGAAATCACAGATATCAATAAAGCCTATCTGAAAAACGAGTCACTGGCACTTGAAAAAATGGGTCCTGGTTTTGCTTGGCTTGACACAGGCTCCCATGATTCACTTTTAGCTGCCTCTAATTTCATAGAAACCATAGAATCTCGTCAAGGTCTCAAAATTTGTTGCCCGGAAGAAATTGCATTTAAGACAGGATGGATAACGGCAATGAATCTCAAAAAACTGGCTCTACCACTTAAGAACAACGGATACGGTAGATATCTTCTTGGCTTGACCCGTTAAATTTGAGCGTTCTAACTTCTTCAATAACCTACACAGCACTATAAGGTTTTCTCTAAAATTTATGCGTATTTTATTGACAGGGAAAAATGGCCAAGTAGGCAATGAGCTTAATAAAATTCTCCCCCAATTTGGAGAAGTTATCGCAACGGGAAGAAACGAAATGAATCTTGCCGATCCAAGTCAAATCCGACGAGTTGTACAGCAAGTTAAACCCGAACTCATTATAAACGCTGGTGCTTATACAGCCGTTGATAAAGCTGAGTCTGACCAAGAGTTAGCAAAAGCAGTAAATGGAATCGCACCTAAAATTTTGGCAGAAGAAGCAAAAAACAAAGATGCTCTTCTCATTCATTACTCTACTGATTATTCCTATAATGGTGAAATGAATCATAGGCCTTATTTAGAGTCTGACTCGCCTGCACCAAACAGTGTCTATGGAAAGACCAAGCTCGAAGGAGATCAAGCCATTGAAAAAAGTGGCGCCTCACATTTAATCTTCAGGACTGGTTGGGTATACAGCAAAAGAGGGGAAAGTTTTTTACATACCATATTAACACTAGCAAAAGAAAAAAAAGAACTGCGTATAGTAAACGACCAGACGGGAACCCCAACTTGGTGCCGAAGTATCGCTGAGGCAACATGCAAAGCCATCAACAATATACTCGAAAAAAGAGAGGACTCTCTTTCAAAAACTGTATCCAATATTTCTGGGGTATATCACATGACTTGCCAAGGAGAAACAAACTGGCATGGATTCGCCCAAATGATTTTAGAACTTAGTTGCCCTGATAACATGCCGAAACTTTTAGCTATCTCGACAAAAGAATACCCTACTCCTGCAATTCGACCTACTTATTCAGTCTTATCCAATTCCAAACTGAAAAAAAACTTTGGAATCCAGTTGCCACATTGGGAGCATGCTCTTAAGCAATGTTTAAGTGATATCTCATGATTCACTTATCACTTGATTCCTTCTATTCTTTAAAAATATTGTCAACCGAAAAAAACATAACCAAATTATGAGAGTCCCTTTACTAGACATTCCAGCGTCTTACGAAAAGATCTTACAAGACGTTGAAACAAACATTAATCAAGTGATCCAATCAGGCCAGTTTGTCCTCGGTCCTATTGTTGAAGAATTGGAACAAAAAATCTCAACGTATTGTGAATCAAAATACGCTGTCGGAGTTTCTTCAGGAACAGATGCCCTGATTATTTCATTAATGGCAGCAGGAATTAGTGAAGGAGATGAAGTTATAACCACCCCTTTTACTTTTTTCGCAACCGCAGGATCCATTGCACGATTAGGAGCACGCCCCGTATTTGTTGATATTGAACAAGACACCTTTAATATCGATCCGAATCAAATAGAGAAGAGTATTACTAACAAAACACGCGCTATTATTCCTGTCCACCTTTATGGCCAAAGTGTAGACATGAACCCAGTTCTTGAACTAGCTCAAAAAAATAATTTGGTCGTGATAGAAGATGCGGCCCAAGCAATAGGGTCCGAGTATGAAGGGCGAAGGACCGGATCAATAGGTGACTTTGGCTGCTTTTCTTTTTTCCCGACTAAAAACTTAGGCGGTTTTGGCGATGGAGGTATGGTAACCATGTCCTCAGAGGATGTTTATAATCAAGTCAAAACTCTGCGTGTTCATGGGTCAAACCTTAAGTATTATCATAAAGTGATTGGGGGGAACTTTAGAATTGATGCTCTTCAAGCTGGTGTTGTCCTAGCGAAACTTAAATATCTGGACCAGTGGACAGAAAAAAGAAGAAAAAATGCGCAAACTTACAACCAACTGTTTAAAGAGAAGGGAATAGCCGACCAATTGACACTTCCATCAGAAGTTACTCTGCGGCATGTCTATAATCAATATGTAATCCGTGTAAAAAATAACAGGGACGAACTACGTAGTTTTCTTAGTGAAAAAAATATATCTACCGAAATTTACTACCCTCTTCCTCTTCATCTTCAAGATTGTTTTGCTTACCTTGGATACGAAAAAGGTGCTTTCCCTGAATCAGAAAAAGCAGCAAATGAGTCTATCGCTCTGCCAATTTTCCCAGAATTAACTCAGGAACAGTTGAGCTATGTTACAGAGAAAATTGATGAATTTACAAAAAAGTACGGCATTTAAATTAGTCGCGTTTTTTATTTTATCTATTTATTGTAGAAACTAACATGCCTGAATATATTTCACATAAAAAATGAAAATTCTAGTCACAGGGTCTGCGGGCTTTATAGGCTTTCACACTTCCAAACAATTGCTTGATTCAGGGTATGATGTTATTGGCCTAGACAATTTAAATAACTACTACGACATCAAGCTGAAAAAAAATCGTCTAAAAATCCTTCAAGAGTATGACAAGTTCGCCTTTCATAAAATCGATCTAAAAGATCAAGGTGAAGTTGAAAGTTTTTTTAAAAAGGAATCCCCTCAACGGGTTATCCATTTGGCTGCACAAGCTGGTGTTCGTTATTCGATTGAGAACCCGCAAGTTTATATACAAAGCAACATTGTTGGAACATTTAATATTCTAGAGGGATGCCGGCATAATAAGGTTGAACACCTTGTATATGCCTCATCCAGCTCAGTCTATGGACTCAACAAAAAGTATCCTTTTTCTGTTCACGATAAAGCAAGCCACCCCGCCTCCTTTTATGGAGCTACCAAAATTTCCAATGAACTCATGGCTCACTCTTATTCTCATCTCTACAAACTACCAACAACAGGATTACGTTTTTTTACGGTTTATGGACCATGGGGTCGACCGGATATGGCTTTATTCCTCTTCACAAAATCTATTCTGACCTCAGAGCCAATTGATTTATATAACCAAGGTAATATGACAAGAGATTTTACATATATCGAGGATATCGTCGAAGGAGTGTGCCGCATTATTAAAAAAATTCCAGAACCTAATCCCAATTGGTCGGGACCGGATCCTGACCCAGCATCATCTACGGCACCATATCGATTATATAATATTGGCTCCAACCGACCCATTCAACTAATGGACTACGTTCAAGAAATTGAAAAAAACCTAGGAGTAAAAGCAAAATTAAATTTGATGCCGATGCAGGATGGTGATGTTAAAAAATCACATGCAGATATTGATGATCTGGTTAAGGATTTTGAATATTCGCCAAAATGGAATATTCAAAATGGTATTAGAAATTTCATTCAATGGTATATTCATTATTATAATGTGAAGTTAATTAGATGATCTATGTTTTCTTTATTAACTAATTTATGAGTAAGCTGACCGAATCGTTAAAACATGACAGAACAAAGTTTTTATGAGCGCTATTGGGGGAAAGAACCTGCATCTAAAGGGAAAGGAGTCGCTGAGCTACCACCTGAATGGGATGAAGAAAGTCTCGAAAGAATCCTGAAATTTTGCAGTGACAAAATTCAAGGCCGGGTATTGGATGTAGGTTGCGGGGATGGCTTCTTTACTGCCCAAATTATGCAACGCTTTAATCTCAAAAATGTATATGGCCTTGATATCTCATCAAAGGCTATAGACTTAGCTTGTTTAAAATATCCTGAAATAAACTTTCGACAGAGCTCTCTGAACCATATCCCTGAAGAAACCAACAGCATCGATTCCGTAACCATGATTGAAGTCATTGAACATCTGGTAGATATAGAAGGTACTCTAAAAGAGCTAATTAGAATAATGAAGCCTGGGGGAATTCTTTTGATTACTACCACTGACTTTAATTGGTTAAAACAAGTTATTATCGCTGTATTTTTTTTTGAAAAATACTTTTATCCAACTAATCCTCACATCCGTTTTTTTAAAAAATCCACACTGGCTGATGTTTTGTCAAAAAATGGTTTCTCTATAAAAAAATATGCTTGGAATGGGGACTATTTAAAAATCATGCCTAGGGGACAAATGATTTTAGCTCAAAAAATAATTTAATCAGTTAGAAAATTTACACAAAATATTCATAACAAAACCTATAAATAAAAAAAGCATGGCCCCGCGAATAGAACGATATTTTGAAAAACAACATGGTAAATCTCTTGGCTCTCCAAAAGACATCCGCTTTGTAATTTACGACCATGAAATGTGGCAGCTTTGCCTGAATCATATAAATGAATCTGACTTGGTAGCTGATTATGGTTCTGGTGCAGGAACTCTTCTTTACAACGTTCGCCGATTTTCTAACGCAAAACTGTTAGGTATCGAACAAGCAGAAGCTGCCATAAAGCAATTCAAATGCTTAATTCCACAAACAAATATAACTAAAGGGGATATCATGAACACCCCATTTAAAAATGAATGCATTGATTTTATATTCAGTACTATGGTTATTGAACATGTTGACGATAAAAATTTTGCCCGTGAAGTGTACCGCACCTTAAAACCTGGAGGTTATTTTTTTGTCACCTCTGTCATAAAGGGAAAAAATGCATGGTATTTTTATAAAAATGACTCTGGGGAAACCGTCTTGGAACCCTCCCACCTAAAAGAATATAAATCTATTCGAGATCTTGAAGATGTATTAAAACCCATAGGTTTTACGACCATAAAATCAAGTTCACCTCGGATCTGTTTTCCACTAGTGGATCCATTTTTCAGGCTATTGATAAAGTTTTCGGGAATTAAAAAATTTGTTAGAAAAAAAAATCTATTAGAATGGAAACCAATTGAATTTTTGCGACTTTCAACACAAATTCCAATTCCAGGTTATTATGCAGTAGAGATTCTAGCCAAAAAACATTTGTAATTTTATCTTTTTTTGAAATACCACCCTAACAACTGTTAATTTTCTAAAACAAAATAAATCTTAATACCAAATTGACGGAGCACTTTTTTTCTCAAAGATGCCTTCATCCGTGTTGGAGGTTTTAATGTCTACAAAAACAGTTGATTTTTTAATAATCGGCGGCGGAATTATTGGAATCAGTATTGCCCGTGAATTAAAATCTCGGAATCCAGGTTCTAGTATTTGTATTCTAGAAAAAGAAGACCAATGCGGAATACATGCGAGCGGTCGAAATAGTGGTGTCCTGCATGCCGGGTTTTATTATACCGCTGATAGCCTTAAGGCCCGTTTCACAAAAGAAGGAAACCAGCGATTAACGGAATACTGTGAACTCAGACATCTAGCGATCAAAAAGTGCGGGAAACTTGTCGTTACGCAAAATGAGTCTGAATTGGTGTGGCTAGATGAATTGTTAATTCGGGCAAAAAATAATGGTGTATTGCTTGAATTAATTACGGCTGAAGAAAGCCGGGCTATTGAACCACGTGCTAAAACCTATAAAAAAGCTCTTTTTTCACCAACCACCTCTTCAATAAATCCAATAGAGCTAGTAAAGTCTCTACTATCTGATGCTATTCAGGAAGGAGTTCAACTAAAAACAAACACAAAATACATAAATCGAGTGAACAAACGCTCCGTTAAGACCTCAAATGGCCTTTTTGAAGCAAATTATATAATTAATGCAGCTGGACTATATGCTGATAAAATTGGTAGAGATTTTGGTTTTTCCAAAGACCACCGGATCTTACCCTTTAAAGGACTTTATTTGTATTCCGATGAATCCCCAGGAACTCTAAAAACTCATATCTACCCCGTGCCCGATCTGGCCAATCCTTTCCTTGGAGTTCATTTCACAATAACGAGTGATAGCAAAATTAAGATCGGTCCAACAGCAATACCTGCTTTTTGGAGAGAACAATATCAAGGGTGGAATAATTTCAACGTGCCTGAGCTAACTGAAATCATTTTACGACAGGCAGGCTTGTTCTTATCTTCAAGTTTTGATTTTAAAGCATTGGCCTTGAGAGAATTGAAAAAATACTCGAAACCTTTATTGGTTTCTCTAGCCACTAAACTTGCAAAAGGCGTGGACATAAAACACTACCGCCAATGGGGACAGACTGGGATCAGGGCACAATTGTTAAATATTAAAAAAAAGGAATTAGAAATGGATTTTGTTTTAGAGGGAGATGACCAGTCAATGCATATCCTAAATGCTGTCTCTCCTGGGCTCACATGCGCACTACCGTTTGCGGACTATGTGTGCGACCAAATCGAAGGTAAGGTTAATGGGCACTAGAAGTTTCAAGCTTTTGACTTCCCCGGTTTAATTCAGAAATAATTTCAGGTTGGCTAGACAACATCTCCTGTATTTCTTTGACCGACAACTGAGGTGTGTTTTTTGAGGTACAATCTTCAATCTGTCCGAATTGCCTTTCCCCTTCGTTCAGATATTTATTATAACTCAACTCTCTATCATCCATGCTCAATCTAAGATACCCCCCAAAATCTTCAGACCTTAAAAGTTCTTCCTTGGAAACTAAAGTTTCGTGCATTTTTTCTCCATGCCGCATTCCAATAATTTCAATTTCTGAGTTCGACTGAAAAATATTCTTTAAAGCCTGAGCAAGATCTCCCATAGAACAAGAGGAAGCGTTGCGAACAAAAATATCTCCCTGCCTCCCATTTTCAAGAGCAAAGCCAACCAAGTTGATCGCTTCTTTTAGAGGCAATAAAAATCTTGTCATACGGGGTTCTGTCAAGGTAAGAGCCTTGTTTTCTCTAATCAGTTTCATGAAAAGCGGAATCACGGAACCACGGGAAAACAGAACATTCCCATAGCGAACTAATGTCAAAACTGTTTGCCCTTCAGAAAGTTTTCTTGAAGTTGACTGAATTACTTTTTCCATAAGGGCTTTAGTTATGCCAAGCGCATTGACTGGATAAACTGCCTTATCTGTACTGAGACTAACCACCTTAGAAACTCCATGACTAATTGCCGATTCAATAACATTCTGACTTCCGATAACATTTGTCTGCATAGCTTGCTTTGGGAAAAACTCGCAGGCAGGAACTTGTTTTAATGCAGCCGCATGAAACACGTAATCTACACCAGACATAGCATCATCCACACTACTACGATCCCGAACATCACCAATATAAAATTTTATCTTAGAGTTCTGAAGGCGAAGCCGCATATTATCTTGCTTCAACTCATCTCTACTAAAAACTCTAATTTCTTTAAATTTTTTATCTAAAAGATAATCAATAAAATAACCGCCGAAGGAACCCGTACCACCTGTCACCAATATCGTTTTCCCTTTAAATAGACCTACTGGTAACTTCGAATCAACGTCCATTGAATGAGATTCTCCAAAAAAAGATGGGAATAAAACGGTAATCGAGCCTCAATGCCCTTATGCTTAAAATAACTCCATTATAATTGTAACGAATTTCCATCAAAAAAACATTCATAATTCTTTTTCAAAATTAATACCTAGGGACCAGAGGTTCGGGCATGGAATTGCCAGTTAACAACCTTTACTTCTTGCTTCTGATATAATCCAGTTGCCTTTAGAGACGATGTGAAAAAATTTATAAATTAGCTAAGGAATTACTATTTTCTATCTTGTGTGCGTCTTATAGGTTTATTAACAGGCTATTATTAATATCTTAGAAAATACCGTGCCTGAGCTAATGTATCCATCAACTAATGACGTCAAAGTAAAAAGAAAACTTTTATAAAAAATAGACTTTTAGAAAATATTTTCTAAAACTCTTTTGTATCGTTCCACCAACACAATTAACCCTCGGCGCAACCCACTCGAAATTTACAATTTTTTCTAAAACACAATGACTCTTCAAAAGATAAAAGAAAAAAAAGCGCATATCGGAATAATTGGCCTAGGTTACGTAGGTTTGCCTCTAGCAATTGAGTTCTGCAAAAACGGATTTCAGGTCACCGGACTAGATATAGACCAGGAAAAAATAGACCTGTTATCTCAAGGGGAAAGCTATATCAAGCATATTTCAGGTGAAAAAATAAAGCATCTGAATAAGGAAGGTAAATTCAAAGGCAGTACAAACCATACCTTGATAAGGCACTTAGACTGTATTTTAATTTGCGTTCCTACACCTCTTAATAAAAATCGAGAACCAGATATGAGCTATGTCATTTCGACGGCTCAAAAGATAGCGCCACATATAGTAAAAAACCAACTAATCGTGCTTGAGTCGACCACTTTCCCAGGAACAACTCTGGAAGTATTAATACCCGAACTGGAGGCAGGAAGTGGACTTAAAGCAAAAAAAGATATTTTCGTCGCCTATTCCCCAGAACGAGAAGACCCTAACAATAAGAAATATTCCATCGCAACAACTCCAAAGGTTATTGGCGCCGATGACCCTAAAAGTTTAGAGTTAGCCGATAGCATATATTCATTTATTGTAAATAAAACAGTTTTAGTTTCTGGAACAAAAGTCGCTGAAGCTGCAAAATTAACTGAAAATGTGTTTAGAGCTGTAAACATTGCCTTAGTCAATGAATTGAAAGTTATATATGAAAAAATGGGAATCGACGTTTGGGAAGTAATAGAAGCTTGCAGTACAAAACCATTTGGCTTTATGCCTTTTTATCCTGGGCCTGGATTAGGGGGACATTGTATTCCAATTGATCCTTTTTATCTTACCTGGAAAGCCAGAGAACACGGTATTACCACCCGCTTCATAGAACTTGCTGGCGAGATAAACACTTTAATGCCCGATTACGTCATTCAAAAAATAATTTTCGCGCTCAATCGAGAAGGGAAAAGTCTTAAAAATAGTCGAATTCTTTTACTAGGGTTGGCCTATAAAAAAAATGTAGATGACACTCGTGAGTCTGTCACATTTAAAATCATGGAGTTACTGGAAGAAAAGGAAGCTGTAACGGATTACAATGACCCCTATATCCCTCAAATAAAACCCACCAGGAAATACAAACAATTTGCAGGGAAAAAAAGTGTGGCACTAAAAAAAATCAACCAATATGATTGCGTAGTAATTTTAACTGACCACACGTCTTATGACTTTAAAACCATCGCAAACCAGTCAAAAATCATCGTGGATACTCGAAATGCCTGCGGAAATATAAAGTCCAATAAGGTTATAAAAGCATAGTTCACGATAAAAATCTTTGATTCTGGTCTGTTAATATTTTTACAACTACTTAATTTGATGAAGGAACTGAAACAAAAGGCCAACTTACCTAACAACCCAATTCTGAAAATGATTCAATCGTCCAATAGTCCCAACTCTATCAACCGACTTCGGTAATTTTTCCCCACAGCCTCAGAATTATGATTAGTTCTGATATACAAACGTCCTGCCTCGGCAACTGTATTTCTGTAGGAATCATCCTCAACTAATCTTCTCATATAATTAGCAGCTTGATCTACATTCGGGTCAGCCCAAACCTGACCTTTAGAAAGTGGGTATTCATCCTTCTTCACCTCTATTAACTTGTAATCAACAAGACAGGAGTTATCTGATCTAGTAAAATCTGTATTACCTGAATAGTTAGTGGCAATCACCGGTTTACAAAGCAACATGCTCTGAGCAATACTAAGCCCGATCCCTTCAGAACGATGCAGCGACAAGAACACATCACATACATTCATAAGTCCAATAATCTCATCAGTCGTATATGTAGCATTGATGATCGTGATTCTCGGGTCACTTTGAACCGCTGTGTTCAATAACTTAAACTCGTTAGGGTACTGGTCTCCATCCATGGACTTAATCACCAGTCCCACGCCTGCATTCGCATTAGAAAACGCATTCTGGAAAGCCTGGATGCAACCTAACGGATTTTTTCTGGCAAAACAGGATTTAAAGTCAAATACAAACAGAAATGTAAACTGATTTTCTGGAAGTTTAAAGTAACCACGGTCCAAATGCTTAGATTTCTCTATATCAAGTGCTGGAGGCATATAAAGTGTGGGGCTTACTGAAACATCCGACAGAGCAGATTGAATAAACCGAGAGGGACACCAGATTTCATGAAAATATTTTAAGGAACTCACCCAGGCAACGGGGCACTTGCTCAGTTCCCAAGCCCAGTAACCAATATTAAAATGTCCTTTGACAACAGACTCGCCACGCCTAATGATGGAAGCTTCTATCTGATCAGGCTTTAGATGGAAAATATTTACTAAATAAGGATTGTTCGATTGAATCAAAGAAGGCAATCGTTGATTATTCTGGACTAACCGTACTTCCGAGTTATAAACTCCAAAATCTATATCAACTTTCGCAAGAGATCTCCCTGTTTGGCGAATAAACTCCCCTTCTCCAATATCAGCAAGTGGATAGCCAATCAGATTAACTCCTTGCTTAAAATCCTTATCGTATAATTCACCTGGTTCCATAGAGTAGAACATTTTAAAAACTACTCTAAGAATATTTGTTTTAAAATTGGAGTAGGTACTTGGGCTTATCCAAAACAAAAATGGTTTCAGCTTTCCATAGTACTTCATCGTAATCTGAGAAAACGATCTCCCTTTTTTCTTTATAATTTCTGCTAAGTCTCGAATCATTCGCCAATCAAGATTTTTTCAAATATTCATTCAACCCTTATTATTTAAACCCAAGGCACCCCTACTACAAAATATTTAAAATGACCGCCACTTAAAAGATTAAAGGCTCTCCCACATCCTAAGAGAAAATAATAAGATCTGGGTTCAACAACGATATCACAGTCAAACAAACCTAAATAAAGACAGGGCCGTTTACAACCTTCATAGTTTAGCCTAAAATCACTAGATATTTGTTAATGTTAGATAACTATAATACCGTTGTACACATTGAGTATTTTTTTATTTTCTCAGCACCAATCTTTTTGACTAGGTATTTACATTTAGGCTTAACTGTAAAAAAATATTCTGAAATTACCGCTAATCACTTTTAAAACTTTACTCTCATGAATGGGAAAAAGCATCGGATCACATTTATTGTTCCAGCTTATAACGAAGAAAATAACATACGTCGTTTCCATGAAGAAACCAATAAAACCCTTCGAGGCTTGAATAACTATACTTGTGAGTTCGTTTTTATTGATGACGGTAGCAATGATTCGACTTGGCAAGTTATCAAGGAAACATCCAACTTGGATTCGGCGGTAAAGGGTTTACGCTTATCTCGAAATTTTGGCAAGGAAATGGCTCTCACAGCCGGAATCATTGAATGGACAAAGTTCTCTGATGCCGTAATATTCATGGATGCAGATTTACAACACCCGCCTTCAGTAATTCCAAAGTTGATCCAGCAATGGGAGTTAGGGTTTCAGATTGTAACTGCTCAACGTAAATTTATTCGATATCCCATATGGCGCGAAATGGGATCTAATTTTTTTTTCTTCATGCTTAACCGATTTTCAAAATTAGACATTCAACACAAAGCAACAGATTTTCGCCTGTTGGACAGGAAGGTTTTAGAGGTTTTACAAACTTTTCCCGAGCGTAACCGGTTTTTTCGGGGCATTATCGATTGGATGGGTTTTAAAAAAGCGTCTATTACTTTTGATTCTCCTGACCGAATCACTGGAAAATCAACTTTTTCCTTTAATAATCTATTCAATTTGGCGGTCAACTCTTTCACTTCTTTTTCCCTGATGCCTTTGAGAATTACTGGGTATTTAGGGTTAGCTGTCACTACCGCTTCCAGTCTACTATTCTTGTATATGATAATAACCCACCTGGTGCTAGGGTTAACCCTTTTTACCAAATTGGCTTATTTCGTCGTTTTCAACACACTGCTATTTGGTATTGTACTTGCTGCCTTGGGGTTAATCGCTTTGTACATAGGAAATATTCATACAGAAGTATCAGGCCGACCTCTATATATTGTGCAGGAGCGAGTAGGTTTCGTTGACAGTAATCTCATCTAGTTTTTATTTTCACAACTGTACATGCTCAAATTTTATAATGCTAGCTAAATCTTTTAGCACCCAGTGGCTTGCTTCAGTTTATGGAGCTACTGTCTCTATACTACTAACTTTTCTCTTCGCAAGGTTACTTGGTCCCGAAGTTTTCGGGAGTTACAATTACCTTTTAACCTTAGCAGCTCTATACGCAATTCTACAGGATGGGGGGTTTCGCACCCTTATTTTTAGAGAATTAACCTCTCCCACCTTTCATGAAATAAAAAGAAGCCTCGTTCCTATTTCGATCGGACACAATATTCTAGTCACAATCACCGGTATCTTAACACTCATTATACTTTCTTTAAAAGATAGCTTCCTGTTAATTCTAGCTATCTTTTCGTTTGGACTAGTGACAGTAACCACATTTTTTTCGTCACAACTTAAAGGTGAAGGGATGTTCGCGGCTGAAGCCCGATGGCGCGTTCTGACAAGGACTTTGGGGGCATTAAGTGTTCTGGCCTTTATTTTTATTTTCACCCCATCTATTCAAAGTATCTTAGCGGGCACGATCGTGGGATATGGTATTGCTCTTTTTCTACTTCCAGCAAACTGCAAGCTAAAAGTTTTTTTTAAAAAACTAAACCCTGTCGTCTACAAATCACTAGGGTCTCTTTTAATAATTGATATCGCTACTTTGATATATTTTAAAATAGATATCGTCATGCTCCGTCACCTCGGCAGTGGATTAGAAGAAGTCGGTTTTTATTCTGCTGGGTCTCGCTTGTTAGAGGGACTTATATTTATGCACCTCCCATTTGCAACCGTTTTATTTCGGGAGATGAGAATGAGAAAAAGCCATCCAAGCAACTTCATGCCTTACATTTTAAACTTATTTTTCTTTAGTATCATTTCTCCTCTCGCGATCATTCCCGCAGGATGGTTTTTTAGTAAAGAGATTTTACATTTGTGTTACGGTGTAAATTTTATTGATGCATCTCCCCTCTTCAGCCTTCTTTTAATTTCTTTTTTTTTCATGATTCCCAATTTAGTATTAACTCAGGCTACATTGGCAATTAACCGAGAATTTTTTTATGCCAAAATTACTTGCGTGGCAGCTTTGGCCAATATAGTACTAAACTTTTATCTTATACCAACTATGGGAGCAAAGGGGGCGGCCATAGGAACTATTATCACTGAAGGCCTCGTGATGATTTTAATTGGAGCAGGAATCTTTCTATGGCGTAGAAAATTAAACTTAAAGCAATGAGACACTCTGATACAGTTATTTTACATGATGCGTTTGCATTCAAAGGGGGAGGAGAACGCCTTGTTCATATACTCTGCCGCGATCTTGGGGTAGATCTAGCTTTTGGGTACCGCAATAAAAAAACTTTTAATTTAGATGAACTTTCTAATAAACTTATGAATTTAGAGTCTGAATCTAACCTACCAGTTTGGCGAACCATTAAACGACTTCATACCTTTCGCAATAAAACTAAATTTTTAAACAAATATGAAAATGTAATTTATACCGGTCAGAATTCTTCCTTAGCAGTATCAAATCATTCGGAAGGGAAAAATATCTACTATTGCTTTACCCCACCAAGATCAATGTATGACCTGAAAGAATCTCACTTGGCATTTCAAACACCTTTAGAGAGACTTCGTCATGTCTTGTACAACGCTTTTTATCAACCTCTTTACGAAAATGCTATTCATAAAATGGATGTGATTTTGTCTGACTCTAAAAACGTTCAAAATAGAATCCACAAATTCTTAGGCTTAGAATCAACTGTGATCTACCCTCCTTGTGACGTGGACAAGTTTTGTTGGGTAAGTCAGGGAGATTATTACCTTTCCACCGCAAGGCTTACACCTCAAAAACGAGTAGATATTATCATTCAAGCATTTACCAAACTTCCTCAAAAACGTCTCGTGATAGCCTCTACTGGGCCGGATGAACAAAAATTAAAACAACTTGCAGAGGGTTTTGATAATATCC
Organism: Nitrospinaceae bacterium; assembly: GCA_023271875.1. Classification (GTDB taxonomy): domain Bacteria; phylum Nitrospinota; class Nitrospinia; order Nitrospinales; family VA-1; genus Nitromaritima. The sequence goes on along the minus strand of JALPWY010000011.1, from coordinate 2,408 downwards.
AATTCACAGGGGATATCAACGATAAGGAATTAAAAAATTTAATAGGTAACGCAATCGCTACGATTTATATTCCAATAGACGAAGATTTTGGAATGTCTCCAGTGGAATCTATGGCCGCAGGAAAACCCGTTATCGGGTCAGGAGAAGGCGGGCTTCTAGAAACTGTGGTTCATGGCCAAACAGGTTGGTTGTTATCTCCAAGTCCCTCTGCAGAAGAATTAATTCAAATATTAAACGATGCAAACCCCAAATCAGCTCAATCTATGCGTACCGATTGTGAGAAAAGGGCAAAAATATTTTGCACCGAAAATTTTATCGAAAAAATGCGTGGAATAATTCGGCAATAGAATCTTGTTGATCGTAACCAAGAAACCACCCCTATAAAAAAATCAGCCTATGAAACAACCAATTATTATTGCTAATTCGGAATAAAATGAGCAAAAGATTTTGTTGTGGGGACCATGTTTTCGTAGAACTATCTAAAAGATGTCAGCACGAAACCTGAACTAACCTTTATATCTCTAAAAAGGGCAAATTAAGCATGTCCACTGGCACACCAAAAGAAAATCATTATTGGAGCATATATTTGGTGGTTTTTATTCTACTTTCGACCATGGCTGTCCTGAGATATTACAGTCTTCATTCGACGGTTTATGACATGGGGTTATCTATTAATAATTTCTATATGATTTCAGAAGGATACTGGGAACGACTGTTTTTATCGCACATACAACCTCTGGGCTTTTTCTGGTCGCTATTTTATAAGGTTCTGCCGACTGATTCGGTCCCTATATTCATTCTTGTAGGACAAGCGTTACTGCTAACTCTCCCTATCATCGGATTGTATCGCTTTTACGGTCTTCTTCCAGCCTTTGCATTTCTGTTATATTTTCCCCTTTGGTACAACGCGCTGTTTGACTTTCATATCGATCACCTAGCGGTTCCCCTTCTTTTTGGGTTCTTGATAATGGAAAAAAAGGGGAAGATAGGCATTGCTGTTGTTTTTGGAATTTTCTTGGCTCTAGTCAAAGAAATATTTACCATCCAAGCTATTTTTTGCGGGATTTATCTTTTCCTTATTCGAAAACATCGTATAGGGGGATCGATTCTGATATTGATCAGTTCTGCATATTTTGTTATCAGTTGGGTATATTTAAAAAGTTATTTTAACCCATCAATTGATGGTGTTACTGATTATCCACTCGTATACTCTTGGCTTGGTAACAATTTCAGTCAGATTGCATTAACATTATTCACACAACCGCATTGGCTTTTGGAGAAAATTTTTACTGACCCAGAGCGTCTAAAATATTTAATATATCTTTTGGGAGCATTGGGTTTTATTCCCTTACTACGCCCGGGGATTCTGTTGATCACTATTCCTGTTCTTGCACATTCTTTGTTGTCTTCAAGGCCAGAACACTATGGGTTCACTCATCATTACACGGCCGGTCTCATAATACCGAACATCATCGCTTTTTCTGAAGGATTGCCTAAAGCAAAAAAATTGTGGGAACACTTAAGATTAAAAAAGGTATGGTTCGACCCTATTTTGTGTTCAGGTCTTCTAATTTGTCATATCTTACTATCACCTTCTCCTATTGGGCGTAAATTTTACAGCCCAAATTCTTGGAATTATCACTATAGTACCTATTTACCATCTGAACGTGATCGACTGATAAAAGAAGCTCTGAAAACTCATATTCCTTCTGATCCAAATAAAATTGTTTCTGTTCAAAATTCTATAAATTTTCATTATCTTATGGAACGAAAAGTTTTTAGAATTTTCCCAGAGGGTGCTGCTGATAAATCAAAATATTACACACAAAGATTAACCTTTCGCCAGTTGATTGAATTCATGCGAACAGGGAAAACTCATAGGGTACATATAGAAAACAAATTTGCTGATTATGTGGTGTTGGATTTGAAAAGACCTTGGTTTACTTCTGCCCAAGCATGCGAATGGGTTTCTGGGAAATGTAAGGGTGGGACAGGGTTTGAGAATTCGTTTATGGAACTGATTGAAAAAACAAAGAAAAATTTTGAGGTGATTTTCAAACAAGATGAATTTATTATTCTCCAGAGACTCAATAACAAGTTTTATCCTTAGCAGGCTGAAATTTAAATCACCATCCAACAGCATAAGCGGGCAACAAGAAAAATTAATTTAACGGAGAAATTGATACCTATTGCCTCTTCCGTACGATCCTCCAATTAGAGGATTTTTTAGAAATGATCAAATTGAATAATTTTACAGCATAGTCATTATATCCTGTCGCAGTAGGATGAATAGGATCTAACCAATAATCTTTTCTGTTTTGGCTTAAATTGTTTTCATTGTTGTTTTTTTCTTAATTTATTCTTTTAAAGATATGCATGAATGACAATTTAAACTCATACTCTATATC
>JALPWY010000110.1 GCA_023271875.1 Nitrospinaceae bacterium | reverse complement strand
CAAGTCTCCCAAGTCCTTAAGGTTGAAATACTCTTCTTTAAACCCAAGTCCAAAATACCAGGCGTTTTCGAGCCCTCTTTCGGTGCTAGTCCACAAATAATAACTTCCACCGTTTCTGAATGATTCTGGTAGGCCGATTCTTTCGCCATCCTTGCTTTTGATAGGGCGGGATGCATCGTACAAATTTTTTAATTCTTTTAGTGTTGGGAGCCTCCAGTCATCAAAACCGGCAAATTTCTCAGCATTTTTTAAATCCACATACTCAAGTGCCTGATACCAATTTAGCCCTTTTTTAAGTTCGTGGTATGAATCGGCTCGTTGCCAAAACAGGCCAGAATTTTTGTCTGCGACAGATCCATCTCCTTGGTCAAGGTACCGGGTGGCCCACGCTGAATTTAGAAAGGGTGTCCCCATTATGATAACTGTAGCAAGTATGACCCACAAGTATCTCAGTCTACGTAGAATTTTCATTTATGAAGGATAAAAATTATTTTTTATTTGCGTCAGGGCGAGCATAGTGAACTAATAATTAATGATGCATTTCATTACCAATTATACAAATATATATAATCAAATGCCACGAATAGTCCCCTTATATTATTACAAACATATTTGCAATAAGGTGGTCTAGACTTTAGAATCCTTGCAGTCTTGGAACTATTAACTTTTCCCTGCGGAGATCGTTCATTGGCTACTACCCTGATGCAAGTCATTACTGATTTCGTGACTACTTTGCCGCCTTTACTTCAACTGTTGCTGGGAGTTTTTGTGACCCTTTGTTTTTTCAGGTTTTTTATAGCGGTTGTCGATTTTATTGAAGATAGACGAGAGGGGAAAAATAGCTAAAATGGTGCAAAAAAACTAGCCTGCATCTTTAAACCATAATAATTAACACAGCTAAAAAACCCCGCCTGTTAAAGCGGGGTTTTTCATTACGACAGGGAGTTTCCGTTGATTCCTGCTAACAGGAACCTTCGGAAGCTCCCTTTATCAAATGACTAGACAAAGGATCACCTCCTTTTAATCCAAGGGAACCGTATCCACGCTTGCGACTCCCCTGGCGTCTGCACGCGTGCGACTCGATACTTTGTTGTGGAGAAGAATTCTCTGTATTCAGAATCAAAACTCGACCGATTTACAGAGAAACCAAATTCTGGGTGTGTTTATGTTTTGACCTTACCCTTATCCTTATTGTCCTTTTTTCCCTTTTTTAATAGCATTCATTTTTTCCAGCAGCTCTTTTCGCTGACGTTCCATCAGATCCATTTGATCTTGTAGTTCCCTCATTTTAGGATCTGGGGGAGCCTGTTTCTTAGCGGATTTTTTAGTGGTGGTTTTCTTTACAGGAGTTCTTGGCTTCTTTTTCGTTTGGATTACTATATAATTCTTATCGGATTTTTTCAGGCACTCCTTCTCAAGTTCTTTGCTTACAATTAGGTCACATTTTTTTGAATTCTTCTCCACCACGGCATAACAATAGTTCTGAATATCTCGGTTTAGGATTTGCGTACAATAGAATGTACTATGGTCCTTATGTTTAAAGCGGTTCTCAGGATTCTTGATCGGATTTAAAGCCAGACAGAGATGGCGTTTATCTGGAGGCGGTATTTTCCCGCTCGCTTTTGCAGCAGAGGACCATGCTTCTTGCGCGCGTGTCATTTTTCCCATTGGGCCCAAACCATCTACGGTTTTAACTTCTGCCCCACCTGGTCGCCCTTGTCGGACTTCTGCTGATTCAGCGTCGCATAGCTCTGGATCGGGGACCTCTACGGCAGCCCATAATGATGGTACGAACGCCCATGATGCGAGGGATAGTACAAGTAGCCATGCACCAGTTCTGATTCTCATTATCTCCTCCTTAGCGTAGACTTTAAATTTTCAGAACTTATACAGAAGTCTGCAAATTGTTCATTTCTAGAGAATAAACTATTCTTCTCTCAGCTTGCAAGCCTTAAAAATTCCCTATGTTTTGGTTTTTGGAGGAGACGTTTTAGTTGAGAGTCTAATTTTCTTAACGTATT
>JALPWY010000109.1 GCA_023271875.1 Nitrospinaceae bacterium | reverse complement strand
ATGCTAATACTACCACCACTGCCAAACCTAAAACTATTTTAGAGTTTTTACTCATAAGTCGCACCTCAGTTCTGTCCACAAAAAAATTTCAGACATTGAGCTTTTTATATATTTTAATAAAATTAATGTTTTTTTGTAGTTATATTTACCAGATAAACATCCGTTAAAGGTATTTTTTTAATTGAAAAGCCCCTGAAGTTGGTAATTGCTTTATAATTTGTAATAATTCTGCATTCAATAAATAATAGTTACTATTTGTAATAAGGGGAATACATGGCAAATGTAGAGCAATTGAAACTCATCAAACAAGGAGTCGAAATATGGAACCAGTGGAGAGAACAAAACCCTAATATCAAACCCGATTTATCGGAATCAGACCTCAGACAAGCCTATCTACAAAAAGCTAATCTGAGCCACGCTAACCTGAATAAAGTAAAACTACAGTTTTCAAATCTAACAGGTGCTAACCTCAAGGAAACAAGCCTGAAAAAGGCCAAATTTCAAGAGGCCAACCTTCAAAGTGCAAATCTCCAAAGTGCAAATCTCTCAGGAGCCAGTATGCTAGAAGCAAATCTTCAATACGCCGATTTAGAAAATGCCATACTCAAAGATGCGCAATTTAGTGAAGATGTTTTATTAAGTCAGACTATCCTCAAAGGAGCAAATCTTGAGGGGGCAACCGGCCTAAGCTCCAGCCAAATAAATTTGGCCATAACGGACAAACAAACAAAACTACCCGACTACCTTGAAGAAGAAATGGACGACGATTTTCTTTTACAAATGTAAAAGGAGCCGGTCAAAATTTACTACTTTAAATAAGGCAACTATTTTATTCACTATACCGAATAAGAATCTAAAAACAAGATGGACGATAAAACTCAATGATGGTCTAGTTCGCGGATGGACTCAATAATAGATTCTATAGCACGCGTACTTATAAATTTCTGTTGATCATAGCCCAACACAACTTGCCAAGCTTGATCTGGGTATTGACTTGCAAGAGGAAAAGCAACTTTGTTTAACATCCACTCGCCATGGCGAATATCTTCTTTTATGTGCGTGCTCCAGTAACCGGTACCTGCATCACTCAACCCGATACGCTCTCCTGCCTTTTGGTAATTTTGAAATGAAGAGGGGGCTGAAACTTCCACATATAGCAACCCACCAATATATCTCAAATAATTCATCTTTCTTTCTGAAAGCAAGAAACTGTGATTTATATTTGCTAGGACTTCCCAAGGAACAAGAGCAAAATAGGTTTCAGGATCTGTTTCCATATCGCATTCTTTTAGCATAGCAATAAAATAAGATGAATGCTTGTGTGACAACTTTCCGCAGCCATATTCTTCCCAAAAAATTTTAGCAAGCATTAATTGTATCTCGTTGCCGACTCCTCCTAAAACCCTAGAAAGTTGACTCGCTTCTACCAATCCATCAAGAGATGTAATAGCTAATAATCTTTTATAACCAGCCAACAAGATTTCATCTTTTAAAAACAGGCTCTCTTTACTAGGTAAAGGATTTAAATCTTCTTCAAATCTTTTGCTTAATGCTTCTTCATAGTTTAAGGAATCAAGCAAATCCGTCTTAATATGATCTAATTCCCATTCCATCCACTCTGTTTCTATTCGTTTCCTGATGGAAAAAAGTATTGCAGAGTCCTCATTCGTATAATTCCCAAGATCATCGAACCAAAAAAATTTTAAACGATTAATATAGTAAAGAACTCGCTGAAGAAAAAGATGCGCTCTATCACACACGTTACTATTTTTGTAGCCTTCATCAATTGCAAAGATTAATACATCTTCAAAATTAGCAATTAAACTTGGATTGTGTTTGACAGCGCTATCAAGATCATTATTTTGAACAAGTTGTATGAACTCCTCCTCAGCTTTCCTATAATATGAGTCTAAGGTTGGTTTCGCAGTCTGTATTGTTATGGACATAATTGACAATGAAAAATTAATTAAAGATTAGAAGTGATTTAGCTTTTATTGAATCTTGGAATAATAACAAACACCTTAATTAACGTCAAATCGAGAAAAATTTATAAAATTAATAGGCAACGTATGTTTGAATGCAAAATTCTTAATAATGACACTG
>JALPWY010000107.1 GCA_023271875.1 Nitrospinaceae bacterium | reverse complement strand
TGCTTCACTATCAGGGCACTAAATGGGATCAGATCGATACAGGTAGTTATGACTCTTTGAATGCTGCTTATGGGTACGATAGCAACAACGTGTTTATTTATGGAGTAGGAGGCCGCCTTTTGTTTTGGGGGGGTGATCAGTGGCATTACCGGGAACCCAATACTATTCACGATCTTTTTTGTATGTGGGGTATAGATATCAATAATATTCATGCGGTGGGTGGAGAAGGAACGTACCGTTTTCACGACGGAAAGCAATTCCAACGGAAAGATGAATTGACTAGTGAGGAGGTTTCTCTCTACGGAGTTTGGGGTTCCGCTATTGATGATGTTTACATTGTAGGTTCACATGGAACCATCCTTCACTTTGATGGGAATGAGGAAGGTGATTGGGTACCAATGGAATCAGGAACAGAAGAATACCTGCTCAGTATATGGGGTTCCTCGTCGAATGATATTTTTGCTGTGGGAGATAATGCAACTATTCTTCACTATGATGGAAAGTCTTGGAGCGCTATGGATCCAGAAACTGATAAGTATTTAACCAAAGTACGTGGACTTCGTTCTGATTGTGTATACACGGTAGGTGATGATGGCCTAGTTATTCGCTTTGATGGCGAAAAATGGAATGATATGTCGTTGGGAGAAAGTGCTTAAATGTCAGATTTAACAGAAAATCATTTGCTTTCAATTTTTGGATTTGGTGCGGACAGTATTTTTGTAGGTGGAGCTGAGGGAACCATGCTCCACTATGATGGAGTGAAATGGGAGCCAATGGATCTTAACGGACGTTGGGCTATAAAAAATATATGGGGTGCTGCTCCCGACAATCTGTTTGCGGTGGCAACAGACGGAAGAATTCTCCATTATGATGGCAAGGAATGGTCTGTAGAAGAAACAGAAAAATTACCACCTATGACCGGTGTTTTTGGCTTGTCAGAAACAGAAATATATGCGTGCGCACGTCTTGGTCGAATTCTTCGTTATGATGGCACTGAATGGAAATTCTTGAACACAGGAACCGATGTTGATGTTACTCGGTTGTGGGGATGTGCTGAAAGCGGAATGTATGCAGTTGGATTTGATGGGCTTATTTTGAAACAGGAAGACGATAAATGGAAACGCTTAACTATTAACTCAAATCATGAGTTTTATGGTTTTTGCGGTTTTGGTCCCGATGAGATGTATATATGCGGATCTGATGGGATTATTTACAAATTTAACGGGAATGTGGTAACTGAAATGCCAACCCGAACGCAGGATTTTTTTCTTGATGTATGGGGACCTTCTAAGGAAATGGTTTTTGCTGTTGGTGATCTCGGGATGATCATGTTTAACGATGGAGAACAATGGATCCGTATTGAATCTGGTACAGAAGAATATCTCACCGCCATTTGGGGTAGCTCGGATGAAGATATGTACGCTGTTGGTGATAATGGACTTATCTTACACTGGAATGGTGAAAATTGGTCAGCCTGCGCTTAGTAGCAGGTCCCGCTTTACGGCCAAATCTACAGCAGCAAAATTCTTGACACTTCTTAATAGTGGATGTTACTGTCCATTATCTAAACTATTGATAATAAAAGTTTTTTCTTCTTTAAAAATGGAGTGACTTAAGGGAGAAAATTATTTTCTTGATACCATGGTAAAACCTACTTTCAAAGAATTCAAAGAAAAGTCGAAACAAGGTAACCTAATCCCCGTATACAAGGAAGTTTCGGCTGACCTTGATACACCTGTTTCTGCCTACATGAAAATGTGTGGTGGAGAGTACTCTTTTTTGCTTGAAAGTGTTGAAGGAGGTGAGAAATGGGCTAGATATTGTTTTCTCGGATTTGATCCTTCAATTATCGTTAGTATCAAGGGAAATGAGGTTGTTGTAGAAAAAAATGGTAAATCAGAATCTATTGTAATTGCAGAGGGTAACCCACTGGCTGGACTTAAGGAGGTTTTGGCTCAATATCAGCCTGTTGAGGTGGAGGGTTTGCCTCGTTTTTCTGGGGGTGCAGTCGGTTTTGTTAGTTACGATATGGTCCGTTCTTTTGAGGACTTGCCAGAGGAAACGGAGGATGACCTTGAAGTGCCCGATGCTCGTTTTGTCATTACTGATACTTTACTGATCTTCGATAATATCGCTCAAACAATAAAAATTGTGTCCAATGCTCACTTGAGTAATGAAAATATCGAGGAATCATACAACAAAGCGATAAAAAAT
>JALPWY010000106.1 GCA_023271875.1 Nitrospinaceae bacterium | reverse complement strand
CAGCAACAAGAATCGTATCTTGTACTCCGATCCATGGAATAAGCACAAACCCAGCTAAAAATGATCCAATGATAGTACCGACGGTATTGGAAGCGTAAACTTTCCCTATCGAATGTCCTAACGTATCCAGTTTTTGCACCACAAGCCGAACAACTACAGGAAATTGCCCACCCATAAAAAATGTAGGGACAAACAAAAAACAAAACATCACAAGAAAGACGGACCACTGTATGGTTGTGAATTCCATACTCCAGTTTTGGTATACCCAACGGTTGATGAAAGGGATATTTTCAAACAGCGGAATCATCATCAAAGCCGACACACCGATTCCCACCTGAAGAAATCCGAAAACCACTAGCGGGTTCTTAAATGTGTTAACCCAGCGAGAAAATACCACCGTTCCTAAAGCAAGCCCGAGGATGAATGTGGTCAGGATAAGGCTGAATGCGTATATGGAAGAGCCTAAAAGAAGTGATAATATTCGATTCCATGCAACCTGGTAAGTCAGGGCACACCAACCAGAAAAACCAAACGCCAATAAAATAAAAATTGTATTAGTACCTAACGAAGATGACTCCATTGATTCATTTATTTGATCTGGCTCTTCTTTCGAGGTCGCGCTTACATCCGAACGAAATAAGAGGTAGATGGTAGTCGCAATCCCGATATTTAATGCAGCTGCAAACCAAATAGTGGCAAGAACTCCCCATATCCGCATAAATATAAATGCACTAGACAATGCCCCAAAAACTGCTCCAAAAGTATTGAGTGAGTACAACGTTCCCACATCACGACCGACAAACATACGATTGTGCGAAACATATTTACTTAAAACGGGAAGCGTCGCTCCCATTAAGGAAGTTGGGATAAGCAGGATAACTCCGCAAATGAAAAATCGATACAAGCTTGCTTTGGAGTATGACTCCGTTTGAGTTTGGTAAACCCACTCAAACAAAGGAGAAGCACTTTCAATTATAGATGGGACCAACAAGCAATAAAGACCGATAGCTCCCTCTAGTACTGCATAAAAAATCAGGGTATTTTTTCTTCTATCAATCCAGCGCCCGCCCAGGTAACTACCCAGAGCCAAACCTGCCATAAAAATGGTCAAAACGGTCGCAATGGAATAGTGGGTATTCCCCATAACACGCGTTAAAAGCCTAGTCCACACAACCTCGTAAATAAGTCCTGTAACACCGGAGATGAAAAAGAAAATTAATGCCCAGAATCTGGATTGGAGATTCAAAGAAGCCTACCTAATCTATAAAAATTTTTAATTAAGGGGTCTAACTATGAAGGCTATTGAGCATGAACTATTAAAATTGTTCTGATACTCATCACTCTTTCAAATCGGCTTTGGACAAACCGCAACGAAAACCTAAAACAGCATCTTTTCTTCCTTCGGTCGCTGCAAAACGTTTGGAGGTGCGAATATCTACCGACCGTGAATCCCACGATCCGCCACGATAGACTCTATTTTTTCCTTTTTCGGGGCCAGTTGGATTCATCATCGGAGCAGATTGATAGTAAAACTGGTCGTAAATGTCCAACACCCATTCTGAAACATTACCCGACATATCATAAACGCCGTAAACGCTCCTACCCATTGGGAAACTGCCCACGGGAGCCATAAATTCAAAGCCATCAGCTTTACCTGATAAGTTGGCACGCTTTTCAAGGAACTTATTCGACCAAGGGAACTTGAGACCGTGCGTTCCTCGAGAGGCTTTTTCCCATTCAGCTTCCGTCAGAAGCCTTTTTCCTGCCCATTTACAGTAATTAACAGAATCATACCAGGAGACCCCTACTACCGGGAACGTGGGTGTCTCAAGAATCTTCTCGTCACCCTGCAAAAAAGGGAAAGATGGCTTAACGTAAGCCGCATTTCTACGAAAAATATTATAAGCTTTTACCGTAACTTCATACTTGTCTACATAAAACGCATCCAAGTAAATCTCCTGCTCTGGTTTTTCGTCAAAACCGCCTCCATCTGATCCTCTGGTGAATACTCCCTCAGGGATCAAAATCATCTCTCGCTCATCAACACCAACTATTGATTCGTAGATACTGAAATCTCTGTTATCATCCTCAATAACCGTGGTCACATTAGCCGATAATCGACGTACCTTCTGTCCATAATCAATAGACTTTTTGATCTCCCAGACAATCACAAGTATAAATAAAACCGCTATAGCAAAACAGCCGATGACAGCAATCATTA
>JALPWY010000105.1 GCA_023271875.1 Nitrospinaceae bacterium | reverse complement strand
TAATATGCCGCCGCCAGTGGGCGATCCTAATATGCCGCCACCGATGGATGGAGAAGAACTACCTCCGTTGGATGATGACATGGCTTTAGAAGACTTGTTTGCACCGCCTGAGGGCGATGATGGGGATGTTCCTCCGTTGGAAGATATGGGAGATGTTCCTCCTCAACCGTGATCTGAATTGCATGAACCAATTTAAGACCAACTCTAAAGTAACTAAGGAGATAAAGATGTTACAAGAATACCGTATTCCGTTTTGCGCGTTCATGTTCGCGTTGGCGGCGTTTTTCTTCGCGCCTTTGACTGCAAGCGCTGCACCTCAGTGCCCGGATACCATGCCGAACCGCTGGTGTGATAATTTCACCGCTAAATGTGACAGTGGTAATAAGTGGATGAAACTGGGGAAACGTTGGAAGAAACCATGCGACGAACTGAATAGGCGAAGCAGGGCTGTTAATCGAATGCAGGCTACTTGTGATAAAAAAAAAGGTAGGGGTAGAGCCTGCTGGATCCTTAAAAAACTGTATAGCAGGAAAGCGAGTATGGACAAAAATTATACACCGCCGGTAGCGGCAGCACCGCGAGAACAGCCTTACTCCCCTGTTTCAGGGTGGGGGTTAACACAGGTGGGTCAGGCAGCGCAAACCCAAGAAGCGGGAAGAGTGGCAAGTGCAGCGGCAAAAGATGCAAGGACAGCGGCAGGGGAAGCAAGTGCGACGGTGACGCCCGCGAACCAAGCATTGGATCCGGATGTAACGGCAGCCGCTACTTCAGCAGCATCGCTGGCAACGGCAGCGGCGGAAGCGGCGGAAGCGGCGGCGAGGGAAGCAAGCAGAACGGCGCATGACGCGCTGGGCAATAGAGTGGCAGCGCAGTCAGATGCAGTGAATGAAGCAGCAAGGAAAGCGGGCCATACGGCACGTAGAGTGGCGGGGGACGCAGACGCAGCGGCTAAGGACGCAAAGAGCGCGGCAGCGGCGGCTCGAGATCTGGTAGCGCAAGGGTGCATTAATGATTTAGGTGGAACACAGCCAGAAAGTGTCGCCGCATCACTTGCTGCAATACTGGCCGACCTTAATTCAACTGATATTAGCGACTATATGCTATGCTCTGCGGATAACAACCCCGATGCAGTACATATTGAACAGATCAGTAATGGCGACGGGACGACGCGAGATGGGCCGGACACAGGCGATTGCATGACCTCCTTGAGTAGTTTTAGATCTGCAGCAACCGACGTCATTGGTTCCATCGTTTCAACTAATGCACAATTAGCCGAACACGTGACCACGGCCAGACCGAAAATCACAGACCTTAACGATAAATTAAACTTATTGGCTACTCGTCTGTGTGCAACTGGCAACCCAATCGATGCGGGTCCGAACGCGTTCTGTCGCAGCGAACCCACTGGTAGCGGTTCGAGTAGACGGTATACTACTAGCCCAGGGTTAGAATACACTTTTGACCTCCTAACCTTCACAGGGAGGGGGGGGCCCCCAAATTATAGACAACATTCTACTACAGCAAGAGCAACGGAGTATGACGAAGATAGAAACCAGGGCATCATTCACATCAGATGCAACAGAGACTGCAGGTCACAACATACGATGTTGCGGCGCCAAGCTCTATGGCTGTACGACACAAGCCAGAGACCGGTTCCTGCTGGACCGATAGTAACACTGATTGATGAGCTGGATTTCGGCAACCCGGAAGGAGCATTTAAAACTGAGTGCAGGTCTCAGTGATCATAAAGCCGGGTGATACGTTTAAGAAAGTTTGCTAGAGTCTTCGGGGCTATTGATAGCCCCTTAGGCTCAAAGCTATATCCTACAAATAACATTCTTAAAGTAAAAAATTGATCAAATAATGAGTAGCCAATTATTTGCGGAAGACTCCAAATACCTGGGTATAGCTTCGTTAATATCAAAAGATGCACGAGTGCTTGATATCGGGTGTGGTGGTGGTCAACTTGGTGCGGTGCTTAGGCAAAAAGAATGCGTGGTGGATGGGGTTGATATTTCTCTTGAGCGGTTAGTGTTCCGCAAAACGGAATACGGTATTCTTGTAACATCTTTATCTCCTTAGTTACTTTAGAGTTGGTCTTAAATTGGTTCATGCAATTCAGATCACGGTTGAGGAGGAACATCTCCCATATCTTCCAACGGAGGAACATCCCCATCATCGCCCTCAGGCGGTGCAAACAAGTCTTCTAAAGCCATGTCATCATCCAACGGAGGTAGTTCTTCTCCATCCATCGGTGGCGGCATATTAGGATCGCCCACTGGCGGCGGCATATTA
>JALPWY010000104.1 GCA_023271875.1 Nitrospinaceae bacterium | reverse complement strand
TCTGGTATCTGCAGATACTAAAAGGGGAAGATTTCATGGGGCAGTCGGAACAGAATAGAGTTAGAAAAATTTCCTTAGCAGATTACCGAGGTGAGATTAAAGATCGTCTTGGTAATATCATTGTTAATGTTCGACCATCTTTCAGTTTGTATGTAACACCTGAAGACGCAGATAATCTTTCAGAATCGTTGGAGTTTCTTTCCGGATTAATAGAAATAAATAAGGACAAACTAAGGAAAGATATTCGTCGGGTCCCCTCGTTTAAAAATGTGTTGATAAAACGGGATATTAGTCGTAGAGAAGTCGCTTATATAGAAGAGAATAAGATGTTGCTTCCTGGGATTCGTATTAAGGTTGAACCCATCAGAAATTACGCACACAAGGATTTTGCTTCTCATATTCTTGGTTACCTGGGCGAAGTTTCTAAGAATGAGTTAAAGACTTCGAAATTTGGTCGATATGAACCAGGAGATATGGTGGGTAAAAACGGATTAGAAAAAATATATGAGTCAGAGTTGAGGGGGAAGAAAGGATTTAAAGAGGTGGAGGTGGATGTTTCTGGGAGAGAACTGAAAGCCTTACGAAAACTTTCTCCAAAAACAGGAAATAGTTTGGTTTTGACTTTAGATAGTAGAGTGCAGGGTAAACTTGAAACGTTAATGGACGAAGTTTTAGGAGAAAACTCTGTTAAGGGTTCTGCGGTGGTGATGAAAGTACAGTCTGGAGAAATTATTGCTATGGTGAGCAAGCCCTCGTTTGATCCAAACTCTTTTGCCACCGGAATTTCTAGAAAAAAATGGAATAGTTTGGTGATTGATGAGAAAAATCCTCTTCAAAATAGAACGATCGATGGTCAGTACCCCCCAGCGTCCACCTATAAGGTAGTTACGGCGTATGCCGCTCTTTCAGAAAAAATAATAAAACCAGAAAGTACTATTTTTTGTCCTGGGCATTTTCGTTTAGGAAAAAGGAACTACCGGTGTTGGAAAAAAAAGGGTCACGGTAATATGAATTTACATGATGCCTTGGTTCAATCATGTGATGTTTATTTTTATACACTTGGTCATCGATTAGGGATAAATAATTTAGCAAAATATGCCAACAAATTCGGTCTGGGAGAACTCACGGGAATTGAGTTAAAAGGAGAGAAATCGGGGTTGGTTCCATCCAAACAGTGGAAGAAAAAATTTAAGAATGAGCCTTGGTATCCTGGAGAAACTATTTCGGCTTCTATCGGTCAAGGATATAATCTTGTCACACCTCTGCAGAGTGCAAGGATGATTTCAACTATTGCAAGTGGCGGTCTTTTGGTCCGTCCTCACTTGATTAAAAAAATTAAGGATGCTGATGGTAAGTTGATTCAGGAGTTTTTTCCTGAAGTTACAAAAAATATAGAAATTGACCCTGAGATATTAAAGCATCTTAAAGAAGGACTTCGAGGGGTTGTTCATGATGCTCGAGGAACAGGGCACCGTGCCAGGCTCAAGAATGTTATAGTTTCTGGGAAAACGGGGACAGCTCAGGTTGTGGGAATGAAAGACTCTGAAGAAATTGATCCAGAGGAAGAAATTCCTTACCTACATCGAGATCATGCTTGGTTTGTTGCCTTTGCTCCATATGAGAAACCTGAAGTAGCAGTATCGGTTATTATTGAGCACGGTGGACATGGTGGAACAACAGCGGCTCCAATTGTCGGGAAAATTTTAAAAACTTACTTTTCTCATTATCCACATTCGAAAACTATTGGATTGGGTAAGGAAAGAATAGAGTTGAATTAAGTAATAATAGATAAGTCTTTTTCTCGTATTCTTTTTATTCGGTCCCTTAATTCTGCAGCTTTTTCGAATTCTAGATTTTTTGCTGCGGCACGCATTTTTTTTTCTAGATTTTTAATTAGCCTGGGAGCGTCCCTTCTTAAAAAGTGTTCGTCTTCCTCGTTTTCAACTAGAGAGATTGTTTTCTTTTTATCTTGTTTGGCTAGAACTTTCTGAATAGACTTTTTGATGGATTCGGGAATTATCTGGTTCGTAGTATTGTGTTCTACTTGGATGATCCTTCGTCGGTTCATTTCATCGATTGCTTTTTGCATGGACTGGGTAATAGTGTCCGCGTAAAAAATAACTTTTCCATCGATGTTCCGCGCGGCACGACCAGAAGTTTGAATTAATGATGTTGTTGATCGAAGAAAACCTTCCTTGTCGGCATCAAGAATAGCGACAAGAGACACTTCCGGGATGTCAAGGCCTTCTCTTAGCAGGTTAATCCCTATTAGAGCGTCGAACTCCCCTAAGCGTAGTTCCCGAATAATGTGACTTCGTTCAAGTGTTTCTATGT
>JALPWY010000102.1 GCA_023271875.1 Nitrospinaceae bacterium | reverse complement strand
GCCAAAAAAAACCAACAAAAACCTATTGAAATATATGAGATTACAACTTTCACCAAATATAACCATTGTGAAATTGCTCTAAAACAAAGCATTCGATGGATGTTGTGCTGTTCTTTGATGCTTAAAAAGATGGTGCTTCTACAAGTAAAAGGGCGGGAATGAGGAAAACCGTTTGGGGGAGTCGATCAGTTGATCTTTAAATCAAAATGAGGGGTTATTGTAAAGTTTTCTGCCTTCAAAATAAAAACCTGCCTTGCTTCAATAAAAAAGAGGAAAGGCAATCAAGCCTTTCCTCCCCCAAAACAAATTAAATTTGTATCGAATTACAATTGAAACTGCATGGCTAACATAACTGTGTTTTTGTCGACATCATCGGCACCGTCCGTACTTTTATGTTCTGTGTCTACGTACCACAGTGCAGTAATCTTGGCATTAAAGCCGTCAATAACATAATTTATACCAGCCTCTGTGCGATCCACAGTTCCCCGATTAGCGGCTGCGTTGGTTTGATCACGATCAAAACTCTGGAACCTTGCATAAGGCTGAAGTTGGCCGCTGATACCACCTAATGAAACCTTGTTAGGCGATAGATAGCTCGCCAAGACCAAGTAAGAATTACCTTGGAGTAAATTACCCGTACCGACTTTGTCATCCAGATCAAAGTCAAGATAGGAACCTTCAAGATTAAGTACCGCACCGCTTCCAATCGTCTTCTCTATAAGGAGATCAGTACCGACACCTGTAAAGTCACCCTGATCGTTAGCGCTACCTGCCGCTTCTTTTTCATGTTGAAAAACTATACCTAATGTAGCGAGTTGCTTAGCGCCAAAGTAAGTACTTCCCGTATAAAATCCTGGCTCCGGATCACCTAGAGCAATATCAATTCGGGCTGTATGCTTGACATTGTCATCAACATCCGAGCCACCCCGGATTCCCTCAAAAACACCGTAGGCCCACTTGAACTTACCACCGTTGACATCACCATGGACCGCAATCCCATCATCGCGCCCGCAACAGCCAGCACCTAAATACCCGAAGCCTGTTATCGGAAAGTGATAGGCTGCATTTAAGTAAAAAGGTCCATCCAAATTAGAGCGATCACTCGGAGGCAACTGCCTCCCCAGCCAGAGTTCAAAACCATCAAATTGCAATTTAGCAACTGCATCCAAAATGATTATCGATTCAGGATCATCTGTCGTGCTGCTGAAACTCTCTGTGTTGAATTCGACCTGAACATTTTTATGAACCTGGGAAACTGTGTAAAGTCTCAAGTTATCGGCCGAGAGATTAAATGAGCTTTCCCCAGGATCGGGAGCACTATTCTCATTAAGAGCTACAGATCCTCTAAAACCCATTCCTATTTGAAAATATTTCGTATCGTCAATTTTAATCTTCGCACCCGCTGCAGCAAGAACTGGAAGACTGACAAGAAACAAAAAAATAGCCGCGCTACCATATACAAATCGTTTAGTAACAGACAAATTCATAAAAAAAATCCCCCTCGCTCTCAAAAATGATTAATGTTCGTACATATACTCCAGATTAAAACGCGATTATTAAGGCGTCGCAAGATACGGTGGTCCACTAATCGAAGTGATAGTACCACAAGCAACATATAATACAAAGTCTCAGAATCAGATGTACCCAATTCTTTAGACTTCAATGTTTCTGTCACATGTACCTTGCCAATTACTCCCTTATAAAAATTAACAATTAATTGTCCAGTGAAAAGCCTTTTTCCAGTTCTTGAATAAAACAGATCAAATTCTTCAAAGAACCCCCATAATGATCTTAATTTAACTAGTATTATTCCCCGCAAGTTAATAATAGACACTAAAGTATCGCTGCCATGCTTATACAATCCAGGTAAGAGCAAAACTTGTTCCATTTTTAAAGTATTAATCTAATAGATTGTTTATAAATGAGTTGCAAAAAAAAACGCGGTTGAAACGTCAACATCGAGGAGGGAATGATCTCTTTTTTGAAGCATTAGAGCTAAAGAATGCTACAAAATTAGGCATGATGATAAAAATACTAGGGACTGTACTAGATGACTTAAGAAAGTATTATCAGTATGGACATGCGTAAGAGTCTGTTGATTAAGGGTAAACAAGAGGGGTGAGATGAAACATTTCGTGTCGGGTTAAACAGCAAGGTGTGCAAGCGAACTGGTAAATGTGATCAAAAACACGGCGACCTATTTTTTTCAAGGCGACAAAATAGCACCCTCTCCTCCTAGAAATTTAGCTACCTTTATTTTTGGTCAATGACCTCAACCTGAAAAAATATAAACTTTACCTTCATTATAATAGGTAAATTTTCTGAGGAGTGCTGGTCGCCTGATTTTATTTTCACTCCG
>JALPWY010000101.1 GCA_023271875.1 Nitrospinaceae bacterium | reverse complement strand
GATATTTCTTTGACTCTAGTTGTAAATAAAAAAAAGAAGGAAAATAAGGTAGGACACATTACAATTGTTTCTGCTGGAACAGCAGACATGCCAATAGCTGAAGAGGCAAGAATCACGGGTGAATTTTTTGGCAGCAAAACAGAAAAACTTTTTGATGTTGGCGTTGCTGGTATTCACCGACTTTTGGATAAAATTAATGTACTGCGTGAAGCTCGTGTAATTATCGTGATTGCGGGAATGGATGGGGCTCTAGCTAGCGTAGTTGGTGGATTGGTAAGTTCCCCGGTAATAGCTGTTCCAACAAGTATAGGGTATGGTGCATCATTTAATGGCGTTTCGGCGTTACTAGCAATGTTAAACAGTTGTGCCTCAGGTGTAGCGACCGTAAATATTGATAATGGGTTCGGTGCTGGGTGCATTGCACATAAAATTAATCTACTTGGTGAGAAAAATAATCATTAACCAAACGTTTGGTACCCTCTTCATTTGTAACCAATGGTTTGTAACCAAAATCTTTTTTTGCTTGAGATATATTAAAGTAATGTGATTTAGCAAGTTGAGCTGCCAGAAATCGTGTCATCAGAGGTTCTTTTTTCAGACAAAATACTTTATGAAAAGTTTCGAGTATTATTCCTATTAGAAATGCCCATTTAAAAGAAATCACTTTTGTTATACTAGGCAATCTTAACTGCATTAAAACTAATTCTATCCAGTCCCATAACAATATTGGTTTGTCATCACTTATAAAATAACACTTTCCTGCGACAGGACTATTAAGATCTAGTTTTTCACAAACCTTAATATGAGCATCTACCGCATTATCAATGTAAATCATATCTACCAAATTTGCACCCTCTCCAACGCGGATAAGTTTTCTATTTATTGCTCGTTCGACGATGCGTGGTAGTAAGTGCGGATCACCAGGCCCCCATATCAAATGAGGCCGTAGACATACTGTTGCCAAATCATTACATCCATTAGCTTCCACGACCATTTTCTCGGCCATCGCTTTTGTTTTCGAATAATGACATAGATACTCATCTGGATATGAAATTCGTTCGTCAGCTCCCTCTATATTTTTTTGACCAAAAACAACACTAGGTGAACTTGTGTAAATTAGTTTTTTTATATTATTTTTATGGCAGGCAATAATAATATTCTTAGTTCCTCGTACATTGGTTTCATAAAAGTCTTTATAGTCACCCCAGATCCCAGGAATTGCCGCCGTGTGGAAAACAATTTGGTGCCCCTCTAAAGCTTTAACGACAGAGGAGAGGTCTCGCACATCGGCTTTAATACAATGAAACATTTTTTTTAATTTAGGGTAAGATTGCCTACCCAAAATTGTCACTTCATTTCCTAAACTAAGAAGTTTTTTAGCAAGAGAACTACCAAGAAAACCTCCTCCACCTGTTATCAACATTTTCATAAGAAAGATTCTACAAGAAATTAAATTTAATGAGGAAATAAAGAAAAATAACGGGTGAGTATATCACTGAAACTCTCATCACCATAAAAACAATCATGGTTTATTTATTAGAGTTTTAAAGAAGCTTTAGCGTCAAGATTTAATGTATCCTTCAGAGATAGCGATTTATTTAAACTCTTATAATAACCGGCACAAGCAATCATTGCAGCGTTATCTGTGCAAAATTCTGGTTTTGGGAAAAAAGATTTAAGTCCATGGCTATCTGCCTCAGTAGTAATTCTTTCTCTTAAAGCGCTGTTGGCGGCTACCCCCCCCCCGTCACAACGATTCGATTTACTTTTTCTATTTCACAAGCTAAAAAAACTTTATCTGTTAATACATCAATTACGGCCTTTTGAAATCCGGCAGAGATATCACTGTCTGATAAATTAGGAATTTCCCCAGTCTCCCTTTTCAATATTATGTTTCGAACAGATGTTTTAAGCCCGCTAAAACTAAAATCTAGCGAGCCCTTTTCTAGAAAGGCTCTTGGAAAACGATGGGCTAATGCATTTCCGAGCCTTGCTTTTTCTTCAATAAGGGGACCACCCGGATAACCTAATTTAAGCATTTTTGCTACTTTATCAAATGATTCACCAGCAGCATCATCCCGAGTGCGCCCTAAAATTTTATACTTGCCAAAGCCATCAACCCGATATAAATCTGTATGTCCGCCTGAAACAGTCAAGGCCATAAATGGGAATTCAACCGTTTCTTCTAAAAAAATAGCTAACAAATGTCCCTCAAGATGATTAACACAGACTAATGGCTTTTGAAGAGCATATGCTAACGCCTTCGCAGTATTAAGACCCACTAGTAAGCTTGAAACAAGGCCTGGGCCCACTGTCACGGCAATCAAATCAATTTGTTTGAGTTCAATTTTTGATTGATTAATAGCCTTGGTAATTACATGATGAATTGATTCGATATGGCATCGACCCGCTAATTCTGGAACAACTCCACCATATTTAGAAT
>JALPWY010000103.1 GCA_023271875.1 Nitrospinaceae bacterium | reverse complement strand
AATAGTTGCCGCTTCACCAAGTAATTCAGTAACCATAGCATTGGCTCCACCACCAAAAGTCGGAGCAGTAATGCTCCCTTTGTCATTGATCACATATACGTCGCTCTGCCCTTGATAAGTCCGCAGTTGATTGATCTCTTGCTCGAACTCCGAGTTATCTTCTGCAAAAATATGTGACGGAAGTTCCAAACGCTTCCAGGCTGGATCATCTTGATCAAAAGCACATTTAAAGTCGCAAGCCAAAGGAGTGTAGCGCCCACCTTTGCCAGGCATCATCCTAATCGGATTCAACTCAAGCATCGTCATCCCATAGTTATTGTATAAGTCCCACAATTTAGGCAGATTCTGCACCAATGGACTTATGATTGCTGGTGGAGCGCCTAATCCAACAAGAGCATTGGATACGTGAAATGCTTTGAGTCCGGTCAAAGCATCAAATGGGACAACCGCAATCTTATCCTCTGGAAGTTCTTCGATGTCTACTCCACCATGATGCGTTAGCGTCATAATCGGAGCTCTATGAACCGTGCTATCTGAAATTGAAAAATAAACTTCATGGTCTGCCGGAACCGCTGCTTCATAAGTAACACCATCCGACTTCGCAGAAATATTTCCTATTTTATGCTCGGCAAAATAGAGACGTTCCTTTTCCTTGAGAGCATCAGTAAAGTTCTTTGCGCGCCCAATAAGTCCGGACTTTCCTTTTTTACCGACCCCTCCCTTAAACACGGGTTTAATAAAGATCTCTCCATGTTTTTTAATCATATCTTTAATGTCGTCGACACTCAGTTCCGGACCTCGAACCTCTGAATGAGGATACTCAACTAAATCCAGCAACTTCCTGCCCCAGAGCATGCCGGTTATTTGCATTTTTAATCTCCTAACTTAGCGAATGTTAAATATTTATTCCTTACAACAACCTAATGAGGTGCCATAACTAACTTAATTCAATCTAATCAACTAGTGATCGGATAAACACAGAAAAGCACTAAAGAGCAACGACTAACCACATAATCTATTGGCTTAAGAGGCTGTATTGTAAATAAATTCAGTTTTTTGTCAATATCAATGAAGGTGATTCTGGGTTAATTGCAAAGGAGAAGTATTTTTATTTCTTAAAAATTGGAACTAATATACTTGGCCTTTTGAATCACGCACGATAACAGAGGGATCTATATGATTGATGTCAGGGCACCCCGTAAGGATCATTGCTTTTTTTAATTCGCTTCGTTTTTGATCTAGATAAAACTCTACGCCTTCTTGAGCAGCCCCAAAAGCAGCTATACAAATGGGCCTTCCAATCATAACGGCATCAGCACCAAGTGCTAACATTTTGAGAATATCTATTCCCTCTCTGATACCACCGTCTACAAGAATCTTTACCCGTCCTGCAACAGCATTTACTATTTCAGGTAATACTTCCGCAGTCCCGGGCATCGTATCCATTACTCTACCGCCATGGTTTGAAACGACTATTGCATCGGCCCCAGCTTCGATGGCGGCAAGAGCCGTCTTAGGGTTCATTATGCCTTTAAGAATAAAGGGAACTGAAAGGTGAGATTTTAATTCAAGGAGTTCTTCAATCGATTTGGGACCAACAGCCTGATTTTTCATTGTCATAGTCTTAAATGATACCGCATCAATATCGATACCTACAGCAATAGCCCCAGCATCTTCAGCAGCTTTGAATCTTTTAATGATGTCTATATTGAAGGCACGGGGTTTAAAAACAGGAATACCTAGTCCTCCTAATTTCTTAATTACCTCAAGGCCAATTAGGTATTTATTTGGACTAGCGCCATCACCTACCATACCAATAGTTCCCATGCTAATACACCCATTGACTACGGCTGCGGCATATTCCTTTTCATCCATTCCACCTGCAAGGTTGGTTTCCATCCCAGTAATAGGCGCTGCAAGGATGGGAATCGATAGCCTTTGTCCAAATAGATCTATCGATAAATCAGGATCTTTAACCTTGTGAATGGTGCGCAGATTAACCTTATATCTTGCAAGAGCATGGAGATTCTCGGTAAAAGAAGAACCTGAGCCTATCCCACCAATTCCGGGCACCTTACCAGCACACTCAACTCCATCACAAACAGCGCAGGCTTTACAGGCAATATAAAATTTCTTTCGTGCGTTATTACGTATAACTTCCCAAGTAAGCTCGCCTGGCTCTCCCACTTTTATTTGAATGGTCTGCCGAGCTAAATCATTAATTCGAATCGCCTCTTCGCGAGTTTTAGCGGTGGTAATGACATATCCCGTCTTACCCAAATTACTCCGAAGTTCTTCAGCAAAATCACCTGCTTCCTTCAGAAAAATAATTTCTTTAACTCCCTTAATC
>JALPWY010000100.1 GCA_023271875.1 Nitrospinaceae bacterium | reverse complement strand
CCGCATGGATGTTTCGGTGCACCCTTTTTGTGGTGGTGGACATCCGACTGATGTGCGTATTACAACACGCTATCGATCAGAAAACTTTATTGAGTCACTTTTTGCGGTAATACATGAAACAGGGCATGGGTTATATGAACAAGGTAGAATGCCAGGTTTTCTGGATTTACCTGTTTCTGAATCGTTAACCATGGCAATTCATGAGTCTCAATCCTTGTTTTGGGAGCGAATGATTGCGCAGAATATTTATTTTTGTGATTTTTATCTTAACCTTTTTGTGGAGACCTTTCCAGAATCATTACAAGGTGTTTCTTTAGATAAGCTTTATGCAGCCATTAATAGATGTGACCCGTCTTTTATTCGGGTAGAAGCGGATGAGGTAACTTATCCACTACATATAATACTTCGTTACGAGATCGAAAAGGGTTTGTTTGACGAAAACATTAGTGTTAAAGACCTACCTGATGTCTGGAACGCTAAGATGGAAGAATATTTGGGTATCAGGCCATCCTCTGATTCGGAAGGAGTATTGCAGGACGTGCATTGGAGTGGAGGGGCATTTGGATATTTTCCTTCATATACACTTGGGGCTATGTATGCATGTCAATTTTATTCTAAAATGTTACTTGATATAGGTGATATCCCAAAAAAAATTAAGGAGGGAAATTTCTCGTGTATAAAAAAATGGCTTAATGACAATATTCATCAGAAAGGGCGACTATACTCAACTGATGACCTCTGGAACTTAATTCTGCTAATTCCTGTATCAATTGCTTCGGAATTTTTGTTTCCAATTCATATTCACGCTTCGCTTCATAAATATTACATTGCTCGATCTCCGTGAAGTTATTTATATCGGCATCAACAAGTTCATCAATCAACCGGCCAATCTCCACATCAACAGATTTTTCATGTAAAACACCTGCTAATGCTGCCATCTGCTTTGACCGATTTTCTGCTGCCGCTATAGGCATAATGACTTCCTGATCCCAGTGCATAGTTGCCATCACACCACCTAACCTGCTGCGCTCTTCAAGCTTGATGACCAACTGTTCATACACTTCTTTTATTTTTTTGGAATTCACCCAACAACCTTTCTATAATCCTTTACAAAAAAACATACGATATTAGCGTGTTTTATCATAAAGGTAGTCTTGTAATCTACAAAACGGTAAAATCATCAAAAAATGAAAGGGTTTAGGTTATAAGGAGAACCTTAGAAAGAACAAATAATGAGAGCGGGGGGGGGGAGGAAGTTAAAAAGATTTATCCAACATTAATATTTTTTTTAGCACACAATAACCACTCTTATCCTTACCTTATTAGTTAATAAGATTTTCACCGTCATCTTTTTTTAATATTTCAAAACTTCCATCCTTTGATGAATCTATTTTCTTAAACTCCTCCCAATCGTCTCGAAAAAAATTAAATCCTACAAAATTAATTGCCTGCATAATTTCAAGGTCCGAAAATCTACCTTCCCCATCATCAAGTTCTCTAATGCAATCTTCTATTGATTCACACAGTTTCACAAACTTTTCATCATCAGACATCATTGAATTTTTCATAAAATCAAATGGCATTAAGCCTCCGCCGTTAAAAAAAATGACCTAAGGATTGGAGTGAAAAGTTTCAACAGTAGAAACAAAATCCGTAATTGCTGTTTCTATGGAGCCAAATTCCTTATTTTTCATTCTCGATATTGTGAACACCGACCCGCCAATCGCTACAGCTGAAGCACCAGCTTTAAGGTATTCAACCGCATTAGATGAATCAACACCACCTACAGCCATTAATAATAGCTCATTAAATGGCCCGCGAACAGTATTAAAATAACTCGCCCCCATTTGCGAGGCTGGAAAAACCTTAACCATCATAGCACCAGCAATCCACGCCTTTTCAATTTCCGTAGGAGTAAGCGCACCGGGAAAATAAGCTATCTCGTTTTCAACACAATATGTTGCCACATCGATATTTAACGTTGGTGCAACAATGAATTGAGCTCCCGCATTAACCGCCAGCTTAACATCGGTTAACGAAAGAACCGTCCCTGCCCCAACGCAAAGATCTTCTGAAAACTTTTGCGACTATACTCAACTGATGACCTTATTTTAAAAGTTACTGGGGAAAAACTAGATCCATGTTTTTTTATAGACTATCTCAAAAAAAAATATAGTGAAATTTATAAGCTCTAACAATTGAAACCTGTGTGACCTTCCCGTTTTGTTAAATGAGTTTTGGTCGAGAATATTCAGAAGAATTAAAACCCACCTCCTTTTGCTCTGCCTGTGGTGCGAAAATTTTACCGAAAACAATTTTTTGTTTTGAATGCGGGCCTCCAGATCTTCCTAAAAAAGAACCAGAAGAAATAGGTATTTCGTTAGAGCAAGCTGTTGTGCGCATTGCTGGCTTGATATTTTTGTTTGTATGTGTTGCTATAGTTAAGTTTTACGTTTCTACTGATGATTTAGTTTCACTCACAGATAAAGATAGGGAGGCTCA
>JALPWY010000010.1 GCA_023271875.1 Nitrospinaceae bacterium | reverse complement strand
ATGATCGCTTGAAATTCCATGGTTGTAAACTTATGAAAGCAGATCAGCGTGAAGTTCTACTGCATTTGCTTTCGCTTGAAAGTAAGTGACAATCTAAAGCTTAGCTCATTTTAATCATCATGACTGTTACTCTCAGGTTTCCTCTGTTTATAGAATCCCTCAAACAGTTCCATGGGGAGTGGAAAGAAGGTGGTTGTATTGCGATCAGTCGAGATGTCTAAAATTGTTTGCAGGAACCTTAATTGTAATGCAGGCGGGTGTTGCCCTATGGTATCTGCTGCTTGGCCTAGTTTTTCCGCTGCTTCAAATTCACCCTTAGCATTGATTACTTTGGCACGTCGCTCCCGCTCAGCTTCAGCTTGTTTGGCGATCGCTCTTTGCATTTCTTGAGGTAGATCAACATTTTTAACCTCAACATTAGCAACTTTAACTCCCCATGGTTCAGTTTGCTCGTCTATCACTTTTTGTAACTGGGAGTTGATCTCGTCTCGTTTAGATAAAAGATCATCGAGTTGACTCTGACCCAAAATACTTCGCAGTGTAGTTTGTGCTAATTGAGATGTTGCGTAAAGATAATCTTCTACTTCTATAATGGCTTTCTTCGGGTCCATTACGCGAAAGTATATAACTGCGTTGACCTTGACTGTTACGTTGTCTCGAGTGATGATGTCTTGTGGCGGGACGTCCATGACTACTGTGCGCAGGCTTACCTTAACCATTTTTTGAATACCGGGAATAACGATGATGAGTCCTGGCCCCTTCACCTTCCAGTATCGACCCAGCATAAAGATAACCCCACGCTCATATTCTCTAAGAATATTGAACGCGCTGAAAAGAAGCAGGCCAAGCAAGATTAAAATAATTATGGGAGCGTCCATTTAGCACCTCCTACATAGTTTTTATGTTTTAATGTTAACAGTTTTTTCTTTTAATAAACAGAAAAGCGTAACAATACTTCTAGATTAATTTTTAATGGTACTGATGCTTTGAAAAAGGTGATTTTTCTTTTGTTGTTTATGTTTAATTTTATTCCTTTGGTTTTGGCGGATGGCCAACAGCTTGTTATTGCCACGAATACTCTGGTGACTGAAGAAGGCAAGGTTCGTATTCATTTGACTTTACAAAATAATGGGCAAAGGACCCTTTATGATGTCCAACCAATGGTTCACTTTCATCACACTATGGCTATGATGTCTAAGATTGTCCAACTTGAAACAGGTCAAAAAATTATTCTTGAAAATGATGATCATCCTCCGGTGTTAAGGAGCGGACGATACCCCCTTATTATCATGACTCAATATAAAACTGATCTGCATATGCAACCTTATACGTATATTCATACGAGCTCATTTTATTTTCGCGAGCAGGTGGAGTCTGCTATCAATGGGAAAATCAGTACGACCTTAAATGGTGATGAATCATTGCTAGATATTTTTCTGAAAAATAATTCTGCATCATTTAAAAATATTAGATTAATGCTCTTGTTACCCCCAGGACTCGTAGCAGACGAGTTGGTACAAATGATGGGGGTTACGATTCGAGGTGGACAGGAAAAAAACATAAAGGTGGCCGTTAAACGCAAGAAGGGAAGCCCTGCTGTTATCTACCCTGTGCACCTTTTGGTGGAATATGGCGAAATGTTGAATCATTATACTGGAGATATTAGTGGTGAAGTTGACTTTCGATCCATTCAAGAACGAACGGCTGTAATTCCAGCACTGGGCGCGGTCCTTTTTTTGATAGGAGCCATTCTTTTACGATCTTATTTTAGAAAAAGAAACAACTCAACTTTTCCAGGCGGTGAAGGAAGTTAAGAGTTTTTTTTAGGGATCGACAAATAAAATTGAATTTTGTGAAAGTTTGAGAGCGAACGTTTGAGGGAATGTTTAAGAAGGGTTACTTTTAAAATATTTAATAATCACGCCGGCGAATATAAACCAGCCTAACATGAAACAAAGTCCACCTAACGGAGTTGCCGGACCAAAAAAACGGGGTCCATCAGAAATAAGGATGTAAATACTACCTGAAAACATCAATATTCCAACGGAAAAAAGAATTCCAACTTTCCTAAGTGCTTTTGCACCATTATCGCTAAGTTGCAAAGAAACTATGCCAACAAGGATTAAGGCTAGACCATGGTAACCCATGTAGTCAGTGGCTGTTTGAAATGCGCTAAGGTTTTTTTCAGTTAGAATATTTTTTAAACTATGGGCTCCCATTGCACCGAGCATTACACTAAGTCCGCTGAAAATCGCCCCCGTTGAAATCCAATTCATAGATTTAAAGAAAAAATATTTACGAACAATTGTAAGTTAATAAGTTGATGTTATCTCTTGCCATGTGTGAGTTTGTTTAAGTCGAACTATCCAACGATATTATATCGTCTTGGTCTATATTTAACATCGAACTTGTTTTTAGATATCTCTTCGCACATCTCTTCATCGACTCCTTCTTGATGAGTCACTATAGTCGCCTGTACCTCCGGGATATGTTTCTTTGCTTCTGCAATAAACTCCTTAACTCTATCATATATTTCATCACGTAGGCCGGGCAAAGGCCGGACGATTCTATCGTATGCTTCCGCTGTATCTGCGTTAAGACTGATAGATATTGAGTCAACCCATCCTTTTAGTTCAGGAAGGATATTCCGCTTGTTAATAACATTGCCATGTCCGTTAGTATTTAATCTAACTTTTCCTCCAGCTTCTTTGATTTTCTTGGAGACTTCTTTAATGGTGTCTAGTCTCAAAGTTGGCTCGCCATATCCACAAAAAACTATTTCATCGTATTTTTTACAATCATCGATCGAATCCCACACTTCCTCGGCAGTAGGTTCGCGGTCGAGTTTTAGGTTGTAGCCTTGCACTACAGGTCGAGTCAGCCGAGTGCAGAACGAGCAATCGGCTGTGCATCGTGTTGTTAGATTTAGATATAACGAGTTGCGAATCTGGTATGATACGGTCCCCGTTTTAGCTTCCTTGCCGATTCCAAATAATTCAAAAAAATTAAGTGAGGTGGTGCGTTGAATATCCTTTATATCAACCCCGCGAACATCAGCAATTAGTTGGGCTGTATGCATGACATAAGATGGTTCGTTTCGTTTACCACGCTTTGGTACTGGAGCAAGAAATGGGCAATCGGTTTCAACAAACAATCGATCCGCAGGAATTGTCTTAGCAATGGCCCGAAGCTCTTCTGACTTTTTGAAAGTGACCGAACCGGAAAAAGAGATATAGAAACCCATCTCAAGTGCTCGATCTGCAAGTTCTTGATTTCCTGAAAAACAATGAAAAATTCCCGAGCGAGCGGAAGGATCTTTGGGGAAATAGTCAGAAAGTATAGCAACGGCATCTTCGTTAGCATCGCGACAGTGAACAATAATTGGTTTTTTCAGTTCACGTGAAAGTTCAACTTGTTTGCGGAGATGCTCCCTCTGTTGATCTGGAGGAGAATAGTTTTTGTAAAAATCGAGGCCAATTTCTCCAAGAGCGATCATTTTAGGATGGGCAAGTAGTTGTTTAAGTTGATCATACGTTTGATGATCTATTTTTTTTACATCATGTGGATGTACTCCGGCCGTTGCGTATATAAAATCATAGCGTTCTGCCAGTTCCATTGAACGCAAACTACTCTCGATATCGCATCCAACATTAAGAACGTAATCAACTCCACTGTCTTTAGCGCGTTGTATAACCTCAGAGCGGTCATCATCAAACGCATCCATATCTATGTGAGCGTGTGTATCTATTATCACCTTACTCTAATTCCTTGACTCGGTTTTGGATCGAAACCTGCTAATACGACTTGGCCATTGTTATTAGCGGCGAGTAGCATGCCTTGTGATTCTATACCCATTAATTTTACCGGTTTTAGGTTAGAAACTAAGATAATAGTACGGTTGATTAATTGATCTGGTTCGTAGCATTCTGCTATCCCTGCCACGACTTGTCTTACTTCGGCTCCAATATCAACTTTTAGTTTGAGAAGTTTTTTGGATTTTTTAATCTTTTCTGCCTCAATAATTTTCCCTGTTCGGAGGTCAATTTTCATAAAATCATCTATGAGTACTTGATCACATATGCCCTCTATTTCTGTATGTGAAGATGGTTTTTGATCCTTGTCATTAGGTGATTCGATTGAGTTGAGAATTTTCTCAGCATCTTCATCGGCTATGCGAGGAAATAATTGTAAACCAGGCTGGATTTCCCCCCCTGATTTGATACCTCCCCAGGTTTTGAGAGATTCCAGTCCTTGTTCTTCTATTGAGTTTTCAATGCCTAGTTGTTCCATAATGGTTTCTGCACTTTTTGGCATAAAAGGATAGATAAGGATGGAAATCGAGCGGATGCATTCAGCTGTATTGTACATCACCGTTGCTAATCTTTGTTTACCGCTTTCTGATTTCATGAGGTTCCAAGGACTATTCGTGTCGATGTATTTATTTGTTGCATCTACCAAAAGCCAGATACGCTCAAGAATTTTACTGTAAGCCAGCTCGTCATATAGTTTTTCCACAGCTTCAATTCCCATTTGAAACTCATTTTTGAGATCAGTATCTTCATCCAGCGATTTTGGTTCTGGTATCATTTGATCGTGGTAGCGTTTGATCATGCTCATTGTTCTATTGAGAAGGTTTCCAAGGTTATTGGCTAAATCACTATTTATGCGACCGATCAATGCTTTGTGCGAAAAATCTCCATCCAATCCAAAAGGTACTTCACGAAGAAGAAAATAACGGATCGCATCAACGCCAAACTGGTCCACGAGTAAGTTGGGTTCCACTGTATTTCCAACCGATTTAGACATTTTGTGACCATTTATTGTCCACCACCCGTGCGCAAAAAGATTGAGCGCTGGATCGAATCCAATTGCCTTGAGCATGGTTGACCAGTAAACAGCGTGTGTTGTGAGGATATCTTTTCCTAGCAAGTGATGATTAACTGGCCAGAAGCCAGTAGACCCTATTTTCTCTAGTGGACCATGTGCTGAAATATAATTGATGAGGGCATCAAACCAAACATAAGTTACGTAGCCTTCATCGAAGGGGAGGGGGATTCCCCAGGGAAGCCTTTCTTTCGGTCTCGAGATGCATAGATCGCCAAGGGGTTTTTCAAGAAAACCAAGAACCTCATTGCGGCGTGACGTAGGTTGTATAAACTTGTCATTTGATTTGATATGTTTCTTCAGCCAGTCTTGATATTGTCCCATTTTAAAAAAATAATTGTGTTCCTGAATCTTCTCAACTTTACGCTTGCATTCAGGGCAATTACCATTAACGAGGTCCTTTTCCGTCCAGAACCTTTCATCCGGTGTGCAATACCAGCCTTCGTAACTATCTTTATAAATTTCTTTGCGGTCATAGAGTTGTTGCAGAATATCACTTACAAGAGTTTGGTGCCTCTTTTCAGTGGTACGAATAAAATCATCATTAGAAATGTTAAGTCGCGTCCAAAGCTCTTTGAATCGGTTGTGAAGTTGGTCAACGTGCTCTTGTGGTTCTATACCAAGATCCCTTGCTGCTTGAAGGACTTTTTGTCCATGTTCATCCGTGCCCGTCAGAAAAAAAACTTTATAGCCACTCAATCTTTTATAGCGGGCGATTACATCAGCGGCTATTGTTGTGTAGGCATGCCCAATGTGGGGTACATCGTTTACATAATAAATGGGCGTAGTTATGGAAAACTTTTTTTCAGGTATTTTCACGTGAGAGAAGTTGGTTGTTGTGTTCGGTCTTTAGGCGACAACTTGAAAGTGGCCTGGATATACCCATATTCGTTTAGGTGAAGATATTTTTTGGATTCTTGGTCCGCTGAGTAGCTTATGAGCTTCAATGTTGTTTTATAAGGGTGAAAGTTCTTCTGTTGAATAGGTAAGCATGCTTTCATCTTCAAGTCTAACAAGAACAGTTTGCTTAATAATATTGTTTTGTATTACTTTACCTAGACCTCCTGGGGTTTGAACGTTTTCCCATAATTTTGGCATGGTTTGAGAGAGTTCCTTGTAGGTTTGGTGCTCATATTGAAGACAACACATTAATCGTCCGCATGCTCCTGAAATTTTGCTTGGATTAAGGGCGAGTCCCTGATCTTTAGCCATTCGAATTGTTACCGGGGTAAACTCTTTAAGGAAAGTTGAGCAACATAGGGTTTCACCGCATACGCCGTAACCTTTGATTGCACGTGCTTCATCTCTTACTCCAATTTGTTTCATTTCAATTCGTTGTTTCAGGTTCAAAACAAGCTCCCTGATGAGTTGCCGAAAATCAACTCTTCCTTCAGCGGTAAAGAAGAAGACTATTTTCTTCTCTTGCGAGATGTGATTCACTCTGCTCAAATTCATCTTTATCTTCAATTTGTTAATTATTTGCTGGCATAATTCCTTGGCACGTTGCTCTGTTTGTTTTTTTCTTGTCTGTGCCTGAAGATCATTTTCGTTAAAGGTTCTCAGAATTCTAGGGATTTTATCCTCAACTTTTCTTATGTTGGGAATTTTGTTAGAGGCAATGATACCCGTTTGCGCACCATTGTCGCTTTCCACTATCACTTGGGTTCCTACTCGGAAATTTTGCTTTCCGGGATCGTAAAGTCTTGATTTTGGAGCTCCTTCAATTCGCACTCCGATGAGGAACGAGGGTATTTTGGGGTGTTTTTTCGGTAGAGTTGAATTTTCTTTTAGAGATTGAATCATTCTTGATTTTCCTATTCGCTAAGCAGCTTCACAAAAGTTGATGAGCATGTTTTCTAGGGCAAGTTGAGAGTTTGCATTTAATTTTATAGCTGCCTTGGTATTTTGGACTGTTTCAAACATTGTAAGAAGTGCAGATGTTGATTTTTGCAGAGCTAATGTTCTGAGCTGTTTAATTAAGTCTTTATTAGTGACTAAACTAGTTTCGGGCGCTACCTTGATTAAAACCACGTCTCGTAAGATACGCGTTAACTCGTCGAGAATCAAAAGTATGCGTTCAGTTTGTTTTGCCTTGGTTTTAGTCCACAGAAAGACTTGATCCATTCGTTTGAAGGAAATGATACCGATCAAGCGAATCAACTCTTCTCGGTCTTCCGATACTTCTAACAGGTTTTCTTCTAGGGCGTAGGCAACTTGTCCCATGGAGCGCCGCGACCTAAGCTCAATCTCCTCTGGTTGACTTTCTACGGGCTCACTTTTTAAATGATGGGAGATAATTGTTTTTATGGCTTCAGAGGGTAACGGGTAAAACTGAATTCTCTGACAACGAGACACAACAGTAGGTAGCAATTGATGCGGGTTCGATGCGATAAGAATAATAAGAGTTTTGGTCGGTGGTTCTTCGAGAGTTTTTAAAAACGAATTGGCTGCTTGAAGGTTCATGCACTCCGCATTATTGATAATAGCCACTTTAGTATTCCCTTCATAAGGGAGGTAAAGCAGTTTTTTTTGTAGTTCGCGAATCTCGTCTATTTTTAGAATAGCCTCCCTTGCAGAGGCGGAACTCTTTTTAGGCTCAAGTATGAATAAATCTGGATGGATGCGTTTCCCGATTTTTAGACAGGAGAGACACTGGTCACAACTATCTGCTGGGCCCATGGTTTTGCAGTTTAAAGCTTTGGAGACTTCAATAGCAGTAAATTTTTTCCCCACGCTTTCCTGACCGTAAAAAAGATATGCGTTGGGAACTCTACCGCTTCTCAGTGCTTTATTAAGGATTTGTTTGGGTCGATCCTGCCCCAGAATGTTATCAAATGACATTTCAATTTAATACTTTATGCGCTAACAGCTTTTCTCAAAGCCGAGGCAGATTTTTTGTATGATGCACGATAGTTATAACTATACGCGCAATGGGGTGGCAGGTGTCACTTGGATTGTATACATTTCCCATTGCCCCTTATCTTAGTATACACGCATAGCATCTGCAAACGAAAAACCCAGATGGTCTGAGTTAATTATGGGGCAGAATTTAGTAAACGAACCATTTTTATGAATTTGACCTACCGCTAACTTTATTTTGCTAATCTCACTACACATCGTAAGTTTCTGTGGAACAAATGAGAGAAATATTGCAAACAGAGCTGGTTTCTGGTAATAATCCAACGCAGTATAGTTGTGTGTTTTTTATTAGTTATTGATGTCTGTTGTTTCATAAACAATTATTGGCGCAGAGGTATAGATTATGGCGGTTGCCGAAAAAGCGAAACGCTCAGAGAAAAGAAAGCGTAAGCCAAAGATACTGGCTATAATTAATGATGCCTGTACGGGATGTGGTGGGTCTCCTATTTGCGTAACTGAATGTCCTGTTGATAATTGTATGCTAGAAGTGCAAAATCCTGATGTTCCCCACATGATTCGCATAGAGGTTGATCCGTTGCTTTGCATTGGTTGTAAAAAGTGTATTACAAAAGGACCCATGGATACTTTGTTGGAAGGTTGTCCATGGGATGCAATCGATATGGTTTCGTTGCAGGACTTTGAAAGTGAGCACGGGGAACTTGCTTACTGAGTTGAGCTTCTTTCTGAAGAAGCCGTGGTGGTAATTTTATTTTTCTAATTCATGTGTCCAAGGCTGATTGCAAAAAATGATGCGAAAAGCCTGCTCAACTGTTGTCGTAAAAACTCCCTTGCAATATTGAAATGTTTGTGTATTCTGTTACCCGATTTTCCCTGTTGGGCCTTCAATTCCCAGACACATTATAATGAATAAAGGCAGTGAGTTTCGTCGAGGCTTGAGTATTGCATTCAGGTTGGGGACAGAACTTACAGTAGCAGTGATGATAGGTGCTGTTATGGGGTATGCACTTGACCGTTATTTTAATTCAAAGCCTTGGTTCTTAGCGGCAGGTGTTATTTTGGGCGGAGCCGCAGGTTGTCTTAATGTTTATCGAGTCTCGAAGGAAATTACTGTAGAAAACGACAAAGACCAAAATAATGGAGTTTGAGTTAGGGCTATAGAAATAAATGGAAAACCCTCTACATCATTTTGAAATTCATCCTATTGTCCATTTGAGCTTGATGGGGTTTGATATATCCATTAGTAAGGCGGTAATTGCAATGTGGGTTGGGCTGTCCATTGTGTTTGGCCTGTTCATGCTCGTGGTTAAAAGTGGTGTTCGTCTTATTCCTGGAAAACTACAGATTGTCGCAGAAATTTCTTTAGGATTTATTAAGGATATGGTGGAGGAGTTCATTGGGGAAAAAGAGGCTCCTAAATACTTTCCATTTATTGCAACCATATTCTTTTTTGTTCTTGCCTGCAATCTGATAGGAATGATACCCGGATCTTATACTATTACTAGTCAACTGGTGGTCACCGGGGTCTTTGCTACCGGTATTTTTATATTGACTCTGTTTATAGGATTCGCCAAGCATGGACTACACTTTTTTGGCATTTTAGTGCCGCCGGGAGTTCCTAAAATCATGATTCCAATCATGATTCCTATTGAAATAATCAGTATGATTGCTCGGCCTGTCTCACTTTCGGTAAGATTATTTGCCAATATGACTGCTGGGCACACGATTCTTTATGTTTTATTTGGCTTGGCTATGTCAACTCCCTTGATGATAGGTTGGTTGCCTTTTGGATTCACTGTGGCCATCAATGGCCTAGAAATAGCGATTGCTTTTATTCAGGCGTACATTTTTACGATCCTGACTTGTGTTTACATTGGAGATGTGATTCATCTTCATTAACTAGTGTTACTTTTTTATAGGAGATAAGAGCATGGAATTAGGAGCAGCAGCATTGATTGGAATGGGTTTATGTGCGGCTGGGTTTGCTGGCGCTGCGGTGGGGATTGGTTTTATTTTCGCCCAGACGATTGAAACTGTTGGTCGGCAACCAAATGCCGAGGCTCGCATTGCAAAGTATTGCTGGATCGGATTCGCCTTGGTGGAGGCAGTCGCTCTTTATGGGCTTGTACTTGCTTTCATTATAATGGGGAATATTAAATAAACATTTAATTTTTTTATTTAGAATTACTTAAATCTCGATCAATTTTTTTATTTAAATCAACCCTATATTAACTAATAAATGATGCCACAATTTGAGCAAGTTGAAGTATTTCATTCGCTAATATTTTGGTCTTTGATATCCTTTGCTATTCTTTTCTTTTTATTGAAAAGATTTGCTTTTCCACCAATTTTGGAAGTTTTAGAAGAGCGTGAAAATAAAATTCGTTCTGAAATTGGTGACGCTGAAAAATTAAGGCAAGAGGCGGAGGGTCTTAAGGCTGATTTAGGAAGAGAATTAAAAAATGCCCACGAAAAGGCCCAGACCATTATTCAAATGGCTGGGGATGAATCAAAAAAAATCCAAGAAAAATCGATTCAGGAAACCCAGGTGAAAGTTCGACAAATGCAAAACGATGCTGAACAAGAAATTCAAATCACCAGGAACAAATTGCTTAACGAGATACGCAGTTATACTGCAGCTTTAACCATGGCTTCTACGGAAAAAGTCATTAAGAAGTCACTGAGTGATGATGATAAGAAACGATTGATCGATGAATCTATAGAAGAAGTCCTGCGAGAAATGGAAAGCAGGGGAGTCTGAGTTGACTAGGATAAGATTACTATGATTGAAAATGTTATAAGCAAGCGATATGCAAAAGCCCTTTCTGGCAGCATTGCTGATGAGAGTGCGCTCAGGCGAGCATTGGATAATTTAAAAGACTTTGGAAGCGCCTTTGAGACTGATAGGCAATTGGAGCGTTTTTTCTCTCATCCTGGTATTTCTGTAGCTAAAAAAAATGCGTTGGTAGGCCAGTTGTGCGATCGGCTTAAAGCAGACAATGTTGTGCGTAATTTGCTTGGAATTCTTGTTCAGAGAAGAAAAATTCTGTTTTTAAAAAATATTGCTGATTATTTCGAATCGGTTGTAGATGAGAGACTAAACCAAGTTAGGGTTAGTGTTATATCGGCTCATCCCTTGACTGGTGAAAATATAGAAAAATTGAAAACGGGTCTTAACCGGATTTTTGGGAAAACCATTCTCATAGAAACAACCGAAGACCAGTCGTTAATTGCAGGTATTCAACTTCAAGTAGGCGATCAAGTGGCTGATGCCACCATCAAAAATAGATTAGCTATATTGAAACGAACGATAGAAAAAGAGGAGGTGGCGTAAGTGAGTTTGCGTGCAGATGAAATTAGTTCTCTTATACAAAAACAGATTGAGGGGTTTGAGGAAGGTATAGAGCTTAAAGAGACCGGTCGTGTAATTTCCGTTGGAGATGGTATCGCTCGTATTCATGGCCTTGAAAACGCTATGTCCGGCGAACTGCTTTCTTTTCCTGGAGATTTAGTGGGTATGGTTTTGAACCTTGAAGAAGATAATGTAGGTGCTATTCTTCTTGGTTTTGATGACAACATTAAGGAAGGCGATGAAGTAAAAAGAACAGGACGCATCATGGAAGTGCCTGTTGGACCAGAGATGGTCGGTCGTGTGGTCAATGCTCTAGGTGATCCCATCGATGGTAAAGGACCCATCAAGACAGAAAATGTTGGACCCATTGAACGAATTGCCCCTGGTGTTATCGACAGAAAATCGGTTCATGAACCATTGCAGACTGGTATTAAGGCAATAGATGGGATGATTCCTATAGGGCGTGGCCAACGAGAATTAATTATTGGTGATCGCCAAACAGGAAAAACAGCCGTGGCGATTGATACAATCATTAATCAAAAAGGGAAAAACGTTTTTTGTATTTACGTAGCAGTCGGTCAGAAACGTTCAACAATCGCGCGTGTGGTAAAGAGCTTGGAAGAGCATGATGCGATGAAGTATACGATCGTTGTGTCGGCTTCTGCTAGTGAACCTGCTCCAATGCAATTTTTAGCCCCATATGCAGGTTGCGCCATGGGCGAATATTTTCGTGATAACGGACAGCATGGTTTGATCGTTTACGATGATCTTTCTAAACAAGCAGCGGCGTACCGTGAGTTGTCTTTGCTTTTAAGAAGGCCTCCTGGACGTGAGGCTTACCCCGGAGATGTTTTCTTTCTTCACTCTAGACTTCTTGAGCGTTCGGCAAAAGTAAGTGATGAATTAGGTGCAGGGTCTCTGACAGCACTACCTATAATTGAAACGCAAGCGGGTGATGTTTCTGCTTATATTCCTACAAATGTTATTTCTATAACTGATGGTCAAATCTATCTTGAATCAGATTTGTTTTTTTCCGGTGTTCGCCCGGCGATCAACGTAGGCCTATCCGTATCTCGCGTAGGTGGTTCAGCTCAAGTCAAGGCTATGAAGCAGGTTGCGGGGCAATTACGCCTTGACCTTGCGCAATACCGTGAAATGGCAGCCTTTGCTCAGTTTGGTAGTGATCTTGATGCGGCTACACAGGCCCAGCTTTTCAGAGGTGAGCGACTCGTAGAAATTCTAAAGCAGGATCAGTATAAACCTTTCTCTGTAGCTGAGCAGGTCATCTCAATTTTTTCTGGTGTTAGAGGTTTGCTTGATGATATTGCAGTTAAAGATATTAAGAAGTTTGAAGTTAGCTTTCTAAACTTTGTTAATGAGAAACACAAGGATGTCATTGAAAGTATTGAAAAAGAAAAGAAACTTGATGATGCAATGGAAGAAAAAATAAAAGCACTGATTGAGGAGTATAAAGGTTTGTTTCAGGCTTAGATTTTTTAATGATTTTTTTTAATATTTTTAGTTATTGATTTTTTGATCTGACAAATTATTTAGACAAATATGCCAAACCTTAGAGATATCAAGCGAAGGATTAAGAGTGTTAAGAACACTCAACAGATCACCAAGGCGATGAAACTTGTTTCGGCCTCTAAACTGCGGAAAGCGCAGGAGGCTATCATGTCTGCTCGTCCATACGCTCTTAAGCTTATGGATGTTCTTCACCATCTTTCAGCTAGGTGCAATCATGATGTGCATCCTCTTCTTGATAACAGAGATGGAAAGCGTTGGCTCATCCTTTTAGTTACTGCGGACCGGGGGTTATGCGGTGGTTTTAATGGAAACATCACTAAAAAAGCAATACAAGTCATAAATGATAATAGTGATAAGGAAATACAACTCATAACAGCCGGCAAAAAAGGACATGCTAGTTTCAAGAATAAAGAAAACAAAATACTGCATGACCATTCAGGATGGACGCGTGATTTTGATTATCTCAAGGCAGCTGAAATAGGTTCAACTCTTTCGGCTCTTTTCTCTGAAAAATCGATTGATCGGGTTTATGTTCTCTATAATGAATTTAAGTCTGTTATGCAACAGGAAGTTATTTTAGAGCAGCTCCTTCCAATTGTTCCAGAAAAATTAGTTGCAGGAAAAGAAAGCATGAGTAGTGTTGACTATATCTACGAGCCAGAAGAGGAAGCCATTTTAAATACTTTGCTTGAAAGATATATGACGGTGGAAGTCTACCGTGCTTTTCTGGAATCCAGTGCTAGTGAGCACGGAGCCCGGATGACTGCTATGGATAGCGCCACCCGTAATGCAGGGGAAATGATAGGTGGCCTGACACTCACCTACAATAAAGCACGTCAAGCTTATATTACAAAGGAATTGATAGAAATCGTAAACGGGGCTGAAGCACTCAAGGCCTGATCGTAAAATTAATGTTATGGAGGTAGGAAAGGAATGAATAAAGGAAGGATCATTCAGATAATGGGTCCCGTTATAGATATTAACTTTGAAAGTGGGGAACTTCCTGCACTCTACAATGCAATACACCTCAAAAGTCCAGAGAATGAAAATGAGACAATCGTTCTTGAGGTTGCCCAACACCTTGGAGATAACTCGGTTCGAACTGTTTCCATGCATCCAACCGATGGATTGGTTAGAGGACAGGAAGCGGTCGATACTGGTGGCCCAATTTCAGTCCCTGTGGGTGAAAAAGTGTTGGGTCGAATACTCAACGTGGTTGGTGATCCAGTGGATCAAAAGCCTCCTGTTGAGTCCGAGGAAAGATGGAGTATTCACCGCGATGCCCCGCCTTTTGACGAGCAGGATACTGGGATGGAAATGCTGGAGACGGGAATTAAGGTTATCGATCTTCTTGAGCCGTACCTTAAGGGAGGGAAGACCGGACTTTTTGGCGGTGCGGGTGTTGGTAAAACAGTACTTATTATGGAACTCATTCGTAATATTGGCGCTGAGCATGGAGGATATTCAGTATTCGCTGGCGTAGGTGAAAGAACTCGTGAGGGTAATGATCTTTATCACGAGATGATTGAATCGAAGGTTATCGACAAGACAGCTCTCATCTACGGACAGATGACCGAACCCCCAGGAGCTAGAATGCGTGTCGGATTGACGGGGCTTACTTGCGCGGAATATTTTCGTGATGTAGGTGGACAAGACGTTCTATTTTTTGTGGATAATATTTTTCGTTTCTCCCAAGCGGGCTCAGAGGTGTCAGCTCTTTTAGGACGTATTCCTTCGGCGGTTGGTTACCAGCCGACTCTTGCGACAGAAATGGGTAATTTGCAGGAACGTATTACATCGACTAAGAAAGGTTCGATCACTTCGGTGCAAGCAGTGTATGTACCTGCCGATGACTTGACTGACCCGGCTCCTGCGACAACGTTCTCTCACTTGGATGCTACCACTGTTCTTAATCGTCGTATTTCTGAGTTGGGAATTTACCCCGCAGTGGACCCGCTTGATTCAACTTCTCGGATTCTTGATCCACAGGTTTTAGGGGAGGATCATTATAATACGGCGCGTAATGTTCAGACAGTTCTTCAGAGATACAAAGATTTACAAGATATTATCGCTATCCTTGGGATTGAAGAACTTTCAGAAGAGGATAAATTAATAGTTGCGCGAGCTCGAAAAATTCAGAAATTCCTTTCTCAACCATTCTTCGTGGCAGAAGTTTTTACAGGCTCTCCAGGAAAGTATGTAGAAGTAGAAGACACCGTAGCTGGTTTCAAGGAAATCCTAGATGGAAATATGGATGATCTTCCGGAGCAGGCCTTTTATATGGTCGGCGGTCTTGATGAAGTTCACGAGAAAGCGAAAAAACTTCAGGCAAAATGAGATATGGCTGAAAATAAACTACAGCTTAGTATTGTCACCCCAGAAAGATTCGTGTTGAATGAGGATGTTGATCAAGTAAATGTTCCCGGTGTAGAAGGTGACTTGGGAATACTATATGATCATGCTCCTATTCTGACAACAATACGAGCTGGGCGGTTTTCCTATGAGTTGCTTGGTGAAAAAGGGAGGGAAACTATTCAAATGATTGTTAGTGGAGGCTATTTAGAAGTTACGGATAATCGAGTCATTGTATTGGCTGAAGCAGTAGAGTTTTTAGACGAGGTTGACAATGACCGAGCAAGAGCATCTTTAGCTAAAGCAGAAGAAGCACTTGCTAAAACAGATTTGTCTGATGATGAATTTGCGGAGGCACAGGACAGGCTTTTCCGTGCTATCGCTCGTCTTGAGCCAACTCAAATGGATTAATTTTATCTTCGTTAAATAATAGTTACCCCAAATCATCCTCCAAGATATTCCAATATAGAAAATGAGAAGTTTCTTCTAAGGCTTTTCTGATGTATGGTTAGCTAAATAGTAAATGGTCTACATCTTCCACCTCCTTCAAGCGCTTGGCCATCCACGCTCAAACTTCCACAATCTCGTCGCCACCGATAATAGGTCTGCCCTGTAATACCTATCTAGCGACCCACCTGACCAATCGTGCTCCTCTTGACCAGTGAAGCCTCTGCCTGGCGTAAATAACCAACAATCTACCCTACCTGATACTTATTGCCATTTTAACCCTCCAATCAAAAGGTTTTTGACTCAAATCCTAACATAGCAAATGGATCAGTTTTCGGGGGGGCAGGCCATCACAGTTATCTTTTTTTATTTTTTAGATGAGCTTCTAAGCCGAAAGGCTTTTCCCTTCTGGAACAAACACAGCAAAGTTTATATAATCACTCGTTTTTATTATCCTTTTCCAATCAAAATAGCCCCACACGCCACTGCTTGATATTGCATGGTCTCTTTTTAGTTCAAGTACCGCCACTTTATCTAAATAGGTAGTTTTGGCATTTCCAAAAAGAGGTATTGCTAAAAGAAAATTGTTTGTGCAAATATTTGAATATATTTCATTTTGCTTCAAGTAGAAAAAGTTTTAACCCGTCATATAAGACTGGTTTTCCTGCTGACGCTTTTAGAATAATTGTGAAATTATAATTTCCGGCAGGCAACATTCCCATGGTCGTCCCGATGTACCAATGAGGCCCATGAAGATAAGGTGATTTAGATGTGTTGATCATCATGCCCTGATTCACACGGCCCATTCTGGTTTCCCAAGCTACATCAGGAGCCTCAAGACGTTTAAACCTTAGTGCGGGAGGAAAGATGAACCCATCCCAATTATTACCTTCTGGACGATGACTACCCCAACATATCACCAAATAATTTTTTCTTTTAATGCTTATCTCCGGAAGGTTCACACTGACGACCATTTCCTTGTCGAGAGTTGGATTCAAAGCAAGTGAGCCATTCCCTGCAATGTAGTTTTCATTGTTAATAGCCCAGTGCCCGTTCCCAAGAGCTAGATTCCAATTTGCCAAAATTTCAAAATCCTTTGTTAAAATTGACCGTGAATTAAGAAGTGGAATCGCAAACAATTTTCTACCTTTTTCAGGAATATGACGATCAAGAACAGCGGTTGGATCATCATGCGAGAATATTGCCTTAGGGACTGGAACAGTTAATCTGCCAACGAGAATTTTTTCTGGTAGTAAAAGGGACTTATTGAGGTTGTCAAATAGAGGATATCCATTTGGATTTTCTTCGTTATTTAAGGCGAATCCATCAAAAATTGATCGACTGGAAGCAATCACTTTAATTCCTGAAAGCTTATTGTCGGTAATAATATTCATTAACCGGTCTTGGTAAACGGACCGAGCATATAAATGGTGACGCACATCAGGTATAAGAATTAAATCGTTAGCCTTTGTCTGAGATTTTAACCGACTCTGGTAGGCTTTCCCATTGAAGGTTTTCAGTGAAGGGTAGTATTCAGATGCCAAATACGATCCTTGCGATAATATTAAAACAGCGCCAAGTACATATAATAAACTCTGTTTCTTTAAAAAATAAGGTAGTTTGTTGGTGATCATACGAATCACCCATACCATTCCGGCTGCAAAAAAAACCATCAGAAGAGGAAAGTTGTAAAGATAAACTTTAGGGTATCCTACAATCTTTGTGAACAGGGATAAAACAAATGGCATTAAAAATACTATCACGGGTAAACTTTTAACCGAACCTCCCTTTACTGGCCCCAATAAAATCCCCAGAGCCAATAAAGGAAGAAGCCATTTCCAAGGTCCAGAAAAGACCAATAATAAAAAATTCTTCATTGTAATAACTGCATCTATATAAACCGGGTGATCCCCATAAAATTTGATAAATTGAAATGTGTGCGCATTTGAGGCTTGCTGCACCTGATCAAGCACGGGCCAAAAAGCCACCAAAGTCAGCAATCCCATTACTAGAAAGGAAATGAAAAAAAACCTTGCCTTAAGTTTTGCCGCAGTCAAATCCAGTCCATATTCAATACGGAAATTAGGAACAGATAATACCGTAACAACCCAGAGAGCAAGTCCAAACGCAAAATAAACATTAGTAGGAATCGTATAAGTCGACAAAAAACCGGAGAGAGTCAAAATTATTCCCCACTTCAAACATTTTTTCGATTCAATAAGCTTTATCGAACTATAGATCATGGCAGCTGAAAAAAAGATAATGAGAGCGTAGCCTCTGGCAGTTTGGGAGTAAGCAATATGAATAGGGGATATAGTAGCAGCGAGTAATGCTACTCTAGAGACGATGAGAGAATGAGACAATTGAAACGCTATCCGATAAATCAGCCAAAGTGAGCCCATGCTAAATATAAAGACAGGCATTCGGATGGCTATTTCGTTGTCTTCTCCGAATAGCACGATCATCAAATGAGCTAAAAGAGAGTGGAATATATGATGGGTCATTCCTAAGGGAGGTTGGTAAGGAATGAAATAGTTTGTTACGATGAAATTAAATGGAGCATAGAGATAAGAACGAAGAACGACTCCCTCATCAAAACCTCCTAGCCCTGTTGTCCCCAGAGTGCGATCTAGGCCATAAAACCTGAGTAGGGCACCCAACAATAATAAAAAAATCAGAGTCCAATCAGGTATTCGAAATTTTTCAAGAAGGCTTGTGGAAAAATTCATTTAAAATGGTTCGAGGAATATCCTACTCTTTTTTGGTTTCGATGAACACAATACGAATGAGGTTTAAAACAGATATGCTTATTATTGAGTGCATCTAAGAAAAATTAACGAGTAATTGTTTTTATCCACTTTCTTTTTAATGCGCAATTATTAAATAAATGGTATTCAAAAGCCACAGTAGTTTCAGAGGTAAAGCTCTTTTTTGTTGTTTTTACGAATACTCATTGAGTCTAAAAGCATTTGAATAGGGTCAGAGATCAAGCTGACTCGTGAGAAATGTATTCTTTCAGATACTGCCCTGTGTAGGATTTTTTATTTTTTGCTACTTCTTCTGGTGGTCCGCCTGCAAGAATTTCCCCTCCTTTATCTCCTCCTTCAGGTCCTAAGTCGATAACATGATCGGCTGTTTTTATGACATCCATGTTGTGTTCGATAATAATCACGGTATTGCCTGAATCAACTAACTTGGAAAGAACTTTAAGAAGGTGTTCGATATCTGCGAAGTGAAGTCCCGTTGTTGGTTCATCAAGAATATAAAGTGTTCGACCAGTACTTCGTTTGCTGAGTTCTTTTGATAGCTTTACTCTTTGTGCTTCTCCACCTGATAAAGTTGTCGCTGCTTGACCCAATTGTATATAGTCAAGGCCTACATCGGCGATAGTTTTAAGTTTAGATTGTATTGAAGGAATATTTTGAAAAAAATCTTTTGACTCCTCAACGGTCATTTTCAATACGTCCGCAATATTTTTTCCTTTGTATAGAATTTCTAAGGTTTCACGATTGAATCGTTTCCCATTGCAAACTTCACATGTGACAAAAACATCAGGAAGAAAATGCATTTCTACTTTTAGAACTCCATCACCTTGGCAGGGTTCGCAGCGTCCACCTTTAACATTAAAACTGAACCGACCGGGTTTATACCCTCTTGTTCTTGCTTCTGGGATCTGACTAAATAAATCACGGATATGGGTAAATACTCCGGTATAGGTAGCCGGATTTGATCGTGGAGTTCTGCCAATAGGGGACTGGTCAATATCAATAACTTTGTCGATCAGGTGAACTCCTTCGATTGCTTTGTGTTTGCCAGGTTTATTGGTTGACTTCCAAAAGTGTCTAGCTAGAGCCTTGTACAAAATATCAATGATTAACGTGCTTTTCCCTGATCCTGAAACACCCGTGACACATATCAAACATCCAAGAGGTATTTTTACAGTGATATTTTTTAAGTTGTTTTGTTCAGCACCTCTTATTTCGAGAAAAGATCCATTACTTTTTTTTCTATTTGCAGGAGTTACTATTTTTTTGATACCAGAAAGGTATTGGCCCGTTAGAGAAATCTTATCCTTTAGGAGCTTTTTAGGTCCTCCGGAGAAAACAATTTCGCCGCCATGGATCCCTGCGCCAAGCCCTATGTCAAGAACGTGATCTGCTGAAAGAATAGTTTTTTCATCATGCTCCACTACAATTACCGTATTTCCCAGGTCACGCAATTTTTCTAGGGTTTTTAATAG
The DNA here is from genome assembly GCA_023271875.1 of Nitrospinaceae bacterium. Lineage (GTDB taxonomy): Bacteria > Nitrospinota > Nitrospinia > Nitrospinales > VA-1 > Nitromaritima. The sequence goes on along the minus strand of JALPWY010000010.1, from coordinate 25,402 downwards.
GCGGTCATTATCTCGCTGGTGTAGTCCGATACTTGGCTCATCAAGAACGTATAAAACTCCCATAAGACTTGACCCTATTTGCGTTGCAAGTCTTATTCTTTGGCTTTCTCCACCTGATAAAGTTGCTGAGGAACGATTAAGGGTTAAGTAATCGAGTCCTACATTCATTAAAAACCCAAGTCGTTCATGAATTTCTTTTACAATTCGGCGGGCAATATCATTTTCCTGTCGTGATAATTTGAGTGTCTTGAAAAACTCATATAGGTGATCAATAGAATGTTCAGTTAGTTTTATGATGTTATGGTCACCCACTCGAACAGAAGTTCCTTCTTTTTTTAGTCGAGTACCATTACAAGATGGGCATGGTAGAGTCCGCATAAATTTTGTAATTTCTTCTCTTGCAGAAGCGGATTCGGTTTCATGGTATTTTCTTTCAAGGTCTGATATTACTCCATCAAAAGTTCCAGAATAATATTGTATTTTATCATTACTCTCATAGATATATTTGATGGATTCATCTCCTGCTCCGTATAAAAGAATATCTTGGGTGGATTTAGATAGATTTTCAAATGGAGTATTAAGTTTAAACTTAAAATGTTTCGCGATACTTTCCAGCATTTGATGAAAATTTACAGATGTTCGTTTTTCCCAGGCTTGAATTGCTCCCTCTCTTATGGATAAAGAAGGATCGGGCACAATAAACTCTGGATCGATAACCATTTTGGTTCCCAGCCCATCACAAGAAGGGCAGGCGCCCTGAGGATTATTAAATGAAAAAAGACGAGGTTCTAATTCCGGGAAACTTATATTGCAGTAATTGCAGGCAAACTTTTCGCTAAATAATAACTCTTTATCTTTTTCATTTTCTTTGATAATGGCAACAACAAGAGTGCCGCCTCCTTGTAAAAGTCCTGTTTCGACTGAATCTGTAAGCCTCTTTCCCATATTTTCTTTAATAACCAAACGATCTACTACCGCCTCGATTGTATGTTTGAATTTCTTGTCTAACATGATCTCTTCGTCCAAAGATCTAATCTCGCTATTTATGCGGACTCGGACGAATCCTTTTTTTCTCAATTCTTGAAGTTCTTTTTTGAATTCTCCTTTACGTTTACTAACAACAGGAGAGAGAACCATTATTTTAGTTTTTTCTGGGATCGCTTTAACTTGATCGACAATTTGTTGGACGGTTTGGGAAGAAATTTCTCGTTCGCATCCATAGCAGTAAACACGACCAATTCTTGCATAAAGTAGGCGCAAGTAATCATAAACTTCTGTTACGGTTCCAACTGTGGAGCGTGGATTTCTACTAGATGTTTTTTGTTCAATTGATATGGCAGGTGAAAGTCCTTCAATAGAATCTACATCCGGTTTTTCCATTAACTCAAGAAATTGGCGAGCATATGTTGAAAGGGATTCAACATACCTCCTTTGACCTTCAGCATAGATTGTATCAAATGCCAAAGAAGATTTCCCTGAACCGCTTAATCCAGTGATCACTACTAGCTTATTTCGCGGAAGAGTTACTGTGATATTTTTTAGGTTGTGTGCCCGAGCGCCTTTGACGACGATATTTTTATGATTCATGAAACATATTTTTCCACTTCTGATCAACAATATTTTTTACTTTTTCGGACATTTCAATCTCATCCGGCCAATGTTGAGTGTAGCCATCTTCTCCAGTTTTGCATGTCACATCAATGCCAACTCGATTTCCGAAGAAATGCATATCTCTTTTAGGATCTATATTGTTGAGGATTTTCCATAATACCGTCGATGTATCATTTATATTTTCGTGACCTTCTAGAACTACTAATATTGTTATTGAGGAGAATTCATTATTGCTCATGAACCTATCGATAATTTTGGATCCTTGTTGCTGATAATTTTTTTCAAGCGTAGCAAATGCAACTTGATGCAGGCCTTTTTGTTCTAAAATTTTACAGGATGTAAGTTCGGTAAACTTTTCAAGAATATTTTCTGACAAAGGTAAGGTCGTATTCTTATCACTTTCTAGTTTAGTTCTAGTTTCCTCCTCACCCTCAATTTTATTTGTTAAATCAATTCCCAGTTTGGATCCATAAAGAGCCTTGTCAGACGCGTGGTTAAGCACATCTAAAATACCTTCGGATAAAAATAGATCACGTGTGAAATCAATTTCATTTAATAGTATTTCAGTAATTGCCTTATTGCTTTGAATGTCAACGCTGTGATCAAAGACGATGATAGTTTTAGCAAAACTCATTTGTCCCATTCCCCATAGGGCGCTCATTAGCCTTCTTGCTTGCATGGGAAATCGTTTTTCGATTGAAATAATAACAAGATTATGAAAAACGCCCACGGCGGGCATATTCATGTCGATAATTTCTGGTAGCTGGGTTCGCATAAGTGGCAAGAAAATTCTTTCAGTCGCTTTGCCCAAGTAAAAATCTTCTTGTGGGGGTTTTCCAACGATGGTTGTAAGATAAATCGGGTTTTTCCTATGCGTAATTGCAGTGATATTGAATACCGGATAATCTCCATCTTGTGAGTAATAGCCCGTGTGATCGCCAAAGGGACCTTCAAGGCGCATTTCTGATGGATCAATAAACCCTTCTAGTACTATTTCAGCGCTTGCAGGAATTTCGAGGTCAACAGTTTTACACTTGACTAGTGGTACTGGAGACTTTCTTATAAATCCAGCAAAAAGAAACTCATCGATTCCATAAGGTAATGGGGCGCTTGCAGAATAACAGACGGCAGGGTCTGCTCCTATGGCAACTGCGCATTCCATGACCTTGCCTTGTTTTTTAAATTCATGAAAAAAATGGGCGCCATCTTTGTGAATATGCCAGTGCATTCCGGTAGATTTCTTGTCATAAACCTGCATGCGGTAGAGTCCTACGTTTCTCAACTTTTTATCGATGGTTCTGTTTACTACAATAGGGAAGGTGATGAACCGTCCCGCATCATTAGGCCAGCATTGCAGTATAGGAATGATTCCAAGGTCTACGTCATTTCCTGTAAGCACAACCTCCTGGCAAGAGCCTTTTTGTGCGCTAACTATTTTTGGGGGAAAAGCAGCAGCTTCAAGCAGCATCGGTAAAAGTTTAACCTTTTCAAGAAGTGAAGATGGAGGCTTGATTTTTAGATATTTATCAATGTCCCTGGGTATTTTTTCTATATCATGTACACCGAGCGCAATATTTATTCGTTTAAAGCTGCCAAAAGCGTTGATAAGAACTGGTATATTTGAGCCTTCGACATTTTCAAAGAGTAGGGCTTTTCCTCCGTCTGATTGTTTAGAAACTCGGTCGGTGATTTCTGTTATTTCTAAAATAGGTGATACATGATCCTTGATACGGACTAGTTCGTTTTTACTTTCTAGTCGATCAACAAACTCTCCGAGTGAATGGTAATTCATAGATTTTGATCCAAATTAAAACCTTCATTATATCTCGTATTAGTATTCAAGGCGTGAAATATTTGTCTTCGGCTAAAGAACTTATAAAAATAGAGGCTTTTTCTATTAAAAGCGTGGTGCTTTCGTTGTTGAATAGGGGAGGGGTTCTAATGGGACTTAGAGAATTAGTTTTTGATTATCCGTCTCTACCATATTTATCTTCGTATCGAGTGATATCATTCTCGTCAAGTTTATCTCCAAGCTGTACTTCGATGATAATGAGGCTAGATTCATCCAAGTTAGCTAGTCGATGTTTTTCACCTTTAGGGATTTCGATAGACTGGTTAGTTTGCAATGTTTGTAATGTTTCCCCAATTTGTACCTGAGCGACTCCAGAAACAACAGTCCAATGTTCACTCCTGTGGTTATGTGACTGCAAACTCAGAGATTCGCCAGATAAAACCTCAATGCGTTTGACCAGATAGTTGGTTTCTTTATGAAGTATGGTGTAGCTCCCCCATGGCCGAGTTTGTGATGTAGATGTGCTAGCTTCTGAGCGTTTTTCTAATTTTATTTGTTCAACTATTTTTTTTACATCTTGCGCGCGTTCTTTTGGACAGACTAGTAAAGCGTCAGGGGTATCTACTACGATAATGTCTTTAAGCCCTAGTGCGGCAACTAGTCGATTTTCGGCCTGAATGATCGAATCACTATTTTCTACAGAAACCACGTTTCCATTTATGACGTTGCCATGGGAGTCATTTTTTGAGATTTCTGCAAGTGAGGTCCAGGTGCCAACATCATTCCATTCTATTTCTGCCGGAAGAACAGCTACATTGGTTGATTTTTCCATGACACCATGATCAATTGATACTGATTCTAGTGAATGAAATATTTTTTTTCCAGATTCACTCAATTTTTGATAGGGATATTTTCCTTTGATTGGGGCCGTATTACTCGTGAGTTCTTCGAGTTGTTCGTGGAGTTTAGGCAAGTATAGGCTTATTTCATTGAGTAAAGTAGATACCTTCCACACAAATATACCGCTATTCCAGTAGTAATTACCTTCTTTTAAATATTTTTCTGCTGTTAGCTTGTCGGGTTTTTCGATAAACCGATCAACCTTGAAAGAATTTTCTTCGATTGCTTTACCTTGCTTGATGTATCCGTATCCCGTTTCGGGAGAAGTAGGTTTAATCCCAAGAGTAACAAGATGATTTTTTTTAGCAATAGTTTCAGCTTGCTTCAATAACTTCAGAAATGGTTCGATTGTCGTAATCACGTGATCGGCAGGGAAAACTGCCATGATGGCATCTGGATTTCTTTGACTTAATATTTTTGCTGAATACCCTATTGCAGCTGCAGTGTTACGCGCGATTGGCTCCGTTAAAAGTTGCGATGGAGGGAATCCCATTTTTTTTAATTGGTAACAGGTTTCGAACGCGTGTTGTTCGTTAGTAATTACCCATATGTTTTCAGCAGAAATTATAGAGCTTATCCGGCCCACTGTATTCTGAATAAGTGTTTCCTGGCCGGATATATTTAGCAATTGTTTTGGAAGGTTTTCTCGGCTTTTTGGCCAGAAGCGGGTGCCGCTGCCGCCAGCTATTATAACTGCATACATAATTCTTTGTTTTCTAAGTGATAAGATTTAACAAAACTTTATAGGAATATTGAAAAAGCGGATAGATTGACTCTTGATAGATAATTGAATCCATTTATGTTAAGTTTAACGACTCTTCATTGCATTTTGAATTCAATGGTATTGCATATGAATTTAACCGTAAGTTCTGCAACCATTTTATCCAATTAAGCGTCAAAGAACTAGAAAATAAGTCGGGTTTTTGGGAGGTTGGACTATTTTAGTCTAATCAGAAAAACCTTCTTGTATATTTGAGGGCATATGGAAAAAGCAATTTTTTATCCCTTTCTCATGTTTGTTTTTTCAATCACTATGATTGGGGGATGGATACCAACGATTAAGCTATGGTCGCAAGAGACTTTTCGTCTTGTTATCAGTTTTTGTGCGGGTATTCTGCTCGGTGCAGTTTTTTTTCATGTTTTACCAGAGATTTCTACAGTTCTAGGCAGACACTTAGGTTATTCCGTAATGTTTGGGTTTCTCCTTATATTTATTCTAGAGAAATTTATCATGGTGCACCCTTGTGAAGAAGGCGAGTGCGATTATCATAAAATTGGGATTGCTGCATATGTAGGAATAGGTTTCCATAGTATTCTCGATGGAATTGCCATCGGCGCAGGGACTATGATGAACTTGAGCTTCATTATCATTCTTGCCGTGACACTTCATAAATTTCCCGCTGCTCTGGCATTGAGCAGTCTATTGGTCAAAGGAAAAGAGTACACCAAAAAGAAGATTTTGTTATCAATGTTCATTTTTGCATTAGCGACTCCCGTCGGAGCGTTGGTCGCAGTTTTTGTTTTTCAAGGTGTAGATGATTATATAGTCGCCACGGCACTTGGAATTTCTGCAGGAACCTTTCTGTTTATTTCAATAGGTGATCTTTTACCTACAGTTTATGAAGAACATGAGAAAGGTTATAAAAATCTTGTTTCGTTGTGCTTGGGAACTTTAGTCATGATCCTTTCTCATGCCATTGTGTGATTTTTTGCTCAAGAGACAAACACGTAATACCACTCCTTTTTTATAAATAATGATTCTGGAAAAAATAAAACCTTACCTGCCCTATATGCGTAAGTATCGCCGTGAAATGACGATCGGCATTGTGGCTCTTTTGTTTGCAGACCTTGCCGGTTTGTCGATTCCATGGTTATTGAAAATGGTTGTAGATGAACTTCCAAATAATCCTTCGGACTCAGATCTTTTGGGGTTTGGTGGGGTGCTTTTCGCCGTAGCTACCGTGCAAGCGTTATCGCGTTTTGGTTGGAGACAATATTTGTTTGGCCCCTCTCGCAAAGTCGAATTTGATATTTCCAACCATCTTTTTTCTCATTTTCTTTCTCTTGATAAATCATGGTTTCAAAAACAAAAAATAGGGGATCTTATGTCACGGGCAACTAATGATTTGCGTGCGGTCCGTGATTTTGTAGGTTTGGGTTTGCTTATCTTGGTTGACTGTGCAGTGATTATAGTTAGCTGTGTTGGTTTGATGCTTTGGATAAACCCATCATTAACTCTAGTTGTTCTTATTCCACTGCCGGCTCTTTCTTTCCTTTTCTTGAAATATCTTCCTGAAATTGGACGTCGTCATGAAATTGTGCAGAAACATTTGTCAAAAATAACATCGCATGTGCAGGAAAACCTTTCGGGAATTCGTGTTATTCACGCCTTTGTTCAGGAAGAAACTGAGAAGAAAAAATTTGATGAACTTAACCGAGAATATATTCATAAGAATTTGAGCGTGACTCGATTGTTTGGCATTTTTACCCCCTCGCTCACATTGACGGTTGGCGTTGCCGCAATGATTTTTCTTTGGGTAGGCGGTGAAGCAGTAATAGCTAAAGAAATGTCACTAGGCTCTTTTGTGGCTTTCAATGGTTACTTGTTAATGTTGTCCTGGCCGATGATGGGTATAGGGTATGTAGTTAATCTTACTCAAAAAGGACAGGCTGCAATGGGTAGGATACAGGAAATATTTTTAGCTAGACCAGGTATTGTAGACGATAAGAAAACCGTCAATTCTATTGATGAATTTAGAGGCGATATCGAGTTTCGTGATCTTTGCTTTGCGTATCCAGAGACAGACAAGTCAAGCTTAAAAAATATTCAACTAAAAATCCCTTCAGGACAAATTCTTGCTGTAGTTGGTGTAATAGGTTCCGGAAAAAGTACTCTTGCTCAATTGATTCCCCGGTTGTATGAGGTAAATGAGGATACTTTGTTCATTGGTGGTCATTCAATTCGTAGAATTCCACTTTCGGTGCTTCGTAAAAATATTGGGTATGTTGATCAGGAGCCTTATTTGTTTTCAGCCACTCTTAGAGAAAATATTATTTTTGGAAGAGATGAGGCTTCAAATGATGTTGTTGATGATGTTGTTAAAAAATCGGGTTTATTAGCGGATTTAAACCGATTCCCTAATGGTCTGGAAACAATTATTGGCGAACGTGGAGTATCTTTATCTGGGGGGCAAATTCAACGGGTTGCTCTTGCGCGCTCGTTACTTTTGAGCCCCAAAATTCTTGTGCTTGACGACGCATTTTCAAGCCTAGATGCGGAGACGGAAGATAACATTCTAAAAAATATACGGGAATTTACATCCGGCATTACTACAGTAATGGTGTCCCACCGTCTTACAGCAGTCCGTAAGGCAGATCGAATTATTTTAATTAACGATGGGCAAATAGTAGAAGATGGGACTCATGATGAATTACTTCATTTAAATGGGAAGTATGCGCAAACTTATAAAAACCAGGCGCTTGCTATGGAAATGGAGATAACTCTTCAATGAGCGAATTGCACCAAGAAAGTTTAAGAGATGGATCCCGTGACTGGGTTTTATTCAAAAGGTTAGTTGTTTATCTTAAACCCTACCAAACGTTAGTATTATTGGCAGTATTTTTTCTTTTTTGTGTTTCCATATTAAGTCTATCGGGGCCTTTTCTCACCAAAATTGCTATCGATGATTATATCGCTGTATCTGATCTAGAAGGATTAAATAAGATTGCATTAATTTATCTTGTTGTTTTAGGCGTGGCATTCGTTTGTCAGTTTATTCAGACATACTTGATGCAATACATTGGTCAAAAGGTGATGTATGACTTGAGAACAGAAACTTTTGCTCATATGCATCGAATGTCATTCAAATTTTTTGATAGAAATCCAATAGGAAAGCTTATTACGCGAGTAGTCAACGATGTTGAAGTGCTTAATGAAATGTTGACGTCGGGATTAATTCTCGTCTTTAGCGACTTGTTTATTCTAGTGGGTATTTTTTCAATGATGTTTTATTTGGAGTGGCGAATGGCGCTCGTGGTTTGCTTGGTTTTCCCCTTGTTATACCTAGCAACCTGGGCTTATCGGATTCGAGCACGAGATGCTTTGCGAAAAAACCGTGCCCACATAACCCGGTTGAATTCGTTTCTTGAAGAAAACCTTTCTGGAATGTCAACGGTTCACTTATTTAATAAAGAAAAGGGTCATGAGGACAAATTTAGAAATATAAATAAAGATAAAGTTAATGAGGACCTTCGGTCAGTTTATTACAACGCAATTTATCTTCCTTCGATTGATATTTTTAGTGCGCTTGGGATGGCTCTGGTTATCTGGTATGGAGGTGGAAAATTTGTTCAGGATCAGATTCAACTGGGCGTTTTAGTAGCATTTTTACAGTATCTTCAAAAGTTTTTTGAGCCAATCCGAGATCTGGCTGAAAAATTTAATATTATTCAGACTGCTATTGCGTCGGCGGAGCGAACTTTTGAATTACTCGATACACCAGAGGATATAGCTGATTCTCATTCCTCACAAACGGTAAAAAAGGTTCGCGGTGAAATTGAGTTCAGTAATGTCTGGTTTTCTTATAAAAAAGATGAAGATGTATTAAAAGATATATCTTTTTCTCTTCTAGAGGGTGAAAGCCTAGCAGTTGTCGGGGCAACGGGAGCGGGAAAGTCATCACTTGTTAATGCTTTGTGCCGATTTTATGAAATAAGTCGAGGAGATATTTTATTGGATGGTATTTCTATCAATAAAATTAACAAGCACGACTTGCGCCGGCAAATATCATTGGTTCAGCAGGACGTTTTTCTTTTTTCGGGAAGTATTTTAGATAACATTCGCCTGGGGAACTCTCACTTGGAGGTCGATCAAATTAAATCGATTGCTAGGTCAGTCAATCTACACCGGTTTGTTGATTGCCTTCCAGATCAATATGAGCAGAATATCCGAGAGAGAGGGAGTTTGCTTTCGCTTGGTCAAAAACAATTGCTTTCATTTGCTAGGGCTTTGGCGGTAAATCCCAGAATTCTTGTGCTGGATGAAGCGACTTCAAGCATTGATACGGAAACGGAGCTTCAAGTTCAAAATGGGATTAAAGAGCTTATACGTGGAAGAACATCAATCATCATAGCGCATAGACTTTCGACCTTAAAGAATGTTGATAAAATTTTAGTTCTTAAAGAGGGTCGTATGGCAGAATACGGGACACAAAAAGAATTACTGCAAAAAAAAGGAATCTATTGGAAACTTTACAACTTACAGGCGGTTAACGATGTTAAGTTATAAATTAAATATTTGGACTCTTTGTGAACCGTTATTCTCAGAAATATAGAAAATTTCTGTTAAATTTAGATGTAAACATTCAAAATTTATTTAACTAGACATGACAGCTGAAAAAACAGTATCTGAAATTTCTTCTATAGCAAAAGCGGCGTCTTTGCAATTAGCCCATTTGTCCGTCGATATTAAAAATAGGGCGCTGGAAGAAGTTGCTTCAGCTATTGAGGGTGGTTGTTCATCTATACTTCAAGCGAATGTTAAAGATCTCGAGTTTGCTCAAAATGAAAATATATCAGGTCCGCTTATAGCTCGACTGCGTTTAAATGAAAATAAGATCATGGGAATGGCGAAAGGAATCAGAAGCGTTATTAGTCTTGAAGACCCGGTTGGTCAGCAACAGATGGCGATAGAAATGGATGAAGGTTTGACTTTATACAGAGTGACATGTCCTATAGGGGTTATTGGGGCTATTTTTGAGTCTCGTCCAGATGCCGTACCACAAATTTCTTCATTGTGCTTTAAGTCAGGTAATGCCGTTATTCTTAAAGGGGGTAGAGAAGCACAACATTCAAACAAAATGATTGTTTCATTAATTACAGATGCTATTGACAAGGTTGATGGCGTGCCTACTGGGTCGGTACAAATGATCAAAACGCGATCTGAAGTTGCGGATATGTTAAAGGAAGAGAAAAATATTAATCTTATCGTTCCGCGTGGGAGTAACGATTTTGTGAAATATATTCAGGAGAATACCCGGATACCCGTTCTAGGCCACTCTGAAGGCATTTGTCACGGGTATATCGACTCAAAAGCGGATCTTGATAAGGCTATTTCGATTGTGCTGGATTCAAAACTTCAATATCCCGCGGCCTGCAATGCCATGGAAACTCTTCTTGTACACGAAGATATTGCTCAAGGTATACTCCTTCCTTTAGTAAAACAGTTTCGCTTGCAAAATGTCGAACTAGTCGGTTGTGATCATACGCGAAAAATCATTCCTGATATGAAGCCCGCTGTAGAGGCAGATTGGGATACTGAATATACCGACCTTAAGCTTTCTATTATGGTTGTTCACAAATTACAAGAAGCGATAAAATTTATCAATACATATGGTTCTGGCCATACCGATACTATTGTTACAGAAGAAGCTTCGCGTGCTGAGAGGTTTCTTAATGAAGTTGACTCTTCTAGTGTTTTATGGAATGCATCTACGCGCTTTGCAGATGGATTTCGATTCGGTTTGGGAGCGGAGATTGGTATCAGTACCAATAAAACTCATGCTAGGGGGCCGGTTGGTCTGGACGGACTGGTTATATATAAATACAAGTTGATTGGTACGGGGCAGACAGTAGCTGAATATTCTGGTGATAATGCCCGAGAATTTAAACATAAACAGTTACCCATCTCCTGATCAATCTTATTGATTTATGGATGAGAATATCCAACAAGGAAATTACGATAGAAAAATAAAAGGCGATGAGTTTAGCACGGCTGACCTGCAAGTTAATGATCGAAAGAGGCCTGGCTTAGGAAGTTGGGTTCTGTTTTTCGTTTTACTTGGATCAACTCTATTTACAACCTACTTAGCAGGCGGAAAATTATATGCATTGAGTTTGTTTCTCATATTGGGAGCCCATGAGTTTGGTCATTATTTTGCGGGATTAAAAAATGGCGTCAGAACAACCCTTCCTCTCTTTATTCCAGCTCCTCCTGGTATGTTCTTGCTGGGTACATTTGGCGCGATGATTGTGATTAAGGATCCAATTCCTAACCGACGTGTGTTAATGGAAATTGGGGTGGCTGGACCCATTGCCGGATTTGTTGTAGCCGTGCCAACATTAATCATAGGTTTATTTTTTTCTGAGATTGTTGCGGCAACGGGAGAAAGAGGTTTTTCGTTTGGTAGTTCCGTTATTATGATAATTCTTTCAAAAGCTATTCTCGGTGTGACCCCATTATCGGTAGATTTTAATATTCAATTACACCCGATAGCGCTTGCAGGATGGGTAGGATTATTTGTTACCGCTATTAATTTATTCCCAATTGGTCAATTAGATGGTGGTCATATACTTCATGCTCTTCTGGGCAAGAAATCCCAAGTATGGGCTAAACTTTTTTTCGGATTTTTGCTTTTTCTTATATATTTTTGGCCAAATTGGGGTATATGGGCGCTTTTATTGTTGGTTTTTACCCGTTTTAAGTCGGCCCCGTTGGAGGATGAAGAGGTCTTACCTCAAAGGATTCACAAAAGGGCAGGGTACGCAGCTATAGCTATATTTTTTCTAACATTTGTACCCGTGCCAATAGAACTTATTAATTAACTAGCTACTTTTCCCTGAACATATATTTTTTAATTATTTATTAGAAATTTACCCCTTGATGGCACTAAAATGTAACATATAATTAAAAAAAATAGCTCTTAAAGTAGGCGTTATTGTGTTAAGTTATTGATTTTAAATTATTTAATATTTTTATACACAGTGTGATAAATTTAGAATTTTTTGAAAATAATTGACAAAACTTTAACCTACATGCTAGCTTATATTAAAAGTCGGGGGCACTGAGTTATGTCCATTTGCTTGGGCATCATCTTTAATGAGAGCCGTTGCGGATATGTTTCTGCTACCTTGGTTGCCATCAAGGTCTCTTTTTAAGGAATACACTTGGTGCCCCTTTGTATTAATACACCCCTTTTACTTCGTTTATATTTCCTGAAAAGTAGCAGCCAAAGATAATAATTATGCGCAATATATTTTCACGTGCTATTTCAGTTGTGTCAAAGCATAGCCGCTTTGTGATTGCAGTATCATTGGTTGCTTTATTGCAGACCAGTGTTTGTCTTTTATTAGCAGCAGATACAAAGTCTGGTACAACAATTGCTCTTCAAGAATTAATTGAACTCTCCTTAGACTACAACTCAAAAAATAGAGCGAATAAAAAATATTTACCGCCGGAGCATATTACCTTCCTTGTTAAAAAATATTTTTACCAGATTGAAACTCAGGTGGAACAGCTAGATACGGCAAAAGATGTTCGAGACCACTTTCAAAAAGCTGTTGAGAAGTCTAAGGAAATTTTCGACTCAGGGGAGGGAGATGTGTCCCAAGCAGATCTTACCAAGCTGAAATTAGGTTTGTCGAACACATTGAATAATATTATTGATTTAGAGCATGATATTCAAATCGGTAAATTAAATTTGGGTAAGTTGATTAATCAAGAACTTCGAGATGGGAATGATAATACAGTAACAGACCCCATTCCTATAGACTTTCCATATACAAGTTTTGATGGTTATTTGAAGGCGAAAAACTTAACTCCACAAGCGAAAAATATAATTAGTGAGGCCGGTATCGTCTCTAATGAAATTAATGTCGAACAATCTACAAAGTTGACCGAAGAAAATAGTCTGCTACTTTATAAAGCATTTTTGGGTGTAACGTCATCAAAGGATAAGGTAATGTTGGGCAAAAAGAACCGGAAAATTACTAGGGCTTTACTTGTTTCAGAGGTGGCCAACTATGACTTTGGAATCGGTGATTCGCAAGAACTGTTTGAAGCCCTCATAATGTATACGCGCGTTTATAATAGTTACTTGGATTCGATCTATACTCTAAATGTCTCCGCTGCAGAACTTGAAAAGTTAACTGATTCGATTCATACAAGAAATGAGTAGTTTTAGATGGTCAATTGGTGTTTATTGAAACCTTCCAAGTTCAGATATGTAAGTGAGTAAGGTGATCTATTTGTATTCTTTTCTTGACGCGCGACCTATTCATCTATAAGAATAACCGGAATCTGCGCTAAGTACCCTTAAAAGTGTCATAAAGTTATTTAAGTTCTATTTAGGGATCGCACATGATTGGTAATTATAATGCACTTAGGAGAGGTTGTGGTTAAGACAACAGTTAAGCCGAAAGCTAAAATGGAGCCCAAAACTAAGGCAAAGTCAAAGGCCAAAGCCAAGTCAACACGAGGTGCGAGGAATAAGTCTCTCTTGATAGTGGAGTCTCCCACTAAAGTTAAAACTCTTAAAAAGTTCATCGGAAGAGATTTTGTTGTCATGGCATCGGTCGGGCATCTTAAAGACTTGCCTAAGAGTAAACTTGGGGTTGATGTGGAAAACAACTTTACTCCTGAGTACATTACCATCCGGGGTAAAGGAAAAATTCTTAGTGACTTAAAAAAAGAAGCTAAGAAGGCAAATGATATATATCTTGCTCCTGATCCGGATAGAGAGGGAGAGGCTATTGCCTATCATATTGGAAATGAGGTTGCCAAACACACCGAAGGTAAGATTTACAGAGTAATGTTTAATGAAATTACAAAAAAGGCAGTAAAGGAGGCTATTAAGAATCCTACAGAGGTGAACCTCAATAGATTTAATGCGCAACAGGCAAGGCGAATTTTAGACCGGTTGGTGGGGTACAAGATAAGCCCCATGCTATGGAAAAAGGTTCAACCTGGGTTGAGCGCTGGGCGGGTTCAATCTGTTGCGCTTAGAATCGTTTGTGATCGTGAGAATGAGATTAAGGCCTTTAAGCCAGAGGAGTATTGGACGATCACGCTAGACTTGGAAGGGCAAGTTAAACCAAAGTTTCAAAGTAAATTATTTAAGATTGACGGTAACAAGGCGGAAATATCTAACCAAGTGGGCGCTGACGAAGTTGTAAAGAATTTGAAAGAAGTAGAATTTGTTTTGGACAATGTTGTCAAAAAAGAAAGAAAAAGAAACCCTGTTGCTCCATTTATAACAAGCACATTACAACAGGAGGCTTCTCGAAAGCTTAATTTCTCTCCAAAAAAAACTATGATGCTGGCTCAGCGTCTTTACGAAGGACTTTCAATTGGTAGCCGAGGGACGGTGGGCTTGATTACATATATGCGTACCGATTCGACACGGTTCTCGACGGAAGCAACGGATGCAATCAGAGATTATATAGTCAATCGTTACGGTGAGGAATTTTGCCCCAAAGAGCCCAACGTGTTCAAGAGTAAAAAATCTGCTCAGGAAGCACATGAAGCTATTAGGCCGACAGATGTCACTATAGTGCCGTCAGAGATAAAAGAGCCCCTTGGGAAGGATATGTTTCGCCTGTACGAGCTCATTTGGTCTCGGTCAGTTTCGTGTCAAATGGTTCCCGCGGTTCTTGATACGACCACGTTCGATATTCGAGCAAAACAATATATTTTTCGGAGCAATGGATCGGTAGTCAAATTTTCCGGATTCATGCAAGTTTATGTTGAATCTGGTGATGATGAGGCAGCTGAGAAGGAAAGTAAGCAAGGCGATAAAATTTTACCAGCACTGGATAAAGGAGAAAAACTTAAGTTACTTGATATTGATCCGGAACAGCACTTTACTCAGCCACCACCCCGGTTTAGTGAGGCTATGCTGGTTAAAAAGCTTGAGGAGGAAGGTGTTGGTCGACCTAGTACTTATGCTGCGATAATAAGTGTGATCAAGGATCGTGCTTATGTGAAAAACGAAGAGCGTCGACTGGCTCCAACGGAATTGGGTTACCTTGTTTCTGATCTTTTGCTTGAACATTTCCCTGGTTTTATGACCACTAAATTTACCGCGGATATGGAGAGTCAGTTGGATCAAATTGAGGTTGGTGAAGCAGAGTGGGTGAAGATTCTTCAATCTTTTTACACTCCTTTCAAGGCAGATTTGGATGAAGCTGAAAAGAAAATCGGAGACTCAGAGGTTGAGGAAACTGACGAGATTTGTGATAAATGTAGTGAGCCTATGATTGTTAAGTGGGGAAGGTTTGGGAAGTTTATGGCATGTTCCGGTTACCCTGATTGTAAAAACACAAAACAAATTGCGAAAGAAGGATCAGATGGTAAAGCGGTGTCAGAACCTGCCACTGTTGAGGGTGCTTGTGATAAGTGTCAATCCTCTCTTGTGTTGAAGATTGGTCGTTTTGGGAAATTTATTGCATGCTCAAACTATCCTGATTGTAAATTTACTAAACCGATTGATCTAGGTATCAAATGCCCGAAAGATGATTGTAAAGGAAAAATTGCAGCGCGCAGATCTAAGAAAGGAAGGATGTTTTACGGGTGCACTGCCTATCCTAATTGTGATTTTGTGTCATGGGATAAACCAGTACCTGAGCCATGCCCGAAATGCGACAATACTTATACCGTGGAAAAGTGGAAAAAAGATGAAGGCACCTCGATTATTTGCCCCGAATCAGAATGCGATTATAAAAAACCAGCAGTTGCGTGATATTTAAAAAAAGACAGTGAGAGATTATCTTACTATACTTGGAGCTGGGCTCGCTGGGTCTGAGGCAGCTTGGCAAGCAGCAGAGCGTGGGGTTTGTGTTGTTTTGTATGAAATGCGCCCTGTTAAACCTACGCCTGCCCATAAAACCGATCATTGCGCTGAGTTAGTTTGCAGTAATTCGTTGGGTAACAATCAATCCCCCTCAGCACCTTATCTTCTTAAAGAAGAACTTAGAAAGTTCAATTCTCTTGTTATTGATGCTGGTGATACCCATGCTGTTCCAGCAGGTGCAGCTCTTGCGGTAGATAGAGAGCTCTTTTCCAAAAAAATTACCGAACAACTTTTAAAACATCCCAATATTACTTTGATACGTGAAGAGGTTACGGAGATACCTTCTGAGGGCCCCGTTATTGTGGCGACCGGACCTCTAACGTCACCAAGGTTATCCGAAAGTATTTCTCGCTTAATTGGTCAAGAATATCTTTATTTTTACGATGCAATATCTCCGATAGTTGATGCTAATACGATTAATTACGATAAAACATTTTTTGCCTCACGATATGATAAGGGTACGGATGATTATCTTAACTGCCCTTTGAGTGAAGGTCAGTACTATTCTCTGGTTAATGAATTAAAAAATGGTGAAAAAGTCCCTTTTAAGTCATTCGAAAAACCAATCTATTTTGAAGGTTGTATGCCTGTTGAAGAGCTTGCAATGCGAGGGGATAAAACTCTTGCCTTCGGCCCACTAAAACCAGTTGGCTTACTGCATCCAGAAACAAGGGAGAAATTTTATGCTATCGTACAACTAAGGCATGAAAATAAAGAGGGCACAGCTTTTAATCTAGTTGGATTTCAAACCAAGCTCACCTATCCAGAGCAAAAACGAGTGATAAGGTTGATTCCTGGTTTGGAAAATGTAGAATTTTTTCGATTTGGTGCAATACACAGGAATACCTATATTAATGCTCCCGATGTTTTAAGTTGTGAGCTCGACTTGAAAAAAAATAGTGGTATCTATTTTGCCGGGCAAATTATTGGTGTGGAGGGGTACGTTGAGTCGGTTTCAATGGGATTACTTGCTGCCCTCAGTGCAGTAAAGAGAATAAAAGGAGAGGTGTATTCGACTCCTCCCGTTGATACCGCTTTAGGATCGTTACTCAAGTATGTAACGGAGACTCGTCGCCAATCTTTTCAACCGATGAATATTAATTACGGCCTTTTTCAGGTCCAGGAGATGAAAATTCGGAATAAACGGGAAAGAAATAAAAAAATTGAGTTAAAAGCACTTGATAGCTTAGCTCAATGGATGGAAACAATAAACGGAGAATTAGTTAAATAATATACGATAAGTATCTTGTTGAATTATTTTTTCTCTGAGTTTAAACATCTAGGTCGCGGATAAACTCTGCGCGTTCTTTTATAAAGTTAAAACGAAACTCTGCGTCCTTCCCCATGAGTTGAGTAAATATTTTTTCAGTATTCTCAGAATTGCTTATTGCTACCCTTAGAAGTGATCGACTTTGTATGTTCATGGTCGTTTTTTTTAAATCAGCCGCAGGCATTTCCCCAAGCCCTTTAAATCTACCGATTTCATATTTGTGGCCGTTGAGTTTTTCGATAATTTGATCTTTTTCATTATCATCTATGGCATAGAACATTTTTTTTCCGGAGTCGATTCGATACAAGGGAGGTTGAGCAATAAATAAATTCCCATTGGTGATGAGTTCTGGAAGGCAACGATAAAAAAAGGTCAATAGGAGAGTGCAAATATGAGCGCCATCTACATCAGCGTCCGTCATGATGATGATTTTTCCGTATCGTAACTTTCTGTAATCAAATTTAGGGGATAACCCAGTGCCAACAGCAGAAATGATATTTTGGATTTCAGTGTTACCGAGTATTTTTTCCATGGTTGCGGTTTGTACGTTTAAAATTTTCCCACGGATAGGGAGAATGGCTTGTGTTTTTCGGTCTCGAGCTTGCTTACTTGAACCGCCTGCAGAGTCACCTTCGCAGATGAACAGTTCGGCTTTATTTTTATCTGTTGTTGCGCAATCTGAAAGTTTTCCGGGAAGGTTGAGGCGATGAGAAATATTTGTTTTACGCTGAACAGCTTCTTTGGCATGTCTACTAGCTATTCTGGCTTGAGCTGACAAGATGACACGGTTAGCAATCGAGTCTCCCTTTGTCTGGTTTTCAAGTAGGTGATGTTCTAGTGAGTGTTTGACAACTGATTCCACTTGAGATGTTATGTCTGAATTTAATCGACCTTTCGTTTGACCTTGGAACTCAACATCAACCTGAAGGTAAACATTTATAATAGCGATGAGACCTTCTCTAACGTCGTCACCTGTTATGTTATTTATACCCTTAGGCAATAGTTTTCGCCGTTCAATATAGGACCGTAGTGCTTTTGTTATCCCATTGCGAAACCCGGTTTCATGACTGCCTCCATCCACTGTTTTGATAGCATTGGCATAAGAGTGAACTATTGTTTCAGTGCCTGATGTCCATTGGAAAGTGGTTTCAAGGTGCATCTTTTTATCATCTTTTTCTATATAGAATGGCGTGTCTGAAAGGGTAGGGCGTTTGCCAATAATTTTTTCAATGTAATCTTGAATACCGTTAAGATATTGGAATTCTTTTTTTTCGCTAATCCCGCTAACCACTATTTTTAATCCTTTATTTAGAAAAGCTTTTGACTCTGCTTGCTCTAAAATTGATTGTATATTGAAGTCTATATTAGGGAAGATTGATGGATCAGGCCTAAAGTAAATAGAGGTGCCATAAGATCTAACTGCTCTCCCTTTTTTGAGTTTGGTAAGTGGTTTTCCCTGAGAATACGATTGAGTCCACTCAAATCCATCACGTTTTGAGGTTGCGGTCAAGCTTTCACTCAAAGCACAGACAACTGCCATGCCAACACCGTGAAGTCCGCCTGAAACTTTATAATTATCTTCACTGAACTTTCCACCTGAATGTAGAGTAGTAAAAAGAATTTCCATGGCACTTTTTTTAGTCTTAGCAAATGTGTCAATTGGAATACCGCGTCCATTATCATGTATGGTAATGCCGCTATCCTTTTCAAGCGTGATTTCAATTGCGTCACAGTGGCCATTTAGAGCTTCATCTACGCAATTATCTAAAATTTCCCAAACTAGATGATGTAGTCCTGTAGATGTCGTAGATCCGATATACATTCCGGGACGGCGGCGAACAGGTTCAAGTCCCTCCAGTACTTGTAAGTCTTTGGCACTATATGTTCCCATGGTGATCCTGTATTATTCGACTGCAGTTATTTTTTTTCGTTTTGATATAATGATTCCCTGGCCTCCACGATTAGTCACACGGATGTCCTTGGTATTAATTTTTTTTGTTTTTCCATCCTCAAGGGTGATAGTTGAATGACCATTTTTGTTAGTTATCTTGAAGCCAGCTAGTGAACTGTTTGTCATTTTCATAAGTCGCGAACCCATGCCGGCTCCTACGAGCACTGATACCTGTTCGATTGGAATAACGATGCCCTTTCCACTGACTGACGCCATAAATAAGTGGTCTCCGGTTACAAGAGAAAACCCTACTATTTTGTCATTACCTTTTAATGTCATTAATTTTCGTCCGGATCGAGTGGTTTCGATAAGATTGGATAAGGGAAAGCGAAAACCATAGCCAGAACTTCCTATTATCATGCCCTCTAAACCACCTTTGTTTTCACTCGCAAAGCTTAGTCGAGTTTGGTGACTGGACTTATTAGAAGAATCTCCAGTGGGAAAAATTTGACTAGCAGCAAGCTCTGCAGGATCAAGTGAGAGAATTGATATTACTTTTTCCCCATCAGCAAATTTAAATAAATTCTGAACAGGTTCACCAAATCCGGTCCGAGTATAAGGTAGGTTGTATAGTTTGAAGATGTATACCATTCCCCGCGAGGTAAAAAAAGCAACAAACTCACGGGTATTTGCTTTTACGGCAGCGAGGAGAGAGTCATTTTCTTTGTATTTTAGAGTGCTGGGTTCTACAACGGTTTTAAATTTACGTAGCCATCCATTTTTACTTAAAACAAGGTAAGTATCTTCATGTTCAATGAAATCTTCGGCATTGTATTCGACAAGTTCGATGGTTTTTATTTTGGTACGTCTTTTGTCTCCAAACTTTTCATCAATTTCATGAAACTCTTTTTGTACGATATTCCATACTTTTTTATCAGAACCTAAAATTGCTTGAATCTGTTTTTTTTCTTTTGATTTTTCCTTCTGCTCTGCGAGTATTTTATCCACTTCCATTCGAACCAATCTATATAGCGGAATTTCTAAAACTGCCGATACTTGCTCATCATCTAATTTAAAGCCTTTTTTTAACTGGTCGTGTGCTTCTTGCTTTGATCTAGAACTACGGATTATTTTAAGAGCCTTATCCAGTTGGCTAAAAATTGTCACAAACCCGTCTAAGACATGAAGACGTTTGATTAAAATGGTAAGCTCATATTCTAGCCGGCGAGTCACCACATCCTTTCGGAAATCAAGAAAGCTTCGACATATTTCTTTAAGAGATAAACGTGCGGGCTCGCCAGTTGATTTGAGACAATTGAAGTTTAACTGAAAGTTGTTTTCTAGTTCAGTGTGTTTAAGGAGATAGGTCATCATTTTTTCAGTATTGGTACCTGACTTTAATTCAAGTACAACCCGCATTTTCTCGTCACTTTCATCTCGGACATCTATAAGCGGCGGAAGTTTTTTAGCAATTATGATTTCAGCTATTTTTTCAATCAAGCGGGCCTTATTCACACCATAAGGTATTGAATAAATAATTATTTGTTGTTTACCGCGAGGTAGTTGTTCAATTTTCCATTCGCCTCGTATTTTTACAGCACCTAAGCCCTGTTCATAGGCACTTCTAATTTCCGCTTTAGAGTTTAGAATGATTCCGCCACCTGAAAAATCAGGCCCCTTGATGTGTTTCATTAATTGGGTGACAGTAGCATCCGGGTCTTTAATCATGGTAATCAAGGCTGCCATGACTTCACTTAGATTATGGCTGGGGAATGAACAAGCCATGCCTACCGCTATCCCGGAAGAGCCATTGATCAGTAAATTAGGTACGCGGGATGGGAGTACGAGAGGTTCCTTCAAAGTGTTGTCGTAGTTAGCTCGAAATTCCACTGTATTTTTTTTAAGATCATTAAGGATATACGATGTGATCGGTGTCAACTTACCTTCGGTGTAGCGGTAAGCTGCAGGGGCATCACCGTCGATCGACCCAAAGTTTCCTTTACCGTCCACCAGGGGATAGCGCATAGAAAAGTCTTGTGCCATCCGTACCATAGATTCATAAGTCGATGCGTCACCATGGGGGTGGTATTTACCAAGAACTTCACCGATTATTTTCGCTGACTTTACAGGTTTTGCTGCAGCATTGAGTCCTATACTTTCCATCGCGAAGAGAATACGTCTGTGGATTGGCTTGAGGCCGTCTCTTACATCGGGGAGTGAACGAGAAACAATGGTTGATAGAGCGTAGGTTAAAAATCGGTTCTCAAGTTCTAACTGCAGATCGGATTCTTTTTCATTATTCATGGTGCATCATATTATTTGTTGAAAGCGTTGGTGAAAGTTTAAGTGTTTTTTCAGAAGTGATGCAGTTTACTGGAGGAAATTCCCTAATACCCTAAGTTGCTTGCCTAAATGATGGTTATAACGATATATTTTACTGCACTAGTCTAATATGCATTTCATGGTAATTACTATATCTAGTACTACTTTATTTGACTTATACAATATGTAGATATTTAAGGCAAGAAAAATCAATGAGTAACACGATAGGCTGTGCTAGAAATAGTGCGAATAAGTAACAGATCTAGAATTTAAAAGTTTTTAGGGTAGGCACATCGTAAAAACACCTATTACCTTGCAAATAGGTTTTTCAATTCTATTATGTAGATAGTGCTTAATACTGTTACTCTAGGTGCTTTGCTAGAGATTTAATAGCCAAGTTAATAAAGGAGTTTTATTTATATGTCAGATCAAGATTTGCAGGTCAGTGTTATCGCTGAACTAAAAACAGTAATTGATCCAGATTTACACAAGGATATTGTAAGTCTCGGGTTTGTGAAAAATATGAATGTTGAGGATGGTAAGGTTAAATTTCAGGTCGAACTGACCACCCCAGCATGTCCTGTTAAAGAACAGCTAAAAACCGAATGTGCAACAAAGGTTGGTGCAATAAAAGGGGTGAAGAGTGTTGACGTGGAAATGACAGCAGTGGTTCGGGCGGCAGAGCATAGCCAGCCGATTCTAACAGATGTGAAAAATATTATCGCAGTGGCTAGCGGTAAAGGAGGGGTTGGTAAGTCCACGGTCAGCGCTAACTTAGCGATGGCTTTACAGATGAGCGGAGCGAAGGTAGGACTGATGGATGCGGATATTTATGGCCCAAGTATTCCTCAGATGCTGGGAATTCCTATTTCACCCCCTAAAGGCGGTTCTGATAACAAGTTTTATCCTCACGAACAATACGGACTCAAAGTAGTTTCTGCGGCTTTTCTCCAAAAAGAGGGGCAGCCTCTTATGCTACGGGGTCCTATGCTCGGAGGAATCATCCAGCAATTTTTACAAAATGTTGAGTGGGGCGAACTTGATTATCTGGTGATTGACCTTCCTCCTGGGACAGGGGACGTTCAGCTGACTCTTACGCAGCGCGCCCCCATTTCTGGTGCCGTAGTTGTGACGACACCACAAGAAGTGAGTTTGATTGATGCAGCAAAGGGAGTGAGAATGTTTGACACTGTGAAAGTTCCACTGTTAGGAATTGTTGAAAATATGAGCCATTTTATCTGTGATGGTTGTGATAAAAAACACTATATTTTTAAATCTGGTGGTGGAAATGCATTGGCTGAAAAATTTAAAATTCCTTTCCTGACTGAAATACCATTAATGGGTGGGGTTGTGGACGGTGGGGACAAAGGTGTTCCTGTTATAATGTCAGACCCTACCTCTCCAGCGACAAAAGCCTATAAGGAATTGGCGGGGCAGGTTGCAGCACAATTGAGTATTATTCATGCGAATAAGGACAAGCCCGCATCATCGTTTGAACTTGCATGGGAAGGTTAAGTCAATGGCTGAAGAAAAACCTACCCAGGGTACTGGTGCCGCGCCAAAAAATATAAAGCAGATTGATCCGACCAAGCTAGGAATAACTTGGACGGATGGACATGAATCAATTTATGGTGTTAGGCACCTGCGTGAGAGCTGTCCTTGTGCAAATTGCATTGACGAGTGGACAGGTGAAAAGAGGCTTGATCCAAATTCAATACCTGACAATATTCGTCCTACTAAATTACATTCTGTAGGACTTTACGCAATACAGTTTTCTTGGACAGATGGACATGATACGGGTCTTTATTCGCACGAACTAATGCGGAAACTATGTCAATGTTTAGAATGCCAATAAATGCAAAATATAGACCTGATTTTTGGCTTGCCAATTGAGTCGATATGAAGCATTATTTAGAGCAAAGAGGAACGATCTATGG
This sequence comes from Nitrospinaceae bacterium, assembly GCA_023271875.1. Lineage (GTDB taxonomy): Bacteria > Nitrospinota > Nitrospinia > Nitrospinales > VA-1 > Nitromaritima. Next base: position 2,052 of record JALPWY010000010.1, on the reverse strand, counting down.
ATAACTCGCTAGTTAAGTGCTCTCACAAAGAAGAGTTTTGCGGTCACGAAAATGCAGTGACCCTTGATTACGATTTTGGGATTGAGCACTGTCCGTTTTGCGGGGCATTGGGTCATTACAATGGTGATATAGATAAGGTTGAATGGACTCTTCCAGAGTATCTTCAGAAAGAGAGATTAAACTAAACTCAAATACTCTATAGTTTACCCCCCTTAAGGTAAATAAGTTTTAAAACAAACCCTCACTATTTCACCTAAAAAGTTCCTTGTTTCCTCAAAAAAAATTCTTATGATGTTGGTTTCTTAAACTACATTCCCACTTTCTCTCGAACTTCATCCATTAGTTTGCCGTCGATAACAGTGATACCCCTTTCTTTTGCGAAACTGAGTACGGTTTTCTTCGCCATATTCCTTACGAAGAAGGGCACACGCTGGATACGTTCCTTGGCATCTTCTGTCCACTCAATATTATCCTCGGCTGGAGCTCCTTTTTTGAGCTCTTCTTTCCCTTCTGCCAATGCTCCTGATACAACACCCAGTGGGGTACCCGCTGCTTCAGCAGCAGTTGTGTTTACCTGTACACCCAGCTTGCTTACAAATTCCGTTTCAAACTTATTGGTTAGCATGGCAATTGAATGACCGCATGTTTTGCATTTAAATTTCATTACCAGATTTTTTTTCTCTTCTGGCATGATACCTTCTGTCTGTGTTTCCATTTTTTCATCACAGGGAATACAAAGAAATTTCATCACTTCTCCTAAATGAGTGTTTTGTTTGAAAAACTACTAAGTATTAAATTTGCCCAGCATCGAGTAAACTATTTTTAGACTATTGAATCGAGCTTAAAATTTTATCAACAACTGAACTTATGGCTTTACCGGTGACCGAATCCTTGTTGTCCATATAGTACAATGAACCCGAGTCCGTTTTGCGACCTATTCTTGTGTCAAAAGGAATTTTTCCAAGATAAGGAATATTTTTTTGTTTTGCCAGGCTTTCTACGTCCTCGCCTTCGAATAGCGGTCCCTCCTTTTCGCAGTGTGGACAAGTGTATCCGGCCATATTTTCGACAAGCCCAATAATAGGGACCTTCATTTTATTATTTTTGGTAATCGATTTTGAAACGATATGCTGAGAAAGTAATGAGGGAATGGTTATTTCAACTACCCCAGCCAATTCTGGGATGAGGCTTCTAATGTTGTCAATTCGATCAGAGCCTGGTGGCATGTCAATTAACAAGAAGTCTAGATCCCCCCAGTTGGTATCAGCTACCAATTCGCGGAGAGCAGTAGATTCCATTGTACTCACCCAGACAGCGGTAGCATCTGCTTCTTCTGTCCACATAACTGGAGAGTCTGGATTTGACAATAGCATATCCATGGACATTAACTTGATGCTGTGGCTTCCGATTCCAGGTTGGACTCCCCGATCATCAATTGTAAGTTTGTGACTATTTTTTACTCCTAGCAAATGACAGATACTTGGCCCGTTTAAATCAGCATCAAGAATTCCTACCGAGTGACCTTTGTCTATAAGACAAGCAGCTACATTTGCGGTGAGAGAACTTTTCCCCACACCGCCTTTACCGCTCATAAGTGCTACTTTATGTTTGATTCGATCTAGTCTGGCTCGCAGCTTTTCTCCTAAAGCCTCAACTTGCTCGATGATATTCGACCCGCCATCTCCAGCAAGGTCCTCATAAGTCTTCATTTAGTTAAAGTCCTCGATATTATGGATGAAGGAAATTCAGAAAGATATTTTCCTACATTCTATATAAAAATCAAACTATATAAAGATTAAATATTGCAAAGGATAGACTTTCTTTCTGTTTTTCATTGACTAGTGACAAGGAGATAATTTAGATTACAGGGTTTAGGTTAGTTGTTCAGTAAGGAATATTTTTTAGTAGGTACTAAATTTCATGTCGCTTGCAGAAGAAGAACAGCAATTTATAGACGAAGAAGAACGACTCTACTACGAGACTATCGAATCTCTGGCTGAGCAATTACCGGACGTGCGTTCAAAAAAAATTTTTTCCAATCTTGCTGCACGT
>JALPWY010000001.1 GCA_023271875.1 Nitrospinaceae bacterium | reverse complement strand
TATTACAGTTTCATATTTTGGTAGTTTGAGTGGCCGGGATTTGACAACTTTTCCTGATGGTTCCTTGGGGACCATGACTTTCACACAACGTCAACCGGCGCCTATCAGTGTCGCGGATCAGATTTTAGAGGGGTCTGGAAAATCTGTGAGTGATGTATCGGTCGAAAATACGGTTCAACTGGCAAAAACAGTTGAAAGTGATGTCATGCAAATGACCCTTCAAAAAAGCGGCTCGGGTAATAAAACAGTGGCAAGTCTAGATTCTGGTGGGTCAATGAGTTCTTATGTGACAGATATTTTTAGTGATCCTCATGTTTTGGTTGAGTTTTCAAGTGATTTAAAAGAAATTAACGCTGGGTTTTCTGGATTAGAGAATTTTGGAGGCAAAACGGTTGAAGAAGTTCAAGTGGCCAAACGGGAACCAGCCTTAAGACCAGATTCGAAAGTGAGTAAGAGTTTGTTTCAAAAAAATAAGAGTGCGGCGAAACAGGTTCTTTGGCAAAAAATGGTTCGCAAGGTAGCAGCAAAAAAATCAGGAAAAAACACGGCAGGTGAAAAAAATTCGAAGAAATCTCTCGTTGGAAAAAAATCGAACACAAACAATAATCGAAGAAATAAATCGAATAACTTAACGCCGGTTTCGGGAGCACGGCCTTTTGAGAGGGGTTCCATTCCCCTACAACAAAGGTCATTTCGTTGATCAAATTTTTAAATCTGCCATGTTTAATGCGATCGAGAGTCTTAGTTATGTAGGGTTTCCCTGACTACGAGATTTTTTTAATCATCTCAAGTTTTACATCAATGGGGATATTCTCTCCTGGTTTAAGTGCCAAGCCATTTGATTGGCTAGTCCAGACAATATTTTTTGTTGTTTTACGGGGAAGCTATGGTTTTTTTTTGAGTCAATAAAAAGTACTCCCTCAAGGTTCTTGTGAATTACAGGAGCGATAAAATAACTTTTTAATTTTTTTTTCTCTTTGTAAAAATCTATTGTTGTTGGGTTGTTTTCGTAGTTCTCTTCAATAAAAAGTAATTTATTTTCCGCCACCATTCCTATAGGTCCTTTTCCAAAACTAAATTTTAGTTCTGAATTAAAGTCATCACTTAAGGAAATATGATGACGTAAGCCCAAAGTTTTACCACTTAGATTAATTTTATAAAGGGCAATGGTAAATGCATCACTGACATTGCCAGTTAGCTCTACAAGTTGGTTAAGAACTTCTGGTGCAAACTTTGTTGGGGATATCGTAGGGGGAATAAAAGCTGCATTGATTTTAATGTTTGGTTGAAGGGAATGCTTGGTTGGAATCAGTTTTAAATCAAATCCTAGCCAACGACAATAACTACGGGCAAGTTTTGCTTGCGCATCTGAAATTGGCCACTGAAATTGCCAGTCCCCGTCTCTAATTATTCTTCGCATTGCTCGGTTGGCCGTTCCAGAGCCCATTCTGAAAATCTTAGCGAAACGGGCAGTCGCCCCGCGGACATCTTCTCCAGCCCAACCATTAAATTTAATATAGCAACTCACAAAATTCTCCAGAGGAATCTGGATTTCGCCAGAAAATCAGTAATGAAGTCCTTCGTTTTTATCGGAATAAGGTTAGTTGTAACTTAGCATTATTGAGGAATTTTGACAAAAAAACTATCTAGTGTTCGGAGGGAACTGTTCTAGATATTTTTTGATGGCGCATATTAATTAAGAATTCTGAGTCAACTCGAGGCATGAAACCAAATTTAGTGCCACTATCAACTTCTTCGTTCAATGAATTGTATGGGGTGTCATTTGGTGAAACTGTTTCTAGTTTTAAAAATTTTTGTAATATTTTCTCTCGCCCTAAAAGGTGAAGCGAGCTTGTATCTATATTAAACAGTTTGCTTGCACTTTTTAGGGCCTTGATGGGTTCTTCTCCATCAGTCATTCTTTGTTGAATTGCCAACTCAATTTTTTGTTTTCGCCCCAAGTGTTTCGCATGTTCATAATCAGGTTGAGATAAGATCATCCAGTCAAGATGTGGCCAATAATTGTTAATAAAGTCGTCAAAAAAAACTGGTTCGCCCTGACTAAGGTGAATATCACGAGATTTTTCAGGAGATTCTTTTAGTAAACTATTATATAGCTGGACAATATTGGAAACTGAATCATAAACAACCATTAGATGGTATGTATTCATGCTTTCATGAGTGCGAAAAGAATCCATAGCTTGAATCAGAATAACTAGAAGACTGTGCATGTCTTCAATTTTTACGAAGCTGGCAGTCCATGGAAATCTTGTTTGATACCAGTCAGGAATATCCGATGGATAATCTTGTCGATTAGAATCGCTTGGTGGTTGGTTGCCGTTGTCTAGGTAGTTTAGAATGTCATCTACTTCCTTGTATGCTAGATCTAAACCGCCACGGATAATAGTGTATGGGAATAAACATCTTTGATAGTCCATATATTTCTTAATCTCAGGATCCTGATCTTCGGCACTATGTATAAAATCTCTCTGAGAAATATTTTTAGCGAATATAAGCATTTAAATTTAATAGAAATTTACTGACTTCTTCCTAAGGTTTATTTTTAAAGAATTGTGTGGAAAAATTTTTGAGTATGTTTTCCTTTTCTTCTTCGCTCATATTCGAGACCGTATTTTGCAACTCTTTCATTTGATCAGGAGTCATTTTGGATATACATGATTGAGCCATTTCATTGAGATCATCCCTATTGGGTATGGTTGTTTTTGATGAGTTATTTGTTTGCTTTGGGGCATGTGGTTTTTCCTTTAAATTATTGCTGGCTCGAAATTCAATAAAATCTCCTTGAATAGTTCCAAAAATTTTGTGTTGAGTTAAGTTAGCGAGTACTTCTTTTAACGCGGTATTGTGGTTTTTACAACTTTCATGGATTGACTTGAAGGGTAAGCGTACACTTTTTTCCGGGAAACCATTCTTCTCAATACAGTGTTTAATGCTTCTTTCAACACCAGATAATTCAGGCATAAGACTATTAGTTTAAGGGTGGATATTTGCAAAAAATGACTAACCGCGATTGTAGTATAATCTTTTCTAAATGATTTAAGAAATTTAAATAATATAATATTTTTTGTAGAAAAAGTATCTGTATTTTTATTGAAAATTGGAGGTGTATGGAGAGGGAAAGAAAGATAAAAAGAAAATCGCTATCAAAAAAAAGGGCTACTGAGAAAATTCAGAGGAAGACAAAGGCTCTAGATAGCCAAACTTCTTCTCAGGTGAATCTCCGTATAGCCGTTGCCCAGATGAATGCGGTTGTGGGAGATTTTAAATACAACGTAAATCGTATTCAAAGTTGTCTCAAGGAGGCTACCAAATTTGGAGCCGACCTGGTTTTATTTCCAGAACTTGCATTGACAGGTTATCCACCGGAAGATTTACTTCTTAAGGATGATTTTATTGCAAAAAACAAAAAATTTTTAAAGCATTTGGCGTTAAGCGTGAAAGGAATTGTAGCTGCTGTTGGTTATGTTGAAAAAGTAAAAAAAAGCTTATATAACTCTGCCGCATTGCTTCATAAAGGAAAGGTTGTTGGAAATTATAGAAAAATGATTCTTCCAAACTATGGAGTTTTCGATGAAAAAAGATATTTTATAGAGGGTAATGAACCAACTTGCTTTGTGATGAATGGAATAAAGATAGGTTTAAGTATTTGTGAAGATATCTGGGAGGTGAATGGGCCTGGCCAAAAGGTTTGCGAAGAAGGGCAGGCGGATGTTCTAATTAATATTTCATCCTCTCCTTATTTTAAAGGGAGAGGTAAAACACGTGAGAACATGATTCGCCAACGTGCTCGCCAATACAAAGCGCATGTGGTGTATGCCAATTTGATAGGCGGTCAGGATGAGTTGGTTTTTGATGGCCACAGCCTTGTGGTCGCTCCGGACGGGACTTTTTTAGCAAAAGGCAATGCGTTTGAAGAGGAAATGATTTATGCGGATTTAAAAATTTATCCTAAGACTAAAAAACAAAATTTAAAAAAATTGATAAATTCATCGATCAGAACATACCATGTCCCTGCTATTTCAAACAATAAGAGAAAGCCGGTTATCATAAAGCGTCGGGTCCGTAAGATGGAGTCGATAGAAGAAGTTTTCAAGGCATTGGTTCTTGGCACCCGAGATTATATGAAAAAAAATGATTTTGGTAAGGCGGCCGTCGGTTTGAGTGGCGGAATTGATTCAGCTCTTACAGCAGTAATAGCTACTAAGGCAATCGGATCAGAAAATGTAGTGGGTATTACCATGCCCTCTAGTTATTCCTCGCGAGGAAGTATTGACGATTCAGAAGCTTTGGCAAAAAATTTGGGTATACGTATTATTTCACTCCCAATAAAAGAAGCTATGCTGGTCTACGATAAAATTCTTTCTAAAGTATTTAAAAATTTACCTTCGGATACTACTGAAGAAAATCTACAGGCCAGAATTCGAGGTAACTTAATGATGGCTCTTTCGAATAAAATGGGCTGGCTCGTGTTGACTACCGGGAACAAAAGCGAATTCAGTGTTGGTTATTGTACTTTGTATGGTGATATGGCAGGAGGATTTGCCGTTATTAAAGATGTTCCAAAAAAATGGATATATCGATTATCGAAATGGATTAACAAAAATGAGGGTTATGCCCTAATTCCAAAAACAATTATTACGAAAGAACCATCAGCAGAATTGCGGCCAGGACAGAAGGATACAGATTCTCTGCCACCGTATTCATTGCTGGACAAAGTTTTGGCCCGATATATAGAGGAAGATCAAGGAATGGAAGAGCTCAGGGGAATGGGACTTCCCATGAAAGAAGTTAAGAAAATAGTTAAATTGGTAGACAATAGTGAATATAAACGCAGACAAGGTCCCCCCGGAATAAAAATTACACCTAAGGCGTTTGGGAAAGACCGTCGTTTGCCTATTACCAATTGCTATGAACCATAAGTTGTTATTTTTTGTCTTTAATTTTTTCAGCAAAACATCAGAGGTCTTATTTTTTAGCCTAAACATAATTAGGAGGGAAATATGAAAAAGAAAATTGGGGTGGTTCTTTCAGGTTGCGGGGTTTATGACGGAACAGAGATTCATGAATCGGTCATAACTCTTCTTGCCATTGATCGCGCTGGCGCCGAAGCTGTATGTATGGCGCCGAACGTTGATCAAATGCATGTAGTGAATCATCTTACCGGGGAAGAGGTTGCAGGAGAAAAGCGAAATGTTTTGGTCGAGGCCGCACGTATCGCCCGCGGCGATATAAAAGATATTAGTGAGGTGAAGGTGGACGACATCGATGCTTTAATGTTTCCTGGTGGGTTTGGTGCGGCAAAAAACTTGTGCACTATGGCAGTGAAGGGCGAGGATGCTGAAGTACATCCAGATGTGAGTCGTCTTGTTAGAGAATTTCAAAATAAACAAAAACCACAGGCTGCGGTATGTATTGCACCAGCTATGTACGCTAAAATTTTTGAAAATGAATCGGCATCTCCCACCTTGACAATCGGTAATGACAAAGATTGGAGTCAGAAGATAGAAAATTTAGGCAGCAAGCATCAAGATTGCGAAGTGGAGAAAATTGTTATAGATAAGGAAAATAAAATTATCACCTCTCCTGCTTACATGTTGGGTAAAAGTATTTCAGAAGTGGCAGAGGGTATAGAGGAGACCGTTCGAGAACTAGTAGCGATGGTTTAAGCAGTCTCGACTCCAGAAGACCTTTAAGAAGTTGCATAATCAGACTCCACCTTTTTTTGGTGGTTCTAAAATTATACTTAGCTATTTTTTGGTTCGGATTTAACAAATATCGGGTGTGGTTTATTGGTTCTTTTTGCCTGAGAATGTGTAGAAAGGTCCTATCTACGGCAGCAAAGAGTAGCCAACTTCGATCACAATTCTATTATGAATATTTGAAACTGAGACCACATTTACCCGCAAGCTTTTATTTTTAAAAGGGTTATAGTCCCAGTAAAAAAGTCTCCATATCCCGTGAGGCACAATGGCTTTTTCGGCTAAACAACCATTTTAAAACAATTTAAAGGCCTTTTGGAGCCTAAAGGAAAAGATGTTTTTGTCCGAAAAGTAATATCAGGGCGTTTATCGTAACTCAAACATTTTTAATGTAAAATCATCAGGTGGCTTTAGACAACTGACTACCTGATTTTGCCAATTCTCTCCAAAAAAATGACTTCTCATAAAAAGAATCTTCTTGTTACTGGTGGCGCTGGATTCATAGGAAGTAATTTTATTAACTACATTCATAAGAAATATCCAAATTATAAGATACAACTTCTTGATGCGCTCACTTATGCCGGAAACCTGGAAAATATTTCAAATAATTTAAAATCAAACGGACACTTCCAGTTTTCTCACGGCAACGTAACACAACCTGATATTGTCAATCAGTTAGTTTCGGATAGCGATATTGTGATTCACTTTGCGGCAGAGTCACACGTGACTCGCTCGATCTATGACAACTCATTATTTTTTGAAACAGATGTCATTGGCACTCAGGTGCTCGCAAACGCAATAGTTAACCATCCTGTAGAACGTTTTATTCATATTTCATCTTCGGAGGTTTATGGGACAGCTATAAATACTCCAATGAGCGAGGATCATCCTTTAAACCCTATGAGTCCATACGCAGCAGCAAAGGCAGGTGCGGATCGGTTGGTTTATTCTTATGTGCATACTTATGGACTTCCCGCTGTCATTGTAAGACCGTTTAATAACTATGGTCCATTTCAGCATTTAGAAAAAGCGATCCCTAATTTTATTACTAGCGCACTCAATGATCAGAAATTGACAGTTCATGGAGGTGGCAAGAGTTTGCGTGACTGGATGTTTGTAGAGGATACTTGCGAAGCTTTAGACCTAATTATGCACGCTGATTCTAAAAAGGTAGTTGGTGAAGCAATAAACTTAGGCACAGGTATAGATACAGATATCCTTACTATAGCGCAGAAGGTGTTGGGCCTTGTCGATAGATCTCAGAATTTGATTGAGCATGTAAAAGACAGACCAGGCCAAGTTTCTCGGCATATTTCTTCAACTGAAAAGGCGCGCCGTTTACTAGGATGGACTGCAAAAATCAACTTAGATGATGGGCTCCAACGGACAGTTGAATTTTATAAAAATAACAAACAGTGGTGGGAAAAATTTTTGTGGATGAAAGAACTTTGGGGACAAAAATAAGCGAAGTTGAGTCAGTGACCTATCCGGCAAATCGTGTGGTGATATTGCAGCCATCCTATCTGCCGTGGATTGGTTATTTTGAGCAGATGGAGCGAGCGGATCAATTCGTGTATCTCGATGATGTTCAATATACGAGACGTGATTGGAGAAACCGTAATAAGATACGAACTAATGAAGGTTGGGCTTGGTTGACGGTTCCTGTACAGCAAAAAAATCTTTACACGCAATTACTCAAGGATACGCGTATCGATAATTCCACCAATTGGAGTAAAAAACATTGCGCTGCAATCAGATTTAATTATTCGAACGCCCCATTTTTTGAAAACTATTACCCCTATTTTGATTCTGTTTATCAAAAGCGATGGGAGTTTTTGCTAGACTTATGTTACGAGACGACGGGATATCTTAAGGAGGTTCTGAAAATAACTACTCAGACTTTTAAGTCATCCACCATTTCGGTGGAAGGGGTAAAAGCTGACCGAATTTTAAACCTTTGTCAAAAGATGGGTGCAACTCACTACCTTACCGGAGGTCTTGCCCATGATTATTTATCAGGGGATGACTTTTCACAAAAGGGAGTTGAGTTGGAATATCAGGAGTACGATCACCCGAGATACTCGCAACAATATTCTGGATTTATACCAAATATGTCGTTGGTTGATCTTCTGTTTAATGCTGGTGATAAGAGCCTTGATGTTTTAATGAACTGGAATACTAATTAATCTAATGACAAATTTATTTACATTAAAAAGCCTACAGAAGGTTTTACCTAGATTGTATTCCTTCTTACCTTATTACCTTGATCCTGGCCGTGCGTTTCCTCCAGCGCATGTTTATTTTGAAGTGACTTATCGGTGTAACCTGCGTTGTGACATGTGCCACTTTCTTGAAATTATAGAAGACACAGAAAATAATAAGACCTACAAAAAAGAGCTGTCAACTGAGCAAATAAAACGCGCGATTGCATCACTCCCTCGATCCACCTTGATCACCTTTACTGGTGGCGAGGCATTTATGAAGGCAGATTTCATGGATATATTGAAGTATGCTGCCAATAATCACAAGGTTCACATTATTACGAACGGAATGTCTTTATCAGAGAACGTGGTGAAACAATTAATCGATCTCCGCACGCGTTCTTTATTTAGTTCAGGATTGCTATACATGGGAGTTTCGCTTGAAGGCCGTGAAGAGTTTCACGACAAGGTGACGGTGGTTCCTGGTTCATATAAAAAAACACGAGCGGGTTTAGAACGTCTTGTCGGTCAACGAAAAATATTTGGTGAAAAATATCCCCTAATACACCTTACTTGTGTAATTAGCTCGGGTAATGTGATGGATTTAGTACCACTTTATGATTACGCTGAAAAACTAGGAGTTAACGTTTGTAACTTTGTTTTGCAAAACCCGGCAACCTATTGGCATGCAAAAGATTACGACCAAGATAATCACTTGTTAGAAAAAACGCCACAAATCGAAGAGATCGATCCAAAAATTTTAAAAGGGCAACTCGATTTATTGCTAACAAGAGAGAAAGCCTATTCATCTCAGCTACGATTTTCGCCGAACTACATAACACCGGATGAAATTGTTCGGTACTATTCTAATCAAAGTTCTTATAAGAATTACCGTTGCTATACTCCATGGACTAAGATGGCCTTTTCTGCGTATGGAGATATTTTTAGTTGCCCTCATTACAGACTAGGGAGTTTTGTTAATGAAGGCAATATTTCTCCATGGAATGGAGAGAGGTCGCGCGAGTTCCGTGAACGAATTAAAAACGAAAAAATATTTCCTGGTTGTCTAGGTTGTTGCCAGTCCGAGTACATTGGATCAGAAAAATAAGGAATAGATATATATGAAAGTTTTATTATTGAGACCAGCAGCAGAAAAAAAATCGATGGCACGTGTCTTGCCTCTTGGTTTATTGGCGATAGGTTCTGTCTTAAAAAGAGCTGGACACCAAGTTAAAATCCTTGATCTTAGAATTTCTAACTCTCCGGATGAAGAGTTAGAGTCTGTCATGAGGTCATTTGACCCACAAGTTGTCGGAATAGGGGTTATGACCATTGAGTGTAAATATGGATTTGTCGATGCCGCTAAAGTTAAAGAAATAAACCCAGGGGTAAAAATTGTTTTTGGTGGGCCTCACTGCTCACATGAGCCACAATTTATTCTAAATGACCCTAATGTCGATTTGATGGTAAGCGGGGAAGGTGATCTTACCATTGTAGAGTTGATCGATGCCTTGGAACAAGATAGGGATATTGAAAATGTTCCGGGGATCGCTTACAAAAAAAATGGATCTTATATTCGTACAGCGGACCGACCGGTTATTCGTGATCTAGATAAATTTGATCAAGAGTATAATTTAATTAATCTAGAACGATATTTTAATTTTCAATCCTCCATGGATTTCTTCCCTGTTTTTAGAAATAAAAGATTTCTTCCCTTAGTGACTTCACGAGGATGCCCGTTCAAATGCACCTACTGCCATGATATTTTTGATAAATCCATTCAGTATCGTTCACCAAAGGCAGTAGTTGATGAAATAGAATACCTGATCAATGAATATGGTATTAGAGAGTTTCATATTGTGGACGATGTATTCAACGTTAATATGAAAAGAGCCAAAATCGTTTTAGATGCCATCATCCAGAGAAATTTAAATATCCACATATCGTTCCCCAATGGATTACGCGCAGATTTTTTTGATGACGAGTTGATTGATAAAATGCAAAGGGCCGGCGTGTATAGGATGGCATTGGGAATAGAGTCCGGCTCTCAAAGAATTCAAGACATGATAAAAAAGAATTTAGATATAAATATAATATATGACGTCGTTGAAAAACTTACACGTGCTCGAATGAGTGTCCATGGGTTTTTCATGTTAGGTTTTCCATCTGAAACTCGGGACGAGATGAAAGAAACAATAGACTTTGCATGCGATCTGGGTTTAACAACGGCTAATTTTTCACTGGTAATCCCGAATCCAGGAACAGATTTAAGACAGACTTTTATCGAATCTAGAGAAAGTAACTTCGAAGATTTCTCTGAGTATACTTTCGATGCTGCATCATGTAATGCAAGCGAGGTGGAGGGAGACGACCTGGTCAAACTAAAACGAGAAGCAAATCGAAAATTTTATTTAAGCATACAACGCTTTAGACATGTACTCCGGGCAGTTGAACCAAAGTGGATCATGCGATCCATGATAAATACTCCACTAGCATTACTGTGGCGAAATGCAATTGCTCCAACCAACGCCCCGACATAAAATTTGGTCTGCTCTGAAAAAAGTACCTTCACTTTTTGAGCGCAATATATTGACCGAAGAGAATCAAAACCATTAGTTAATAATTAGATTTCCCGGGAAGAATTCGGTGCCACGCATTTTGTTAAAATTAAGGATTTATGATGGATTCATTACAGGTCTCAGTAGTTATTCCAGTTTTTAACGAGGAGCTGGTATTACATGAGTTTTATCCCCGTCTAAAGAAAGAGGCCGAAAGCTGGGGTAAATCGTACGAGTTGCTATTTGTGGACGATGGTAGTTCGGATAATTCATTCGAATTGATATGCAAATGGAAAAAAATAGATTCTAATATACGTGTTGTAAAGTTTACTAGGAACTTTGGTCAGCAAGCTGCTGTTCTGGCTGGTTTTCGAGAAAGCCGGGGCAATATTGTTGTTCAAATTGATTCAGACTTGCAAAATCCACCAGAAGAAATAAAGAGGTTGTTAGGTGCTTTCACTGATGAAGTCGACCTTGTTGTAACTATTCCGCGTAAACGTCGGGATAGTGTATTAAGGATTTTAGGGTCGAAGGTGCTCCATTCTTTAGCACAGGTACTGTTTGGAAACCGTTTTAAATTAAATTTGAGTTCTTTTCGCGCAATGCGTCGAAGCGTTATTGAAAAAATTGATCAATGTCAAGATCGATCCCGCTATATGGCAGTATTGATGAGTTGGATGGCAGTTCCCACTGTACATGTGGAAGTTGATCATCATTTAAGAAAAATGGGCCAAACAAAATACGGAGTCTTGCCACTCCTTCGCTTAACCTGGGATTTGATTACGGGTTATTCTAATTTTCCATTACGCCTGGTTACTTATTTGGGGTTATTGGGTGCTGGTGTGGGCTTTTCTATAATGATGTTTCTGTTGTATCAGCGCTTGGTAGCTGGAATTTTAATTGAAGGCTTTGTTGTATTATCAGCGGTATTTTCTTTTTTTGCAGGGGTTCAATTATTGTCTATTGGCTTTCTTGGTGAATATCTTGGTCGGGTTCATTTGAAAATACAAAATCGACCTGAATACATCGTGCACAAGGTAATCGATTGATGGAAGTAAAAAAAATAACATCTCTAATTATAGAACCGACAAATACATGCAACTTACGTTGCACCTTTTGCTTTGTAACAGAGGGTATGACTCGTGAAGGTGGATTCATGGAATTTGATTTATTTAAAAAAATAATCGATGACAGTCCAGACCTAGAACACTTGTGCATGCATAATTGGGGAGAGCCCCTTTTGCACAAGGATATTTTTAGGATGATTGAATACGCCAAAAACAAAGGGGTCAATTACGTAGTTATGAATACTAACGGGACCCTCCTTACGAATAAAATGATTGATCAGATTGTTGACAGTAAACTAGATATCATTCGTTTTTCGATTGACGGTTCGGCGGAGACCTTTAAGCGCGTAAGAGGGGTAGAACTACAAAACATCGAACAAAATATTAATAAGCTAAAGAAAGTAAAAGAGAAAAGACGTCCCAAATTAAAAATGGGTGTGGTTTTTACTGTTGAAGAAGATACGGAAGGGGATGCGGAGGATTATATTACCCACTGGGAAAAAATTGTAGATCATGTTCGTTTACAGCCAAAACTAATCACTAGTCCTCGCACCGAAGTTTGTCCAGAACCTTTTGGGAAAGACTACGGGAAGTTAGTTGTTCTATGGGACGGTAGAGTAATTCCCTGTTGCGTTGACTACAATGCAAACCTCATGATTGGGAGTGCTCAAAATGAAACAGTCCCAAATTTGTGGAAAAACGAAAAGATGGATCTTCTGCGTGAACAGCATCTAAAAGGTGAATTCCCTGATACTTGTGCTAATTGTAACGAGTGTGAAAGCAGTAAGGCAGAGAAACGTTTTTTTATTAATACTTTGAGCAAATAATTAATAAAATGAGAATTCCCGAATCGACGCTGACTAGAGAAAAGGTTTTAGAAGAAAATAAACGTGTCCACAAACTTGAAGATCAGTTTTATCTTGATAGACACCCTGAACAAACCAATTTCTATCAAGCTCGTATACTAAGAAAAACAATCGATCGTGTTTGTTTTGAGATGAATCCTTCGGGAGAAAGTATTTTAGAGCTGGGATGTGGGACAGGTTATTTGTATCTCGAGTTTTTAAAGCGAGGATATGAAATAACAGGAGTCGACCTATCAACCGAAATGATAAGAGTGTTGGAAGGCCGAATCCCAAAGGATTACAGGAAGTGTTCGCGATTAGTTGTCAGTGATGTAGAAACATTCGCTAATATCGATGATAAGAAATACTCTGCGATTATCGTCTCAGCTTTATTGCATCATCTGTACGATTTTGAATCGGTGATAAAAATGTATTGCGATCGATTAATTCCTGGAGGAGTGTTTCTTATATTCTTTGAACCTCTCAAACAGAATATCAATACACCCATTCGTTATAGTATGCATAAGACGTTAGCTAATATTGATGAGGCTTTTTATCGACGAAAAATGACGCGGCAAAGAATATCGATTTTAGAGAATGAGTATCACCACGCAGATTATCAAAGACAATTTGGTGGAATAGATCCACACAGACTAACGGACTTATTCACCAAAGAAGGGTTAAAAGTCCTAAAAGTTGAGAAATATTGCGCCAGACGGTTTGGCTTCAGCTCTTTCCTTGCAACTAGTGTCTTAAAAACTCAGAACACATTTAATCTCCTAGCCAGGAAGTAATATTTTAGCTAACTTCCTATCAAAAAATGACTGATAAATAGTGCTCTTGACCTCACTCTAGTAGTTTTATTTTCTGATTACTTTGAGGGAATAGATACTTGGTAGACGAGTACCAGATGATTAATTAAATTTAGTTGATATTAAAGCAGCAGCATTAATTCTATCTAGACCAGTTCTAGATTTTTAAGGTGCTGAAGATAAGGAGAGTTTCTAAGGGCATCTTCGCCTCTTGGGCTAATTTTATTTCCAGCGACGTTGAGTTGCTCCAAAGTATTTAAATTATTTTCTCCAGCTAAATGAAAAGCACCTTCATCTCCTATTGCGTTCAAAGTAAGTACAAGTATTCGTAACAACGGGAAAGAAGTTGAAACTGCAAGAGATTTTGCCCCTTCAGAATGAATCCAATTTTCATTTTCTAAAAAAAGATTTTCGAGAGAAGTGAAATATTTTGATTTAGCCATTTCAGATATCCCCGCATCTTTAATGTCATTATTATTTAAGCGCAAAAATTTTAATGTTTTCATATTAGGACTTTGAGCAAGAGCCTTTGCCCCTTCGGTTCCTAATCTATTTTCTCCCAAGTCCAGATATTCGATAGATTTTAAATTAGGCGATTCAGATAACGCTTTTGTTCCTTCAGCACGAATATCATTATTGTTAATGTCGAGACTTTTTAACTGGGTAAGAGTACGTGATTCTGATATTGAAATTGCACTATCAGTTGTTAAATCGTTATTAGCAAGAAACAACGATTCAAGATTGCAAAACATATTCGATTGGGATAGGGCATAAATACCATCATCTCCTATGTGATTATTGTTCAGCACTAATTTCTTTAGATTTGGAAACGAGTTAGATGTTGCTAACGTTTCTAATCCTGCATCAGAAATTGCATTGTCTGAAAGATCAAGTGATTCTAGTTCGTTTAAACGGAAGGAAGAGAAACTTTTCATTCCTTCGTTTCCAAGGCAAGTATCGCGAAGTTGCAAAAACTTTAATTGTCGTCCAAAATCAGAATTTGCTAAAGAGTCGACTCCTAAGGGTTCAATCCGATTGTAGGAAATATTTAGGCTGCAAATCCTATTAAGTGATTTTGAAAGAGATAGAACTTTTGCTCCTAATGCCCCAATCTCATTGCTTGATAAATCTAGAGACGTAAGCTTTGGGAGGCAGTTTGTTTTGGATAATAAAAATATTCCTTCATCGTCTAAGTTATTATTGGCTAATGGTAGCGATGTTATGTGGTGTAGCCACTTAGATGAACAAAGATGTTTAATTGCCTTAGAATTCATCCCTGTTTCACTAAGGTCAATTGATTTTAGATGCTTTAGAGATTCGAATGAAAATAGACTTTGAAATTCAGTTTCTGTAAACCGGTTCCCTTGTAAGTTGAGGCTTTTATTATGATGGTCGAGTCTTTGGAGGATGAGTTCTCCAAGCTCAGTATTGTTTGCGTTTTTTTCAAACGAACGTAAAAATTCAAGGCTGTCATCAATATCTTTTGCTTCTTTCATTGAATGAATAACTCAGGCAAGGAGCTTTGCTAAAATTTTATTCTATTCTTAAGATTTTACAGATCATTACCTTGAAATCAAGCAAAGCGATGAAATCCGCACCATAATGCGAAAATTTAACTAGAATAGATTGTGTAGGAAGGGGTGAGTCAGTTGAGGTCTACAGAAACCGCTTTTGATACACCACATTCTTCCATGGTGATTCCGTATAGCACATCAGCGAATGACATGGTTTTCTGGTTGTGGGTGATGAGGATGAACTGAGTTTTTTCAGACATTTGCTTGAGCATTTCCTGAAACCGAACGACATTGGCTTCGTCAAGAGGGGCGTCAACTTCATCCAAAAGGCAAAATGGACTGGGCCGTACTTTAAAAACAGAAAACACAAGAGCGATCGCGGTCATTGCTTTTTCCCCTCCAGAAAGAAGGGTTATATTTTGCATACGTTTTCCAAGAGGATTAGCGCTGATTTCAACCCCCGACTCTAGAGGGTTAGATTCATCAGTTAGAGAAAGTGTCGCTTTTCCTCCACGAAATAGGTGGGCAAAAATTTCCTTAAAATTTTCGTTAACTTTCTCAAAGGTATCAAGAAATCTTTGTTTGGTAGTGCGGTTGATTCGTTCAATAGTCTGGTGAAGAAGCTGAATAGAGTCGGCTAGGTCCTCCTGTTGCGTTTTTAGAAACTGGTAACGTTCGTTTGTTGTCTGGAAGTCTGATAATGCAGCCAAATTCACTTCACCCATGCGCCCTATTTTTTCTTTCAATTCTCGAGTTTTCTGTTCAACTTCTTGGACGTCAAACTCTTCAGGGGAGCGGTTCAATAATTCCGGAAGCGTCACGTTAAAATCTTCGAATGTGCGCTCTTCAATATGAGCGAGTTGCATTTTAATTTCAGACTGCTTGAGTTCAATTTTTGATATTGTTTCCGTAAGCTCTTGAATTTTTCTTGAAAGATCTTTTGATTCTTGCTCCATCCCCTTAACAGATTCTTCTTTTTCTCTTAGGGTTTCCTCATCGGTTATAGCTTCTTCTTCAAGTCGGTCCTTTTCTCGCACACTCTCAAGAATTTCCTTTTCAATTATCCCTATTGCTTGTTGAGTGTCATTTATTTTTTGCTGACTTTCTTCCGTGTTATTTTCCCGTTTGCTGATCTGGTGTCGATGGTTATCTTGTTGGAGGTCTAGTCGATTGATTTCGGTTAAAGTGTTCTCTTTTTTCCCTTTTAGAGACGCTATTTGAACTTTTAAAGCTAATTCAAGCTGATGAATAGCCTGGCTTTTTTCTTCAACTTCCAGTTCCATTTTTTCCAAAACGTTTTTATTTTCATCTAAAACCTTAAGGGCATTTTGATATTTTTCGTTCAATTGGTTTACCCTGGTTGCAAGTTCTTCCATTTCACGATTCTGAGAAAGCAAGTTGGAGGTATTTTTTTCATCAACTGAACCACCAAAAACCATTCCTTTAGTATCAATCATTTCGCCATTTCGAGTGACTACTGTCCCGTTAAACTCTGGATTTTGAAAAACCTGTATTGCTGTTGAAAGGTCGGTGACGAGCACCACGTTGTGGAGCAACATTTCAATGACCTGTTTATACTCCTTCTCGCATTCTATGAAATTTAATGCTTTTCCGAGTATGCCCGGATTGCCATTTAAATGGACTGGTGGGTCTTGGTTTGCCTTCATATTTAAAGGAATAAAAGAGCCTCGACCCGAGGAGCTTTCTTTTAAATATGTTATTGCTTCAACAGAATCGTCATAAGAATTAACGATTACGCTTTGAAGTTTTTCTCCAAGCGCTACCGTGATAGCCGCTTCGTATTCTACAGGTGTTTTTAAGACATCTGCCAAGACCTTCCGGAGTCCGTTCAAGCGACCACCGTTTTCGTTATAGTTCATTAATGATCGAACACCATCTTCAAATCCTTCGAATTTGTTTCGCAACTCTTTAAGCGATGTCAGTAAAGATGATTGCGTTAGATAATCTTCCTTAAGTAAATTCAAATGGTCTGTTCCCGATGCTACTTGTTGGCGCTTTTGCTCTGTACTTTTATATAGTAACTGTCGGGAATTTTTTAGTTTCTCCAACTCTTCCAGTTTATTTTCTACACTGCTTATTTTTTCAGATAAAATTCCTAGTTGGGCGCGTTGATTTTTAGCTTGATCCGCTTGGTCAGCTATTTCTTTCTGCAGATGAGTGACATCATTTTTTGCAGAGCGAATATCTGTTTCCGCCTGATCAATCTGTGATTTTTTTAGTTCAATAGTATGTTCGTTTTTACTTATTTTATTCGTCAACTGATACACGTTTTCTTTTTTTTCATTCAGTAATCCGAGAGTTTCTTCAATTTCAATGCTCAATTGAGTGATTTGATTGTCCAAAAAAGAAGCCCGAGTATTTTTCGCGGTTTTATTTTCAGCTTGGGTCGAGATCTCTTCTTCTATTACTTTTAGGTCAGCTGTATATTGGCGAATTTTTTTGGCAAACAATTTTAGGGAGAGTTCTTTGATTTCTCCTTGGAATTTTTTATAGCGTTCAGTCTTTGCTGCTTGGCGTTTTAAGAATTCTGCCTGACGACCCAACTCCTGCACGATATCACTAATGCGTTCAAGGTTTTGAGTTGAAGTATCTAGCTTGCGTAGCGCCTCGTTTTTGCGATGTTTGAATTTTAAAATACCAGCGGCTTCTTCTATCAAGATGCGTCGGTTTTCCGGTTTCGAGGCGATTATATCTTGAATATGTCCCTGCTCGATTACAGATAAGACTTTTGGGCTGATACCCACATCCAGCAAGAAGTCAGTAATATCTTTCAGACGGCATGGCACTTGGTTGATATAAAATTCACTTTCGCCGGAACGGTGATAACAACGGGTGACCTTAACTTCATCTGCAACGTTAGGTACGTTCGCAATTCGTATTCCTTGTGGAACACTGCTAAGGGTTAGTGAGATTTCGGCCCTGTTAACAGGCTTTCTGGTGGAGCTACCGTTAAAAATAAGGTCTTCGGATTTTGTTCCACGTAGCGATTTAGAACTTTGCTCCCCGATTACCCATCGGATGGCATCGGAAACATTACTTTTTCCGCATCCGTTTGGACCCACGATAGCCGTAAACCCGGAGGTAAAATCGATGTGAGTTCCGTCGACAAATGACTTGAAGCCGTCTAATTCCAGACTTTTTAATAGCATGTGAACCCGTATCTTCAATGGTTTCAAAGGCTTTTAAACTCTTTTGTGAATATAAGATTAGCCCATTCAAAGGGGGTTGTAAAGGAAAAATTACACCACTTCTAGGGGTATAAAATTTGATAGCCGCAACATATTGTGGTTGTTCCGATAAGTTTATTCAAGGGCCATAGGGCTTAAAAGCTGGATTTTGGCTAGTGTTTTACACAATTGATATACAATAGGTTGAAATTAAATGCCACTTAACGTAATTCTAGAAGTCGGCCACAGATGAAGTTTTTTTCCTACAATAAATGCGGGACTTGTCGCAAAGCAAAAAAAATTCTTGATGCATACAAAGTTTCCTATGATGAAATAGATATCACAGAAACCCCGCCTCCAAAATCCGTTTTAAAAAAAGCGATCAAGGCTAGGGGCATGAAAAAGTTGTTCAATACCAGTGGAGAGCAGTACAAAAAGCTCCGAATTAAAGACAAAATAGGTGCTATGACCGAAGCTCAAGCAATAGAGCTACTTTCCAGTAATGGTAGATTAGTTAAGCGTCCAATTGTAGTTGATGGCAATCGAATAACTGTAGGCTTTGATGAAATTGAGTATAAAGAGGTTTGGTCTTAAAAGAGCAAAACTGTTTTTATCAAAGACTAAACTGTGAATGGTTTGCTGTGGACTTAATCTCTTTAAAAACTAAGATGGAAAACCATCATCCCGTTGTTCGAGGACCAGTGGTACGGAGTCCGCAGATAGCATCGGTCATGGTGGTATTGTATCTTAGTGATGATAAGATTTTTGTTTTGATGACTCTCCGCTCTAAACACTTAAAAATCCATCCTGGAGAAATGTCGTTTCCAGGAGGAAGGTACGAAGATGAGGATGGCGACTTATTGTCGACTGCGCTCAGAGAGACGAAGGAGGAGATTGGATTGGAGTTGGATGATGTTTTGATAAACGCCACCCTTCCTGTTGTGACAACCCTTACAGGATACGAAGTAACTCCTTATGTTGCTATTTTGCAGACTCTTCCAAGGATTGGTGAATTGAGCGATGAGGTTGAGAGTGTATTTGAGATACCGCTGCTCGAGCTACTTTCCACTAAACAAAGAAATCTTTCTAGCAAGGTACGAGAAAGTAAGTATGTGTATTGGCATGGTACCAACTGTGTTTGGGGAGCTTCGGCAAAGATTCTACGGGAAATAGAATGCCTTCGTTCCATTTGATGGCTTTGGTGATAGAGGTCTGACTGAATGAAAGATATTCGTATTCTTTTTCTGGCGCCTAATTGGAGAGTTTCACTGCTCCGCTCGTTTAAAAAGTCAACTGCTATAAAAATTTTTATAGTTGGAGCGGATAGCGATTCTCACTCTGCAGCATTAAACGTTGTGGATAAAAGCTACGTGATCCCTGAATTTTCGGAACCAAAATGCGTCGAAAAAATACAAGCTATTTGTGCCAAGGAAAATATTCATGCCATTCTTCCTATGACTAACAAAGCCATTGACTTTATGGATAAAAACCGCGCTGGGTTTGATGAGGGGGACTTATTACTTTACTTAGCAGCTCATACTCTAATTCAAATTAGTAATAATAAGTGTAGGCTTGCAGAATTTTTTACACAGAACAATTTTGCTTCACCAGATTTGATTGATCCTAAGAAGCCATTTCCCGGATTTCCTTTGATTGCCAAGGATCCATACGGGGAAGGGGGAAGGAATTGTTTCAAAATAGAAGATCAGACCGAGTTTGATTTTTATTCAAAAAAATTACCAAATCATATTTTTCAGCGATTTGTTCAAGGTAGGGAATTTAGTATTGACTGGTTTTCAAATAAAAAAGGTCTTCCCGTTGTGGTAGTCCCTCGAGAAAGGTTGGTAGCGCGAGCGGGCGAGGTGATGGTAAGTCGAATTGAATTGATTCCTGACATTATTGAATCCGCTAAAAGACTAGGCACTCGACTTCAACTGCGCGGCCCTGCTAATTTACAAGGATTTTTAGAGGAATCGGGAGAATTTTTGTTTACTGATATTAATTTACGTTTTGGCAGTGGTGTTTTACATACCATTCATGCGGGGGCAAATATTCCTGAAATGATGCTTCAAGAACTCGTAGGAGAATCGGTTGAAATGAAATCTAATTTTGTGATGGATGGATCTACAATGTCTCGTTTTCATGATGCGATATTTGATTCTTGAAATCACATTTTCTCTAACTAGACAAACATACTTAAAAACTCTAATATCTAACGAAATGTGGCGTATAAAAAATAGACAAAATGTCGTTATAAGGTCTTTGCTTAGAGCGTTGTTTTTATCTTGAATCTCACGTGAATCTATCCATATCTGCAAAGAATAGGCTGATTTTCGCGCTGGATGTTCCGAACCGAAAAGAGGCCGAAAGGTATGTTCGTGCACTCGGCGATACAGTCGGTTGTTTTAAAGTCGGGCTTGAGTTATTTATTAAGGAAGGGCCTGATGTTCTCAAAACAGTGAAGCAAAACAGTTCCGCATCTGTTTTTTTAGATCTTAAGTTACATGATATCCCAGCTACAGTTCGTTCGGCACTGAGGTCGGCCGCCACGCATGGAGTTCAATTCATTACCGTTCATGGGTCGGATGGCAGCTCAATCTTACAAACCGCGACCGAAGTCAAAGATTTGGGGCTGGAAGTTTTAGCTGTTACCGTTCTTACCAACGTTTCAGAATCAGAGCTTGGGGATTTGGGTTATAAAGAAAGCCTTAGCTTGAGACAATTGGTACTAGATCGAGCTAATGTAGCTAAAGAATCAGGATGCGCTGGAGTTATTTGTTCTGGTGAAGAAGTCGCTTTAATCAAGCGCACATTCAGTAATCACTTCAAGGTAGTGGTTCCTGGAATCCGCCCGTTATGGGCGGACGTCAAAAAGGATGATCAAAGCCGCATCGTTACACCTAAAGATGCAATATCTAACGGCGCTGACCTTATAGTTGTAGGCCGACCTATTCGTGATGCCAAGGATCCTAATATAGCTGCATTGAAGATTGTTGAGGAAATCAAATCAGCTCTTAGTGCTTAGAGTAGTATTTTTATTAAGAATTTAGAACTAACTCAAGATTAATTCTGTAAAAACATAGGTTTGTAACATGTTGATGGATTTTATTCATTTTGTTTATATTCTTAGTTTGGTGTGTTGGGTTGGTAGTATTGTTTTTTTTTCATTTTTTACTGCACCGGTAATTTTCAAGTTATTGGACCGTGAAAAAGCTGGGGAAGTGGTGGGTGTCATTTTCCCTAGGTATTATTTTTTGGGTTATGTGTGCGCTGTGATGACTTTGCTTTCCCTGCTGGTTAGCACTCAAGAACTCTTTGGTCCCAAGCAAATACTTCTGTTCATTATGATAGTCGGATGGTTTTATGCCGGTTTGGTTGTAAGTCCTAAGTCAAGAAATTTGAAAGTTCTTAGACAGTCGGCTAGTTCCGCAGAAGAAAAAAAATCATATGAGGTGAAATTTAAAAAAATTCATTCTTTGGCAGTTAAGTTAAATGGAACTGTGTTATTTGCAGGCCTTGGACTCTTATGGTTTAGTGCTATAGGATTGAAGCTTTGATCTTATTGGAATAATTAGGTCTCATGTTCCCATGGTAGATTTTAAGCCATCAATTGATATTTCCTACAGGCGTCCCTTTTACGCTAGAACGCGTTTTTTGTTTTTTGCACTTCTGCTAATTTCTATTTATAGCTATGGTTGGCGTGTTACAGAGATTGAATTAGGGGAATTGGTTCGAGATTCCCACTTGGTCAAGCCCCTGATTCGAGACCTTTTGCATCCCGATCTTTTTGCGTTTGAAACGGAAACAGAATCAGCCGATGCCTATTTTGTTTTGTCAGGCCAGCAATTGCCGCTTGGTCAAATTGAGAAAGATGTCCAAGGGCCTGTTCTAACTCTATCAACTGATTCAGGTCAAATAGGAAATACTATAGAGGTGTCAGGAAAAGGTTTTAGGCCCAATGAGATTGGAAGAATCGTGTGGATCAATTCAATAGAGCAAGAATATCCTCTGGGTTTGTTTGAAACAGATGCGGGAGGTAATTTCCATAGCGACATTATTGTTCCTCCAATCGCACGAGGAGATGTGCAAAAAATTCGAACTATTTTAGAATGGAGAACAGGAAAGTGGTGGTTTAGTGACACCCTAAAGTTAACAATAGCAAAGATAATTGAAACGATTTTCCTTGCATTAATGGCAACGACTTTTGCTGTTCTTATTGCTGTTCCGATGAGTTTTTTAGGCGCACGCAATATAATGACTTCTCACCCGACGGGTGCTGCCATTTATTATTCGGTCCGTACGATATTTAATGTATTACGATCTGTCGAGCCTTTAATTATGGCGATTTTGTTCGCAGTATGGGTGGGGATAGGTCCCTTTGCAGGCGTATTAGCGCTAACGGTTCACTCCATTGCGGCATTAGGAAAATTATTTTCAGAGCAAGTAGAGAGTATCGACTTTGGCCCTGTAGAGGCTATTACCGCGACAGGAGCAACAGCGATGCAAGTAGTTTTGTTTGCCGTGGTGCCACAGGTATTTTCTCAATTCTTGGCGTTAAGTTTTTATCGTTGGGATATAAATGTGCGTATGTCGACAATAATCGGGTTTGTGGGTGGCGGAGGAATCGGATTTTTACTTCAACAGTGGATCAATCTATTGCAGTATAACCAGGCAGGAACTGCTCTTCTCGCAATTGCCGTGGTGGTCACTATTCTGG
This sequence comes from Nitrospinaceae bacterium, assembly GCA_023271875.1. GTDB lineage: Bacteria > Nitrospinota > Nitrospinia > Nitrospinales > VA-1 > Nitromaritima. Next base: position 50,592 of record JALPWY010000001.1, on the reverse strand, counting down.
ATATGGTTAGCGCTAAGCTGCGTGGGAAAATCGCTGCTTGACTAAAATAAAACTAAAACTTGTCAACAAATTCAGGTTATTTTCTTTTTTTTGGCGGGGCTAAAAAATTTAACCCTTCAATAAACTGCTGGCCTGACGCGGGAATCTTTTTAACCTTGTCTCTTATCAGTATATCTTTGGCTTTAAAAAATCGGCCGTAATAAGCAAAATTGGCTTCCTCATCGGTCGTAATTACCGTTCCCTTTAAGGAAACACCGGCAAAAGCACCTTTACTTCTTGAGTAAGAATAGATTTCACCTCGCATCCCTAAGTCGGTTGCCGCTTCGGCATGGCGACCAATGGGTCCTGCGGAAACAGCTGCATCAGCTCCTAAAGTGAATTCGTCTTTAAGTAGACTTTCCAACCCCCGTTGCGTCATAACCAACAGAACAAGGTCCACCGCTTCCGCTCCGATTTGAAAACCAAAGCTCAATCCTCCTTGGGTTAGAAATGTTGGAGGTCCGAATTTACCGGTTTTCTTGGCTCGCATTGAAGCGACTCCTTCACCATACCTACCTCCAACGAGAAACCCCGCTTTGACCAAAGTTGGGAAAATAAGTATAGCTTTTGCCTGAGAAATTAACTTACTTGGTATTTCTTGGTCGGGGGAATTCATTATTTCATCTATTACAGCCAATGAATCTTTGAGAGTCTGTTCGTTATTCTCTTTGGCTTCAGCATTTATAGAACAAAAAGAAAGAAGTAATATTATCAAGGCGATTTTTTTCATAAAAACTCTCCAAATATAAAAATCTATCTTATGTTTCGTTGGCTTGGCCTAAAAGTTGTGGGTTTAGAAATGAAGTGTAAATCCAATACCTATATTGAGGAGTGAGAAATACCTTAGCTAGCATAGAAAATTTAATGCTCAAGGTCAACCCAATGAATTATGTTGTCAAGATGAGAAATTACTTTACCAGGGGACTCTGTCCACATAACATGCTTGACTATGATTGAGAAAGAGGTAGGGAAATACCTAGATAAAGATGGCTTTTTGTCTGACGCCATAGAAGAGTTTGAGCGTAGGCCCCAACAAATTGCTATGGCAGAAGCTGTGGGGAGAGCTTTTGATGATAAACACCATTTGATTGTGGAGGCAGGAACTGGCACAGGCAAAAGCTTGGCTTACCTAATCCCAGCGATTTTATGGGCGGTACAACATAACAAAAAGGTTGTGGTCTCAACTTATAGTAAAGCTTTACAGGAGCAACTTCTTTATCACGATATTCCACTCATTCATGAAAAATTAAAAATCCCATTTCGCTATGCGCTTTGTTTGGGTCATGAAAACTATCTTTCTTTGAGAAGGTTGAAACGTGCAAGCCAAGCGGGTCTTTTCGCCACGGTAGAGGAAGATGAACAGATGGCAGCTATTTTTGATTGGGTAGGTGAAACTCAAAATGGTACGAAGGGAGATTTGCCCTTTGAGCCACTTCCTTCAGTATGGGAGGATGTGGGTAGGCAAAAAGATTTGTGTCTCGGCAAAAACTGCGAAACCTACAGTACTTGCTATTATTTCAAAGAGAGAAAACGGTGGTTTAGTGCACATTTGCTAATAGTTAATCACCATCTTTTTTTCGCTAACGTTGCTAGTAATGGGGCAGTGCTTCCAAGGTTTGATGCCGTTATTTTTGATGAGGCGCAGAATATAGAAGAGTCAGCAACGTCATTCCTTGGGCTGAAAATATCTAACTCTTATTTATATTATTTTTTGGACCGACTTTACCATTCACGAACTCGAAAGGGTTTGCTTTCCCGCATTGAGCACGATTATGTCCTCCATTTACGTAACCTGGTTGGGGTGGTTCGAAAAGCAGTTGAGACTTTTTTTACTTGTATTGTTGAGGAATACGGGGGGAAAGATCGTGTTCTTCGCCTTTATAAGCCGATCGCAATTGATAATTCGATTTATTTTCCCATGAAAGAATTGCATGAAAGTTTAAAAAATTTTGAAGGAATGGTGCAATCAGAAGAAGATCGTGTAGAAATCACATCCGCGGCAAATCGTTGTATTGAGTTTAACAACGCTATCCCGGCTTTTCTTAATCAGCATCTTGATGAATATGTTTACTGGTTGGAAATTACTGAGAAAAAAAGATTTAATCGAGTCGTTCTCCAAGGAGTTCCAGTGAATGCAGCGGGAGAATTACAAGAGCAAGTATTTTCAAAAATAGATCGAGTTGTATTGACGTCAGCTACATTGACGACGCATAGAGGTTTTGAGTTTATTCAGGAGAGAATTGGGTTTAAACCGCAGGAACAAAGCATTCTAGACTCCCCGTTTGATTACCCTAGCCAGGCACTTCTTTATATTTCAGGAGATTTGCCTGAACCTTCCGAGGAAATGGAAAAATATGTATCTGCAATGGCAAGACGATGTGGGGAATTAGTGGAAATATCCCAAGGAAGAACTTTCATACTATTTACTAGTTATGCCTTAATGGATCAGGTGTATGATCGGTTGCAACATTTGTCCAGCAAACTGTCTCTTCTTAGGCAAGGAGAAATTCCTACGGGTCAAATGATACGGCGTTTCAAGGAAACACCGAGTGTGATTTTTGGAACCAATTCCTTCTGGCAGGGAGTCGATATCCCGGGAGATGCCCTTAAGAGTGTCATAATCACAAAGCTTCCATTTGATGTGCCAAGCGAACCTCTTACAGAAGCACGTATAGAAGATTTACACAGACGGTCAATTGATCCGTTTTCACATTACCAGATACCACGCGCCATCATTCAAATGAAACAGGGGTTTGGTAGGTTGATACGAAAACAATCAGACACAGGGGTTGTTTCTATCTTAGACTCAAGAATGATCCATCGAGGTTATGGTAAACAGTTTTTAGATTCATTACCTTCTTGCGAGGTGGTGGAAGACTTAGTTCAGGTGAAAAACTTTTTCTCGAAATTGGAAGCAAAAGTTTTGATGGAGGAGTAAAAAATTGAATTTTATTAAGAAAGGATCAACTTGCATGCAAGAGGGGCTTGATTTTAGAGTAGGCAAGATAGGCTGCAAAAATATTCGAGCCAAAAGCAGTAATGCATATAAAAATATCAACCCTACCAATCAGTGACATAAAAAAAAGAAAATAAATAAAATCCCTGTTTGCCATGTTATCAGTTAGCGTATTTTTCTTTTTTAGATCAACTGCATTTGCAGAAACCTTTTCTTTTTTATCGATAATTGATGAACTAAGAATGAGAAAGGAAACAAAACTTCCAAACACAGCAAGTGCGCCAAAAAATATAAAAATATTATTCTCGGTGGATTTATATAACCCCATGCCAATCGCAAAAAATACTGAAAAATGAACCAGGTTATCGCAAAGAATATCCAACTTCCCCCCAATTTTTGATTCAGAAAATTTAAGTCGGGCCACTTCTCCGTCTGTGCAGTCAATCCATGCAGAGAGCAAAAGGAGCGCAGCGCCAATTATGCTATTTTCATAAGTACCTTGAAGAAAAAATTTTGCTGAAATTAAGCCGATAAAAAGACTCAAAATAGTGATCATGTTAGGGCTGAGAGGAGTTTCTAAAAAAAACCTTGTGAGTTGACGAGAGAAAAATCGGGTGATGGTTTTATCCATAAAGCTATCATTGCTCAGTCCACTGCTTTGTAAAAGGTTTTTGTGTTGAATAAGAAAATCCTCTGGCTTGTTTATATGGGAGTCATTTTTCCCCGGTAAAAAGTTAATGAGGGATTCTTGATAATTGGATGATTGAGTCAAGGAAACCTTATTACCCATGATTATTTGGTTAAGGGTTTCGGTCATGATTGTGCGATCAATAGGATAGACCAATGCTTCATCAGGTTGATTTGTGAAGTTCATGCCAGACTCAATTTCTTGCTTTGTATGAAGCGCTCCGCCATTTAAAACCAAGGTGGGGTAATTTTTAGTAACTCTAACCACTTCCGTAATATTGGTTTCAAAAGTTAACTTAAGGGTTAATTTATTTTCCTTGAAAAGCTTTTTGTGAAGAGCAGTATTCTCAGTATTGCTATAAATAATTAGCGAGTTGACCCCGGATCGCTGAAGACTGAAAATATTTCTCAATAAAAACGGAATGCCGCAAATTTTTTTCCAATACCAGTCAACCATCGACCAGTTCGAAGGAGGGCGAGATAAGGGAAGGACTACGCAGGTATTTTCTGAGTCCATTGAAACAGATATATTAGAATCAATTTTGTACATTTTAGGATGGAACTCTCACTATATTCTGTAAGACTATCAACACGGAGTGGGAATGTAAATAAAGGTTTGAGGTATGGGTGGAGCCTATTCCCAAACTACAGGCAAGTTGTAGTTTTAAAAAATAAGCGTTTAAGGGGCGAAAGGCCATCAATTTTAATCCGAAGCAAAAACTGCGTGTTTTTACTATTAAGGGGCTACTCTGATGGTAGGGGTTTGAGGTGGACTCGCTTTTTGGGTAAGGTTTCTATTGTGCGCCCCAGTAAATATTATTTGGAGTTGTATACAAATGTTGCAAGTATAGAAAGCTTTTTTTTGGTGATTGTTTTTGGAAATGGATAGTAGGGCGCGGCCCCCCTCACTGCCTTAATGGCATTAGCATCAAGGATGTTGGAGCCTGAGCTATTAATCAATCGTAGGCCAAGAAGGTTTCCATCCTTCGAAATTTCAAATTTAAGCGTGAGTTCTCCACTAAGGGTTCTCTTTATTCCTTGGGATGGGTAAACCCAGACACGCTGAATTTGTTGTTTAATGCGACTGAAATATGAAACATATTTTGCTTCTTTAGTGTCAAGAGAAATGGGTTCATCCTCGTCCAGTTCTTCTTTTTCTTCAACTTGTGGGTTTTCTGGGGCGTATTTTTCTTGGTTCAACTCATCAAGCATAGTCAGAGTTCCTTTTGAGCCCATAAATTTGGAAGGGACAGGATGTACTTTTTGTTGGTTCTCCCCTTTTTTCTTTTTCGTAACTTGGGGGCTTGATTGGTGAATGATGCTAGGAATGTTCTGGGTTTTTGAAGTGGTCGTTTTTATTTGGCGGTGTTTTTTTTGTTTAGGATATTGTTTTTTTACAAATGTCTTGTGGCTCGTTCTTGCTAGCAACCCAGGTGGTTTTGTTTTTTTCTTCTGACTTATTTTTGGTTTTAGGGAGTCAGCGGGTGTTTGTTTTTGTTTAAGGGGTACGGGTGTTTGGGTATTGACATATTTTACTTTAATTGGTGGTGGCGTTAGAGGTTTTTTAGTATTTAAAGGAGCAACTAAACCAAAGATCACAACCGAAAAATGAAGTAAAAAGGAAATGAGTATAAACCGTTCTAGCTTGGCATAGTTGAGTTTACTGCCATGGGAAAAAAATTCTGTTTGAGAAAATCGAGCCAACAGATCTAATTTTCGTATTTCAGTGATTGCCATAAAACTATTTAAATAATTTGACTAACACGCCCTAGTTTAACGGCGTTGCATTTATTGGAATACCAAGAAAAAGCATGTTTTGTTTTTTGAGCAGACCCGTTTTTTTCATGGTTAGTCTTATGTGGGACGTATCGACTTCCATTCGGGAAAGGCACACGGTTCATTTTGAGGGATTGGTAAAATGAATTGATGTAGGCTGGGAAATTATTGTACATATCTATTTTGGTTTTCAGGCTAGGCATTTGTTCTTCACGAAAGCGGAGTAATTCTTCACCAAAAGGATGAATATGTGCTAGGCCTTCCTCCCCATGTTTAAGATTGGCATAATGTGTAAGGGATTCAAAGTCTTCCCAATCTTCCAGCGCGTCTACATCAGAAACAAATGCTGGGGCGCTATGGAATTTGGTTATGAATTCAGTATCTAATAAAACCGAAACAGCGCGATCAAAATTATCTCTTTGCATTCCAAACAGGTATTTATCTTCCTTGCGAAATTGCTTTAAATCAGACCTGAAGTGTAGTGCGTGGTGTGCCATTATGGGAAGTAGTTTTAATATTCTTGATGGCATAGAAAGTGCTTTTCGGATACCGGCCTTAATTATATTTCCATCTTTTCTTGTTGAGTGCAGATGGTCAATGATGTCTGAATCTACTGCGGACAGGTTGATTGGATAAATGTTGGGTTCTTTGACTTCATGTAGTTCGTTTGTTTCTTTACAAAGGGCGCGGTAGTGATAGTTACGCCGAACAAATTCGCTGTCTGGATTATGCTGGTGATTCGGGAACATCATTTGTCTGGAGTTAAGCCAAAGAATCAAATTGTAATTTTGAATGTCGCTATCGTTCAGGATTTCTTCAATATCGAACATGAATGGTAGGTCGCCAGGTTGGAATAAAATCAATTCATTTGGCTCAATATTCAACCGGTGTTTTCCTAACTGCATAGTGTTAAAAAGGTTTAACTTATTTGAGTCTTCTCTGACAAACGATACTTTTTTCCCTTGCGTCCCCACTGTTTCTAAAAAATTAGTGGCAACTTGCTCCACTTCTTCGGAACCTATGATGACGATTTCTTTGAGGCTGGAAATTAGTAGGTTCCCTAGCGCGTAACACATGACAGGAATACCGTTGATAAGGAAGAGAAACTTTAGATGGTCTATTTTGTCATCAGTTGCTCGCAGGATAAGGTGGCTAACACCATTGCTGTTAGATGCAATTTCACGTTCGGCTTTTGCAATAGCGGCAGCGTTTGCCTTTTTTCGTGAAGTGTACCGATCATGGCTGAAGCTTAAGATGCACTTATCGATACTGGCTGAAGGCCTAATGTGGTCCATAAAAAAGGTAAAAAAGTAAAGCAGCAATTACTTTGCGTCGATCCTACTTTGATGAAATCGACTTTCTAACATACAATAGCTGGCTTATTGTATGCCAAAATAGATTAATCAATGTTTTAAAAGGGAAATTGTACCAGAAAATCTTCAAAGGACGAAATGGCCAAAAAAGACCTTTTAATACTCACCATTGGTCGCCATAAGGAAGAAAGTAATAGTTTGATATAGTTAAATTAACTTGACGTGCAATTTTTTTTCGATTTAGAATTAGATATTAATATCAACTTAATTATAGGGATTTATACTCATGGGTGACCAACCCCATATTATCGAACTGATTGACCAACTTTTGGGTGAAACGGCTGATAATCCTAAGCTCCAAGAGAAGATTTTTGATTTGCGAGACGCATTATTTCAGGCGCAACAGGTATCACAGCAATATGCTTTAAAAATTAAAAATCTCGAGGAAACCGTTGCTAAGTTAAAGTCCCCTGCCCACCGTATTGGAACTGTGTTGGGACTGGGAAAGGGAGGTCTTTATCGTTTAGTAGTTGGAGGTACAGAGTATCAGGCTGCTGTCTCTCCAGAAATTCTTGAAGAAGAAACTCTTCAGCCTGGTGATCAAGTTGCGCTCAACGAGGGGTTTGTTGCTATAGCTAAGTTGCCTAAGCCTGAGCAAGGGCCGATTGCTCGCATCACCACGCGATTAACAGATGGACAGTGGTTGATAACCGGGCAAGCTGCCAACAGCGAAACCTTAGCCTCGAATCACCCCGATCTGGAAACAGAGACATTGAAGGTGGGTGATGAGGTCATTCTCGACCCGAACCAACGGGTTATTTTGGCTCGGCTACCTAAGAGAACGTCTGGCGTTGTTATCGAAGACGATTTGGCTCAAATCGACTGGTCCGAGGTAGGAGGGCAATCTAAAGTTATTGAGGAAGTGCGCAAGGTTATCGAGTACCCTATTTTACATAAGGATATTCTTAAAACCATGGAATACCAATTGCCAAAGGGTTTTTTATTTTACGGACCTCCGGGTTGTGGTAAAACCCTCATTGGCAGAGCTATTCTTTCAGACATCATTCGTCAACTTAAGGAAAAAGAATCTAATCAAGATCTCGAAGGTCGATTTATCCATGTCAAAGGTCCCGAAATTCTTAACATGTGGCTTGGGGAGTCGGAGCGTAAAGTAAGGGAAATTTTTAAAAAGGCGCGTGATTATAAGGAAAAGGGCCAAGTGCCTTTTATTTTTATTGATGAAGCAGAATCTATTCTTGGAACAAGGCAGGCCATGCGTGGAAATAATATCAGCAATACGCTGGTACCTATGTTCTGTGCTGAGATGGATGGAATCCAATCGCTTCGAGAAGCTGTTGTTATTCTCGCCACTAACCGGCCCGACCTGATAGATCCTGCCATCTTGAGACCTGGCCGAATCGATCGAAAGATAAAAGTGGGTCGTCCCAATCGTGAAGATTGCAATGCGATACTTAGGGTTTATCTTAAACCTAATTTACCTCGAGAGCACGAAAACCTTGATCAAATGACTCAGCCATTTCTCGATGCCCTATTTAGGAAGAGCTCTCGACAGAAGGTTTTGGTTCTTACCCTACGCACTGGTAAACTCAAAAATCTTTACTGGAAGGACTTTATTTCTGGTGCGATTATTGAGGGGATAGTCAAAAGAACCAAAGAAAAAGCAATTGAAAGAGCCATCGATGGAAAAGAGTTAAAAATTTTGTCCAAAGATTTAACAGAATGTCTAAAAACTGAGTTTACGGATGGCAACTTGCTTCCCGCAGAATCAAATCTGGAGGATTGGCTTCAATTGCTTGACCTAGATCCGCGCGATGTGGTAAGGGTGCGTCGACCCAACCAGTCTGACCAGGCTGCCGCTGAAACTCTCAACCGATCGATCATATGAGTTCTTCAGTTCCTTTGTTAGGCCTAGAAACAGAATATGGGATCGTGCGCAATGAGGTAGAAAGTTACGATGTCGTAGAGGAGTCAATGGCCCTAGTGCGTCGCTGTGAGATGAAAAGTGAATTTTGTAATTGGGCTTATTCTCGAGAACGTTCTCATCAGGATATGCGAGGGTTTAATGTGCCTTCTCTGGCACAGGACGAGGAAGAAGATGCTTTTTGCGTTGAGGATCGTAAACGTCCCTACAGTTATTGGGAGATGAAACGCGACCGGGTACTTGAAAACGGAGCAAGGTTTTATAATGACCACACGCATCCAGAATATAGCACCCCCGAATGTGGCAGTGTTTTTCAATTAGTGGTGCATGATCTGGCCGGTGAACGCATTGTTTCCGAGTGTGCTCACCTAAGAAATCAAGACGACAAGGTTGGTAGGGTTTGCGTATTCAAGAATAACACCGACTATCTAGGGCATAGCTACGGTACGCATGATAATTATCTCATATCACGTCGACTTCCCTTTGAGCATTGGGTAGAACGTTTGGTTCCGTTTCTTATAACTCGCCAACTATACGCAGGAGCTGGCAAGGTCGGAACTGAACTTAAAGATGATAATTCATTTAGTGGACTCCAGCTTGCACAGCGGTCCGATTTTATAGAAACGGTATTGAGTATAGAGACGATGACCCAACGACCTATTATTAATACTCGGGATGAACCCCATGCGACACAAGACAAGTACCGTCGACTTCACCTTATTCTAGGTGATGCAAATATGTCCCCTTATGCAACTGCTTTGAAGGTTGGAACAACTCGATTGATCTTGACTCTAATTGGAGAAGATAAATTAGAATCGCCTTTGGCCCTAGAGAATCCAGTTGATGATATTAAAAATATTTCTCGAGACCAGACAGGGACTATTGCTTTGAAATGTAGGAATGGCAAAACGATAACATCACTTGAAATACAAGAATTCTATCTTGACGCAGCAGATAAAAATCTATCAGGGCAATGCAAAGAGAGGGATTGGATTATCCGCGAATGGGCACGTACTTTGAATGAACTCAAACACCACCCTGAAAAGCTAGCTGATCGAATTGATTGGGCAATAAAAAAAGATATTTTTACCCGTTTTACTGAATCAGAAGGGGTGGGTTGGGATGATCCTTGGATAAAAAGCCTAGATTTAGAGTATCATAATCTTGATCCAGAAAGAGGCTTGTACCGAGGACTTGAGCAAGCAGGTGATGTATACTCCATGTTTTCTGAAGATGAAATTCAGCGCGCTATAAAAGAGCCACCTGAAGATACGAGGGCTCTGGTGCGTGGCTTGGCCGTTACAAACAGCGAGGATCAGATAAAAAATATTCACTGGACGGGTATCGAGTTTACGGGCGGTGACTTTATAGATCTTTCTCAAGTTGTCAGCTCGGCTGACGTAGAACATTTGATTAATTCCAAAAAGGAGCAATTCCCATGGTTATGAACGATCCATTAAGAAGAGAAGAAAAAAAGGATCCTACTCCCGACCGCAAGGAATCAGGACCATCTAGTCCGAATGTTGAACGACCGGGTCGTGATGATATTCTCAAGCGAATGAAACGGGTTGACCCTAAACAATCAGAAAACTACAAACAACGAACCGGCCAATGACAGAAAACCTTGAACGAATCCACACTTCTGGCGACTTTCTCGAGCTCCTTAAAAAATCAGGTCACTATCCACAGAAAGTGTCTTCAGGTATTTTTGAAAATAAGGCTTTAGAAATCCCTCAAGGAACCACAGTCCTGGCTTTCCATTATAAAGATGGAATAATTGTGGCGGGTGATCGCAGAGCTACTGCTGGAAATGCGATCATGTATGATCGTTGCGATAAAGTAATCCCCATAGATGATTTTTCATTAATGGCTATCGCAGGGGTTCCGGCTACAGCATTCGAAATGGCACGCATCCTATCACATAACTTTGAATATTATAGGCGTTCACAATTGCGGACCATGAGCACGGAAGGCAAAGTCCGTGCTTTGTCAAAACTGCTCAAAGATAATGTGGGGATGGCTTTGCAGGGTGTGGGTGGGGTGAGCCCTCTTTTTGCTATTTATGATAAAGAACAGAAAAAAGTATTTCTTTATTTTTACGATATGCTGGGAGCTGAATTTCAGATACTGACTTATGTCGCAACAGGGTCTGGATCTCCTATGATAAAGGGTGTTTTAGAACACGAGAATCTTTGGGGTAGTAGCCCATTAGGAGAAAGGTCAGAGGAAGAAGCGACCTCTTTATCAATACGTCTACTACAGACAGCTGCTCAATTTGATTCAGCCACAGGGCAAGCCCGGCCCGAAGACAAACTTTACCCTATCATTGCGAAGATTACTAAAGATGGGTATCAGTTTATTTCAGACGATCATATGGAGTCTATTTACGAATCTTCTATGAGCAGGAGTTGAAAATGTTTGAAGAGCCTTTTCGTTGGATGGAAGCGATTTCTACGCGCCATAGTTATGTTCGTGAAAAGCTGTTTAAGGGACAGCCAGTTATAGGGGTTCCTTATAATGAAGGGGCGCTTATTATCGGGTTTTCTCCGCAACCTGGAAAAATTTTTGAAATTTATGATCGTATTGCTCTAGGTGGGTTAGGCCACCCTGCAGATGTCGAACGTTTGCGTATGACACTTCTGGATATGGCACATGCTGAAGGATTCAACCGTTCATCAGAGGACGTAACCATTGGAAGGCTTCTACAATTTGGACTCGCACCGGCACTCAAGCAAAACTTCGAAGAAATTCAACGGGCCCCTTATCTGATTCAAATGTTACTTGCTGAAATAAACCATGAAGGGAGTGCCGAATTTTTTCGAGTCAACTATGACGGTTACTGGGAAAAATTTAAAAAAGGAACCGTTATTGCGGGTGATAGTAAAGTGAGAGAACGAATACAAAAAGCAATAGAAAGCACCGATTTTATGTTATTGGATTTAGATAAATCAATTCAATCAGCGTTGCGTATGTGGGAGGAAGGCCGTAAGAAACCTAAACTAGAAGAAGATGCAAATTCATCAGTTGAAGACAATGATCAGGCTGAGGAGGAAACGGAAGACATTCCAACTGATCTAAAAGAAGCATTTGACAGTTGGAGCCTTGAAGCGGCAGTTCTCAACAATAATACGGGACGCAAGTGTCTTTATCGCACATTGAGTGAAAGTGAAATTTCTGCTTTAAAATTAGAGGTGATTCAATAGTTGTGAGAAATCGAATCTATGGTATCGAAACTGAATATGGCCTACTGATCAAAGATAATGAATTTAAGCTTGATCCGGTGGAAGCGGCAATTAGAATCAAAGACCACATCTTTAAAACATCAAGACTTGGGGTTCTCGATCAGCACTACCGAGCCAACGATGAACCACCTGAAAACGGCGGTTTCTTATTAAATGCCGGGCGTATATATCTAGATATGGGTCACTTGGAATACGCTTCGCCAGAATGCTTTACTCTGACCGATCTCGTTACCTATGATCGCGCGGGGGATACACTGATTCAAGATGCGGTGGAAGAGCTCGGTTGGAGAGACTCAATAGGCATTATTAAAAACAATGTCGATCTTGAAACTAACGCGACGTTTGGTTGTCATGAGAATTATTTGGTTGGCCGAGGGTTTCCCTTTGATGAACGCGAAAACCTGAAATTGCTGTCAGCATTTTTAGTTACCCGACAAATTTATTGCGGCGCAGGGAGAATTGGCGCGTGTAACCCTCATCCTTTTCGCGACTGGGAGGGCAACTTTGTCGAGGAAGCAGAAGCTAATGTTGATTTTCAGATTTCTCAAAGGGCAGATCATATCCCAAATGAGTTCTACCGATGGGTTCAGTATAACCGCTCTATAGTCAACACTCGCGATGAACCGCTGGCAGACCCCAGTAAGTACCGAAGGATCCATTTATTAGTTGGTGACTCAAATATGAGCGAGTTTGCAACCGCTATGAAAATGGGAACCACCACTCTTATGCTTGAGCTCATGGAGCAGGATATTGCCAATCCTGACTGGATACTGGCCGAATCAGTGGAGACCATGCGGGCGATATCACGAGATCAAGAATTTAAATGGGAATTAGTTTTAAGAAATGGACGCCACACAACGGCACTCGAGTTACAAATAGATATGATGCAAACTGCGAGGAAGCACCTAGCTGGAATGAATCGTGAGACGGACTGGATTATACATGAGTGGGATTCGGTGTTGAATGATTTGTCTAAAGGACCTGAAGCGTTAATAGGCCGTGTTGATTGGGCGACAAAATATTGGATGCTCTCCGAATTTAGGAAAGAAGAAAACTTAGATTGGCATGATCCATGGCTGAAGAGTCTTGACTTGGAATATCATAATATTAATAAGAACAGTGGCCTTTACTGGAGTCTGGAAGGCACAGGAGAAGCTGTAAGAAAAACAAACGATGGTGCTATAGAGTATGCAAAGACTATTCCTCCAAGGGGTACGCGTGCTGATGGGAGAGGCGAGTTAGTCAAGACTCTTGTAGATGTGAATAGTGAGTCTTTATATCTTATAGATTGGATAGGATTTCGGTTTGGCAGGAATGAAGCACCATTTTTAATGCTTGATCCTTTTATTTCCTACAAAGAGGAAATACGAAACTACCTTCAAAATATGGAGAAACACGGAGGCCAAGAATCAACTCCCTATAAAGGAACCTACTAGCTAACGAAAAATTTTTCAAAGTGAAAAAAATTGAATTATGAGTGAATGTTTGTTTTGCATGATTGATAAGGGGGATCTCCCTGCAGAAAAAGTTTATGATGATGGTAACATTTTTGCCATTAAGGATATTAATCCGCAGGCTCCAATCCATTTTCTAATTATCCCTAAAAAACATTTCTCCACTATATTAGAAATCAAAGAAGATGATCACGCGCTCATAGGCTCAATTTATTCTGTGGCTAACGAGCTCGCAAAGCAAAAGGGATTAGATACGACTGGATTCCGAATAGTAGTTAATTGTGGAGTGGAAGCCGGACAGTCGGTTTTTCATATTCATTATCACCTTTTGGGTGGGCGCTCTTTAAAGTGGCCGCCAGGTTAATCCCAATGATTACCTCTCAACAACTTTACGCCAAGCTTAAAGATATTCAAGTGGGGAATCCGTTTTGTCGATTTACTGAACAGAGTTGTGAGGAGCTCTTAACGATAATTCAACGCATCGAGACACTCAAACAGGAGAAAAATGCCATCATTTTGGCGCACAATTATGTTGCACCCCAAATCCTGTACGGTGTAGCGGATCATATGGGTGATTCGTACGGTTTAGCTAAAAAGGCACGGGAGTCAAATGCCGAAGTGATTGTTTTTGCATCGGTTCGTTTCATGGCGGAGACAGCTAAAATTCTAAATCCAGACAAGGTAGTGCTAGACCCAAATCCTGATGGAGGTTGTACTTTAGCAGATGGAATCACTGCTGAAGATGTTAAAAATTTGCGTGCAAAATTTCCGCACCACACATTTGTTTGTTATATAAATACTACGGCTGAAGTAAAAGCACTATGTGATACATGCGTTACCTCATCCAATGTATATAAGGTAATAGAGCGGATTGAAAATGATCAGATTTATTTTTTACCAGATCGGTTGATGGGCGAAAATATAAAAAAATATTTAAAGAAAAATGGAGTGCGAAAAGACATTGAGTTGTATGACGGAACCTGCTATGTCCACGAAGAGTACCAACCAGAAAGCGTTGACCAAGTGAGGAAGAATTTCTCGGGGGTAGAAATTTTGGCACATCCAGAATGTAGACCTGATGTGGTAGACAAGGCTGACTACGTAGGATCAACTAGTGGTATGCTAAGTTATGTGCGTGAATCTGACCGAAAAACTTTTTTTATACTAACAGAATGTGGATTGACGGGAATTTTGGAATCAGAATTTCCAGACAAGCAATTTGTAGGCACCTGCACTACCTGCCGATACATGAAGGCTAATTCTTTAGAGAATATTCTTAATGCACTTGAAAAACCAACTTCCTATAATGTCATTGAACTTGATTCTAAGGTTCAAAAGAATGCTCTAAGTTGCGTAGAAAAAATGTTTTCATACGCGGAAGGTTGATCGTAAGTTAGTTGAGCTCCGAATTTTGGATGGCTATTTAGGGCCCGTCATCTCTTCAGGACGAACCTTATCGTCAAACTCCTCAGCAGTAAGTAACTTAAGGGAAACAGCCGCTTCTTTCAGAGTGGTGGTTTCTTCGTACGCTTTTTTAGCGACTTTAGCAGCATTATCATATCCAATATGAGGATTGAGTGCCGTTACGAGCATGAGAGAGTTTTTTAAGTGGGCGTCAATCTGAGATTTGTTAGGTTTGATTCCTGAAATGCAATGTTCATTAAAAGAACGACATGAGTCGCCGAGGAGTTGAATAGATTGAAGTAAATTGTAAATCATAACTGGTTTAAATACATTAAGTTCAAAATTACCTGAAGAACCGCCAACAGCGATTGCAGTGTCATTACCAATTACCTGAGCTGCAACCATCGTCATTGCTTCAGATTGCGTAGGGTTAACCTTGCCTGGCATAATTGAACTTCCCGGTTCGTTCGCTGGTAGGGTTAACTCGCCTATGCTGCATCGAGGTCCAGATCCAAGCCACCTTATATCGTTAGCGATTTTCATGAGAGAGCAGGCAAGTGTTTTCATAACTCCACTAGCCTCGACCACAGCATCATGTGATGCGAGCGATTCAAACTTATTGGGGGCTGTTATGAAATCTCGTTTTGTGAGCGAACTGATTTTTTCTGCTACGTTCACCGCAAAATCACGGTGTGAGTTGAGCCCGGTTCCTACCGCTGTACCACCAAGTGCTATTTGACTGAGTCTAGGAAGGCAACTCTTTACTCTTTCGATCCCATTAATTAATTGTTGCACATATCCACTGAATTCTTGCTCAAGAGTAAGAGGCGTTGCGTCCATTAAATGAGTTCGCCCAATTTTAATAATGCCTTGAAATTCGGAACATTTTTTTTTAATTGAGTCATGCAGTCGCGTAAGTTCCGGCAGTAGGTGATCGTAAATTCTTTCGACTGCGGCAATATGCATGGCGGTGGGAAACGTATCATTAGAAGATTGTCCCATATTGACATGATCATTTGGGTGGATAGGATCCTTTGATCCCAGCTGCCCTCCTGCAATCTCGATAGCTCGATTAGCGATGACCTCATTAGTATTCATGTTAGATTGAGTCCCACTTCCTGTTTGCCACACGCGGAGAGGGAAATGATCATCCAGAGTTCCAGCGATCACTTCATTAGCGGATTGGATGATAAGATCTTTTTTATCTTTTGGTAAAAGGCCTAATTCTGAATTAACAAGTGCTGAAGCTTTTTTTAGAATGCCCATGCCGCGTATAATTTCTCGAGGCATGGTTTCCGTTCCTATGTCAAAGTGGATGAGCGACCTAGCGGTTTGGGCTCCATAATAGCGGTCCGAAGGAACTTCAATTTTACCCATGCTGTCAGTTTCGATCCGCATCATCAAAGAGTCCTCCTAAAAAATGTAAACTAGTTTGTATTTTCTATGAAATATTTCGCCTGGAATGATTAAATGGATTTTATCATAAAGTCCTGAGAGGTGTGGCTTTTAGAAAAAAATAATCTTAACTTATTGATGCAGGTCGTACTGCGAAAGCAGTTGTTAAGGGGTACTCTTTATATCGTTAGATCGATTTATGTGGAAAAATCAGGCATATTTTTAGAAACGTAGGTTTTAAATTTTTTTAAAATACGCTGCTCTGTTTGACGAATGGCTTCGCGAGTTATGTTCTGATCATCAGCGATTTCTTGAAGGGAGCGCGGGGTTTCGCTAAGAATGCGTTCCGATAAAATTTTTTGTTCGACAGGTTTGAGTCCTTTTCTAAAGCCATCAATTTCTTGTTTAAGGGATCGGAGGAATTGATTCCGTTCAGCATTTTCTTCTGGTGATGCGGTGGTATTGTCAGAGAGAAACATTGCGGGTGTGGATTCATCACCCTCGCGCATAGGGGTGTCAACCGAAACGTCTGCAGCTCCTAAGCTGGCTTGGACATCGATTATATCAGATTCATTAACACCAAAGTGCTCAGCCAAAAGTTTTGGTGTGGGTGTGAAGCCTTGGCTTTCAAGTTTTTCCTTTTCTTTGCGTAAATTGTAGAGCAATTTTCGCCGTGCGTTAGTTGTGCCAACACGCACAAGCCGCCAATTATCCAGCATATATTTAAGAATATAAGACCTAATCCACCAAGTAGCATAAGAAGATAACCGCACACCGCGAAAAGGGTCAAAATTCTTCACTGCTTTTAAAAGGCCGACATTACCTTCTTGGATAAGATCCATCATGTTTTGCCACTGCCTACGAAAGGTCATTGCAATACGAACTACGAGCATAAGGTGTGAGGTAGTGAGCCTATAAGCGGCATTAGAATCACTTGTTTCCCGCAGTTGAATTGCCAATTCATGCTCTTCTTTTTCGGTTAAATTTTCATACTGCCGAATTTCATTAAGATATGCCGTCAGAGGGTCAATTCGGGCAATACTAGCATCTTGAGTTACCGCTGGTAGTAAGGATGAGGGTTCTTGGTCGAGCTCCTTTGGCTCAAGCGGTTTTATCTCATCGGGGTCAACTATTTCTACTTCTATTTTAGAAGTATCTTTCTCTGTCGAATTGTCATTCATAATTAAAATAAAAAACTTGTGATTTTTTAAAAACCTAACCTTATATAGTTCTTGAATTATATATTGTTCAAATTTAGAATGAACTAATGGCTAGACTAATCATTATACTAGCGCTTGTAGCCGGATTCATAATGTTATACCGATCGTTGTTCGGTGGGGCGAGCCCTAGCCGGGACGATCCAACAGAGACCGCTGACATGGCTCAGGATCCTAATTGTGGCACATATGTGCCTAAAAAACAGTCTATTACTAAATCAGTGCAGGGCAAGGAATATTTCTTTTGCAGTAAAAAATGCGCTGATGAATATTCCTCTATAAAAGAATAAAATTATAAACACACACCCAGAATATTATTTATTTCTGGTTGATACCCCAATAGTGTATTTGCTTTAGATTTAGTAGTCAATTGTATGATTTTTTAGAAAAATCAACTTTGATTGTTCGTTTTTGTTAGTTTTCCCAAGGAATTGGCATGTTTAAAAGTCTAATAATTTACGTGGTTTTGGGCGTGTTTTTGTTTGTTCTTAAGCCGATGGCTACTCAGGCGGAAACTCCATGCCAAATAGTTGAAAAGAAAAAAATTAAAGTGGAAGGCTATATTTCGAAGAAATTCCGGAAAGAGAGAAGAAAAATAGCTAAAGAGTTTACTGAAATGGGGAACACGCGTACAGCGCTTAGGGCTTTCCCTATGGGAAAAAGTTCGGATGTTGTTGCAGTGGGTCGTTGCGTACCTGCATATATTGCTCGGCATGTTTTGACAACAGCGATAAAATACACTGGTGGAGTGGGGAGTTTAGTGACTCAGAATTTTATTCATAGCCACTGGATAGGAATAGGCACTACTATGTTTGATGAGCCTTCTCAGCGGAAGGTAACAACCGCTCAGGTAAATCAATTGCTCAATCCAGATCTTGATGATAAAGAATTTCATACACTTTACCAAAAACTTTCAAAACAAAATGAACTTGTCCCTTTTTTTGGACTTAAGGTTCCTAACGCAAAAATTCCTGGTAACACAAATAATACTCTCTTGAATCCTTAACAAAGAGTGTTTCCTAAAATAATCTTTCTGGCATTATGGTTAGTCGTTGGCTTCTAATATTTTTTGTGTCCGTTTTTTTTGCTCTGTTTTTATGGGTCTCAACTAGCACAGCCATGAACCCAGATTGTTCTCCTGTAGAGGAAAAGTCTGTTAAGGTTGAGGCTTGGATGTCCAAGCAATATGAAAAAAGCTTACGGCAAATACGCAATGAATTTTCTGCAATGGGAAATACACGAGTAACCTTATGGGTCTACCCAACAAAAAACCCATCAAAGATCGTGGCTATCGGTAGTTGTGTTCCCGCTTATATTGGCCGCCATATACTTCGAATGGCTATAGAATATTCAGGCGGAGTTAGCTCATTAGTGCACCAAGGTTTTTTTTCTTCCAACTGGATAGGAGTAGGTACGTCGCTATTTGCAGAGAGCTCTTTTCGGCCCGTCACTAAAGACCAACTCACGAAACTCATGGATACTTCACTAGACACCCAAAAATTTCAAGCAGCTTACCGTCAACTCACGATGCAGCAAAAAAAGGTAAAGGCATTTGGTCTTTTGTTGGATAATCCGAAACTCATAGAGAATCCTTAGTCACGCCGTATAAGTCGAACAGAGTGAGAAAGAGTTTTGTCATCTTTTTCGTACCAATAAGGGAGTCCATTGATATAAAAAATAATTTGAGCTTCACGACCCCTCGTTTCAGAAGTCCATGTGGTATTTCCTGCCCCAGGCGAAAAAACAGAATCTAAGTGGATGTCTCCTCCTTTAAAATCTTTATTAAGCTTATTTTTGTCGAAAAGTGATAGAGCTTCTTGTCCTGAAGGTATCCTCCAATCACTGTGTCCTCCAAATGATTTCCCATTCATTTCTTTGATGTATCCTTCTGTTTCATCCCAAGAAACATCTTTTTTGAGGTCTATTCTAGAATCATTTGTCATCCATGTAAGGCTAGTTTGAGAGTCATATATAGTTCCGTCCGCATTTTTTAAAAATCTAGACTTTTCTTTTTCCATAAGTATAGAGGGCCTCTATTCTTTGTTGAGTTTATTTATTATTTAGAATAACAGAATTTATTAAAGCCTGTAAAGATCGGGGCGCCGATCTGTGAATAAATTATCTCCAGAATTAATAGATTTGTTACGCGATTTTCCAATGTCAATCTCAATAATTTTTATTTCTTCTTTTGTTTCAGATGCTCTGTAAAGAATATCACCATCAGGGTCAACTACTTGGCTTTGCCCGATAAAATTAAGTGAATTGCTTGGGGTGCGTTTCTCGGTGCCGACCCTATTGGCAGTAACTATAAAAATACGGTTTTCCAAACAACGGGTAATTATTGCTTGGGGGCAGTTTGGAAGAACGAGGTTTGATGGATGCGCAATTAGGTCGGCTCCACTTAAAGCAAGGGTGCGGGCGGTTTCTGGGAAACGCCAGTCAAAACAAATCATAACACCAACGCGAGCTGAGCCTATATCAAAAACTTTTAAAGGTGAGTTACCTGGGTCGAAGCAATTTTTTTCGGTGCCAAAAAGGTGAATTTTTCTGTATTTTCCTAGGTAGCCATTTGGCCCAATTACCACTGCTGAATTATAGGATCGGTTTTCATCTTGTTCTGCTATTCCTGCAATAATTGAAGTGTGATTTTTGTTACAAATACGGATAAGTGTTTGAGTTGTCTGTCCTTCGGGGATAGGTTCGCTGAACCTCAATGCTTCTTTTTGATTCAGGAAATGGTAGCCAGTACTGAATAGTTCCGGCAAGACCATTAAATCAACAGTATATTGAGATAGTGAAGGTTCAATTTTTGATAAGTTGTATCCAATTTCGCCGAATACAGGGTTATTCTGTATAAAGCCAACTCGCATTACACAAATACTCTTTCTTATTGGAAAAGGTTAGGCTGTCTTGGTTTATTTTCAGGAAAAAGAATTATTTAAGCTTGGAAAACTGATTTCGCATCAAATGGTCGACTAAAGTCAATGCTACCATAGCTTCAGCGATGGGGACAGCACGTGGCGAAACACATGGGTCGTGGCGTCCCTCGACTCGGATCTTAGTTTTTTCCCCATCGGTTGTTACAGTATTTTGTGTTTTGTTAATAGAAGAGGTTGGTTTTACGACCAATCGAAGAATAATGTCTGATCCGTTAGAAATTCCGCCGTGAATTCCACCTGCGTGGTTCGTTTTGGTAGTTATTCTTTTTCTTTTAGCTGTATAGTGGTCGTTACATTCCGAACCGTACATTGTTGCAGCGTCGAAACCAACGCCGACTTCAATTCCTTTTACTGCAGGAATACTCATCATGGCTTTAGCGAGGTCGGCATCCAACCTGTCAAATACTGGTTCCCCTAATCCTGCTGGTACACCTTTTACTATAAGTTCCACCACCCCTCCAACAGAGTCGCCTTTTTTCCGGGCATCGAGTACGTGATCAACCATCTTTTGGGCCATTTTTTTGTCCGGACACCGCACGATATTTTTTTCTATTTGCTTAAAATCTATCTTCTGGGCAATGTAGGGGCCAATCTGTTTGGTGTAGCCAATTATTTTTATTCGTTTGCGCGCAAGGAGCTTTTTTGCAATTGCCCCAGCGGCAACCCGACCTACGGTTTCACGTGCACTGGAGCGCCCGCCACCACGATAATCACGAAACCCATATTTCATTAAATAAGTAAAGTCCGCGTGGCCAGGTCGAAACATATTCTTAATTTCTTCATATTTCGAAGAATCAGCATCCTGATTTTTAACCCACAACGCGATGGGAGTTCCTGTTGTTTTGCCCTTGAAGATACCGGAAAGAATATGTATGAGGTCAGTTTCTTTTCGCGTTGTGGTTACTTTACTTTGACCTGTCTTTCTGCGGTCAAGTTCCTTTTGGATGTCGGCTTCTTTTAGAGAAAGTCCTGCAGGACAGCCATCAACTACTACACCAACACCCTCGCCGTGCGATTCACCCCATGTGGAAATTTTAAAAAGAGTTCCGTATGAATTTCCAGACATGCCAATTTACTTTCTTTAAATTAGGGGGAATTTTATTTTGTACAATGTTACAAGCAAAAAGGAAAAGAACTTTTAGATATAATAACGAGTTAAAAATAAAATAAAATAGGGGTAGTCTGACCGAAGTCGATAACAATTTTTTAAAGTTGTCGATGAACCACTATAAAACTTTAGGTGGTATAGAAAAAATAATTCAACTAAATGACACATCGCGCCAACAAGGTTCTGAGAAGAAATCGATCCACGTTCTCCCTTAATATTGAATAATGATCCAAAGGGGGGATATGTGAGGATTTTTTGAGAGGGGGCTAGCCTTTATTAACACTTACATTATGGGGGAATCAAGTGTTTTTATCTACCAATTCTCGCAACTCTTTCCCAGCCTTGAAAAATGGGACCCTTTTGGCAGGCACATCTACCTGAACACCAGATTTTGGGTTTCTTCCAATACGTGCATTTCTCTCACGAATTCTAAAACTACCAAAACCGCGGAGTTCCACCTTCTTTCCGTTACTAAGGGAATCCGTGATGCTTTGAAAGACAGTATTTACAACAACTTCAGTTTGTTTCTTAGTCAAATTAATCTGAGTGGAAACCTTTTCGACTAATTCTGCCTTTGTCATTCTCAATTCCCCCGGAAAATAAAGTGATGAAATGATGAAATGATAGCATTTTTTTCAGCGATTTTATCATAGATGAGAAGTAAGTCAACCCATTATTTTAAATGACTTTAAGGGAGCGGGCCACATTGGGCTTAGAGTTCATGTTGGTTGTAAGAGTTTTAGACGAGATAGAATGGTAAGAATTAGTGTAAGCTATTGAAATGCCATGTATATTGCAGGGATGGGATTGAAGATCGATTTATAAGTGATTGATTTACTGTAGACTTGAGAACCCAGTCTAAGAATCCAACACGCGGTGTTTCTTTAATAATTTTTGGGGCCCCTATAATCCCAACTTTATGTGCAATTTGATCAATGCTAACTTGAAGTCCACCCATTTGGTCTACCAAGTTAAGAGAATATGCTTGGCGCCCAGTTAAAATTCTTCCATCGGCTATTTTGGTGACTTTCTCAACACTAATATCGCGTCCACTAGCGACCGCTTCTATGAATTGTTGATGTACATCAGTCACCACGCTTTGGAGGAGATTCCTTTCCTTTTCACTCATGGCACGAGCGGGAGAGCCTATATCTTTGTATTCGCCTGCTTTAACAATTTCAGGTTGAAGGCCGATTTTTTCCATTAATCCTTTAGCGTTAGAGAATACCATGATTACGCCAATGCTACCGGTTAAGGTTCCTGGATTTGCAAAAATTTTTTCGGCAGCACTAGCGATATAATAGCCTCCCGATGCAGCTAGTGCGCCCATTGAAGCGTAGATGGTTTTACCACTCTCGCGGGTTTTGAGAACCTCATTGTAAATCTCCTGAGATGGACCGACAGCGCCACCCGGGGAATCGATCCTAAGGATGATTCCCCGAATGCGTTTATCTTGGCGAAATTTTTTAACTTGATTGACAATATACTGGGAGTCGCTAATGAGACCAGTTATATCAACGATACCAATCCTATTTTTGGTTCCTTGTTGCACCCATTCTGAGGTAATAGATGAAATACCGACAAGAGCGAGCAGTATGAGTGCGAGAAATAACAATCTTTTAGCCAAAGGTGATTTTTTTCTCTCTGAATCTACCATTTCCACAAATATCCTAAAATTGCATTATTAAAGTTAATCAGTTGTTTGTTCGTTTTCTTCTTCCTTGAATGCTTCCAAGCGATTTTGTTCTTGCTTGATAGCTTCCAAGTTTAGATTTTCTTTATAAGCTTTGATACTCAGAGCAATTTTTTTATTGCTCACATCTACCTTGATGATTTTGGCCTGAATTTTTTGGCCAACCTCAAGGGCTTTATCTGGTTGAGAAACATTTTTTGAATCCAGCTGTGTTATATGAATCAAACCTTCTAGGCCGTCTCCAAACTCAGCAAACGCACCAAACCCGGTTATTTTAATAATTGTTCCTTCAATATTCATTCCGACAGAATAATTTTTGGCAATATCATCCCAAGGATCCGGCTGCAGTTGTTTAACACCAAGGGAAATGCGGCAATTGCTTTTATCAATGTTAAGTACAATCGTTTTAACCTCATCTTTTTTCTTAAGGATTTCCGATGGGTGTTTAATTTTTTTCCAGCTCAAATCTGAAATGTGTATAAGACCATCCACTCCATTTTCTAATTCAATAAAAGCACCAAAATCAGTCAAATTTCTAATTGTGCCAGTGACTTCAGCACCAACAAGGTACTTCCCTTCAATATCCTCCCATGGATTAGATTCCATTTGTTTCATCCCAAGTGAAATACGTTTCTTTTCTTTGTCGAGAGTAAGAACCACAGCATTAACCTCATCTCTAATAGAAACTATTTTACTTGGATGCTTGATATGTCTACTCCAACTCATTTCAGATATATGAACTAGGCCTTCAATCCCTTTTTCTAATTCAACAAAAACACCGTAATCAGTAATGCTAACAATTTTCCCCTTTATCTGTTTATTAACGGGGTACTTTTCATCTACATTAACCCAGGGGTCTGGGGTGATTTGTTTCAGTCCGAGTGAAACGCGTTCTTTTTCTTTGTCGAATTTGAGTACCATTACCTCTAATTTATCGCCCATTGAAAACATTTCGGAGGGGTGGTTAACACGTCCCCAAGACATGTCTGTGATATGGAGTAATCCGTCAATACCACCCAAATCGACGAAAATGCCATATTCAGTGATATTTTTGACAACACCTGCAATAAGGCTATTTTCTTCTAATTGTTGTAGGGTTTCAGTGCGACTATGCAGGCGTTTCTCTTCGAGTAAAGCTCTTCTGGATAGGACAATATTGCCGCGTTTTTTGTTCATCTTAATAATGCGCATTTGGAAAACTTCACCAATCAATTTTTCCAGATTTCGTATGGGACGTAAGTCAATTTGAGAACCAGGAAGAAATGCTTTGAGACCAATATCTACAGTCAGCCCACCTTTTGCCTTCGCGATAATAGTGCCCTCGATAATTTCTTCGGCTTCATGTTTGGCGACCAGTTCGTCCCATAATTTAATTTTGTTTGCCTTCTCTTTGGATAGAACAACGTTCCCTTCATTATCTTCTGACCGTTCTAGAAAAACTTCTACCTCGTCCCCCACAGACATATCTTGACCATTATTCGGGAACTCGTGTAAATTGATGGCCCCTTCAGATTTAAACCCAATGTCAATTGTCGCCACACCTTTGGCTAGTTCTATTACGGTGCCTTGAATAATCTGGCCTTCTTTAAATTGGTGCAGACTCTCAGAAAAATATTTTTCCATTTCATCCCAAGCCACCTGGTCCTCAGAAGAAAGTTTTTCTTCTTCATCGAAGTCATCTTCAAATGTTGTTTTGATTTTAGATTTAGTCATGATAAAAAAATTCTTTCTTGAATTAATAAAGCATTTGCAAAAGCTTAAGTTGATAATAGAGTCGTTAAAAAAATTACGAACTCGGATTAATGGTTTTTATGATTTCTTTAACCACCTGATCGATACTGAGAAAAGTTGTGTCGATGAGCATGGCATCTTTCGCTTGTTTGAGAGGTGCTATTTTTCTATTGCGATCTTCATGGTCTCTTTGAACTATTTGTTCAATTATGATTGAAAGGTCAGTGTTTTTGGCCTGATCTTTTTCTTTTAGCTCAATAAATCGACGGCGCCCACGTTCTTTTGGATCGGCATCCAGGAAAAACTTTTTTTCAGCTTGAGGAAAAACGACTGTCCCGATATCTCTACCATCCATAACAACGTTACCTTGTTTGCCCAGTTTTCGTTGCTTGGTTGTCATGATTTTTCGAATCATTGGTTGTGCTGCCACAATCGCTGCTCCACGACTAATTTCTTCCACTTTCAATTGGTCAGTAATATTTTTTCCATCGACGAATACCAGTTGTCCATTATTTCCGGGAACAAGTTCGATTTGGACTTTAGAAGCAATATCAGCAACTGCATCTTCATCCTTGAGAGCAGTATTTTTTTGCAAGCTTTTCCAGGCAACCGATCGATACATGGACCCCGTGTCTATGTATCGAAAATTTAATTTTTCTGCGACTATCTTTGCGATGGTGCTTTTGCCACTTCCCGCAGGTCCATCTATAGCAATAATCATGTTTTGCTAACAAGATTGAGCCGGTGTTGATTTGCAATTTTAAATTGCTGGGTCAATAGAGTGCCGTTTTCTTGTTCAATGCCCGATCTAAGATGGCTAAGGGTTTCCTGAAATTGGTCCAGAAAATACAAAATAAAATCTTTGTTTGAGACGCAAATATCTCTCCACATTGCAGGTTCACTGGCAGCTATCCGAGTTATATCCCTGAGTCCGGAGCCTGAAAAAGATGTTATTCGGTCATAATTTTCAGACTTCATACCGCCAAGAGTGTTCATCAATGCAAAAATTAAAACATGTGGCAAATGGCTAACTGCTCCAAAAATAAAATCGTGCTCTTTGGGATCCATTATGGATACTTGCATTCCAATAGTTTTCCAAAGTTCGATGGCTCTTTTTAAAGATTCCGGATCTGTTTTACCTGTTGGAGTGAGAATACAATGGGCGCCGTCGAATAAAGTATCTGATGATAAACGGAATCCCGACATCTCTCCGCCTGCAATTGGGTGCGCGCCAATGAAAGAAATGCCTTCCGGAAAAACCTTTTCTATTTCCGAAATAAGAGTTTCTTTTGTTGACCCTACATCAGTCACTAAACAACCAGGTTTGATATGTGGACCCATCTCCATTGCGAGTTGCGCAATGGTTTGCACTGGAGAGCAAAAAACAATTAAATCTGTATCCTTTGCTGCAGATTGAATATCAGGTGCTACATCGTCTATGATATTTAGTTTTTTCGCCTCATTCAGATTAGCTTTGTTGCGTCCGTACCCAATAATTGACTTCGCTAAACTTAGTTTACGCAAAACCTTAGCAAGTGATCCCCCTAAAAGGCCAACTCCAATAATGGACACGCGTTCAAATGGATTCATCTTTTCAAGCCTTCCTGTGGGTAGGAACCCAGTAGCCTCAAGAATAGACTCATTTTTTTAAGTGTTTCCACGGAATTTTTTACTGCTGAATCTTGGATGTGTCCTTCCAGATCTACATAAAACAGATATTCCCAAGGTCGGTCTCTAAGTGGACGCGATTGAATTTTTGTTAGGTTTATTTTGTTGCGAGCGAATAGTTGCAGGACCTTGAGGAGGGACCCTGCTTCATCTCGAATAGAAAACATAATTGATGTTTTGTTCTGCTTTACTTTCTTGGCTGCGTCTTTGCCGATAACTAAAAAACGGGTGTGATTTGCGACTCTGTCTTGAATATTTTCTGCAAGGATACTCAAATTATATGTTTCTGCAGCGAGTATGCCCGCGATAGCAGCACAAGTTGATTTTCTGGCCACCGTTTCCGCGGCACTAGCGGTGCTAGAAGTGGGAATTTGCAGTGCGTTTGGTAGATTAAGATTTAGCCATTGTCGGCATTGCCCTAAGGGCTGAGGGTGAGAATATATAGTTTTTATTTTTTTTTGGTCTTTAGCTTTGGAAAGCAGGTAAAGCGAGATAGTACTTTTTATTTCGTCGCAAATTAATAAGGGCGAATCTACAAAACAATCTAAAGTTAAGTTGATTACTCCTTCAATGGAATTTTCAACCGGAACCACGCCATAATCACACTCGTCTTTTTCGACTTGGCGAAAGATAGATTCAATATTAGGACTTGCTACGAATTTCGATGAATGGCCGAATTGTTTAATCGCGGCCTGATGACTGAAAGTTGTTTCGGGACCGAGAAAACCTATCCGGAGCGGTTTTTCAAGGGCAAGAGTTGCTGAAAAGATTTCACGAAATACAGACTTCAGAGATTCATCGGGAAATGGCCCATTGCTGTTTTGCGTGATCCGCTCAATGATTGAGTGTTCTCGGTGTGGGACGTGAAAATGCTTTGAACTATTTTCCCGGGATTTTTCCTGGCCAATTTTTATGGCAAGTTCACCACGTCTGTTTATCAGCTTGAGCAACTGATCATCGATTTGATCTATGTTGTTACGAATATCACGAATCTTGGCCAAAGAGCCATACCGCCTTTACTTGGATTTCCGACAACCCGTCTGGATTTCGAATGGATTTGCTCATATTTTCATATCATGGGTCTAAAATGCAAGTAATTTTTTATGATAAGGTACCCTATTTTAGGCACAGTTGTTTAATGAGAGAGCAAGAGCTCTTCATCAAATAACAAGATGTAGCTAAATAATCTAAATTGATAAACTCTGTGGAGGGTAAAAAGTATGGTGCTTTTGGAATTTAGTATGTCTCCCATGGACAAAGGAGAAAGTGTAAGTGATTACGTAAGCAGATCACTTAAGATAATTTCGGAAAGTGGAGTTGATTACCGCCTCAACCCCATGGGTACAGTTCTTGAGGGAGAATGGGATGAGGTTATGACTGTAGTAAAGAGGTGTTATGAAACAATGAGGTCCGACTGCAAGCGTATCACTTGTTCCGTGAAAATCGATTATCGAGAGGGGGAAAAAGGTCGGCTGACATCAAAAATAGCCTCGGTAGAAGATAAATTAGGGAAGAGGTTGAAGGTGTGACCCTCGGTTAGGTTTCTCTGGAGAGAAGGCAACCTTCTCACACTTATTGGTTAGTTATTTTATTTTTGCAGGCCCATCAAAATTTGCCGAATGTAGTTCACTACGGAATGGATTTCTTGTTTACTAAGAATACTTTCCCAGGGCATCATGGCGGTGCCAGGTCGCCCTCTTGTAACGGAACGTATCATTCGCTCTCGAGGTAGAGCCTTTTTGGTAGCTTCTGCTGTAAAGTTTTTTGGTGGTGGGAAGAGAGCATTTGCCGCAAATGTCTTTCCGTCACCTTGACTCCCATGACAGACTTCACAACGGTCATGGTAAATTTTTTCCCCTAAAGGAACTTCACTAATTGGAATGAGATGGTTAGCTGCTACGGTGTTTAAGGCTAGGATTAAATAGCCCAATGTATTTCTTATGATTTTTTTGCAGGAGGGCATAGGTTATTTAGCCAAGTTCTTCTGGATTTTTGACCATCATAGCGGAGATAATTTTTTCCTTAGTGCGGCGAACTAGTTTTTCGAAAAGAATTTTTTTGTTTTGATGGGATACGTAGAACACGTCAATACCTCGCCCCCCCCTGAGTAGAAACTTTAGCGCTATGTATTCGGATATCGAGTTCAGAGAAGACCTTTGATATTTTATACAACATCCCCAAATGGTCACGGGCTTCAATGCGAACGATGGAAAAATGCGGGTCACTTGCGTTGTCCACCTTAACTTTTGGAGTTATTGCTGTGGTTATTTTTTTTTCTGAGATATATCGAGTTCTTTGAGCTAAAAGCTTCGACAAGTTTTCATGTCCCTCGAAGATAGTACTCAGGTTTTGCTTAAGGTTTTTCCATATTTCTAAGTCTCCTGCAATTGTCTTTTCGGTTTCCTCAATGTTAGCACTGATAATAATTATTCCGTCTTTTCTTATAAAAATTTTAGCTCCCAATATGTTTATACTTTGGGCAGTGAGGGTGCCTACCAGTATTTTGAAAGCATCAAATTTTACCGGGCAACAAAGAATAAGTTGATGAAACTTCCCTTCATCATTGTAGCTATGGTTAAATATAAAAGATTTGTCTTTCAAGGATCGTATCAATCGCATGTGTAGAGCCGCTTCTTCTACTTCAACCGTTTCTAAATAGTCCTCAGGGATATTATTAAAATGAAATTCTAGATCTTCTGGGGGGAATTCCCAGTGCAGAATTTTATAGACTTCAACCCAGGTTGTGAGTGGTCGTGAGCGCAGTGATTCAGGATATTTGAAATAACCTCGTGACCTCTGATGTAACTCAGAAATAAGGACTTTTTTCCATGAGGTCAAAGTACCTGGAGCGACAGCCCGAAGTTCGGCGTAACTACGCAAATATAGCAAGTCCAGTTTTTCGATGGAACCCATTTTTTTTGCAAAATTTTCTATAACTCTTGGCTGACGGATATCATCGTGAAGAGCTGTTTCTATCATTAGATAAGCATTACTTGCTAAAAACCCTATAGTTTCTAATTCTTCGGTATTTAAGTCGAGGTGCGCAGTTGCCAGTGAAAGAATTTTCGAATGTTCTTTGGTGGTTTCTGAATCTTTTTTTTCTCTGATAGGTTGAATGCAGGTCGATAACTTGAGCAAAACTTTAGAGTTTAACTGTTTGTAGCTTTCGGAAAATTCCTTAAAGCTACTTGGTTTGTTTTCAAGTTCTTCAAGAAAACGAATCATGCGCAGGGAGTGTTCATCAGCTGTGTAGTGGTGGTAAAAGTCGTAACTCACCCTGCAATGAGAGCGCCCATACTCGGGTAAAAGCAAACCTAAGACTCCAACTTCATGCATGACACGAAGGGATTTCTCTGAATTAGAATTTTTTAGACTATTTAAAATAAAACTTTTAATTTTACTTTCTTTAGCAAGCACCTCGCCTAATGAATGGATTTGTTTTTTTATTAATCGTTTGATTTGATATGTAGGTTCAAGGTTGTGTGTTTGGCATAATTCGAATGCAGTTAGGATCAGACTTGGATTTTCCCTAAACAGAGCATCAGAACCCTCCTCTTCGATTGTTAAGTTTTCTCCGGATGCATGGAACCCATATCCCAGGTTCTTTTTTACCAATGAGGAAAGCACCTTTTTTACGGTTCGTCTAGTCTCGATACACCGTTGAAATATAATTTCCGAATATTGGTGGATATTAGTTGCGTGAATGAAATAGTTGTGCATGAACTCTTCGACCCTGAGTGCTTCGTTCGTTTCTTTATATCCTAAATTGGTGCTTGCTTCTTTTTGCAAATCATGAGTAAGGACGTCCTGTTTTTTGTTTTTCAGATAATGGAGTTCATTGCGGACTCTTAAAGTGAAGTCGATAGACAGGTTTAGAATGTCTATTTCTTCTGATGTGATAATATCGTTGCGAGGTATTTCTCGGAAAGATAGGCACCCAAATCTGATGGCCACAGCCCATAATGCAGTGTGATAATCTCGCAGCCCTCCTACACCCTCTTTAATGTTCGGTTCTGGGTCACTAGCTGGCCCAACTCCCTCCTTGTAGCGAAGGTTTTTTTCCTTAGATTTTTCGTCAAGAAACCCTTTGATATTTTTTCTTAATGAATTTTTTTCAATGGATTGGAAAAACTTTTTATACTTTATTTGGCTTCCAATCATAAAGCGCGTTTCAATCATCGAAGTTTTGGCAGTAATATCTTTTTCAGCTAGGAGTAAGGATTCTTGCAGGGTCCGACAGCTTGATCCCACTTCTAACCCAAGATCCCATAAGATTGGGATAAAATCTTGAATAAGCAAATCGGTCGATCGGCGAATATTTTTTGATGTTAAAAAAAGAAGATCGATATCTGAACTAGGATTTAGTTCCCCACGTCCGTAACCACCCACGGCGATTAAAGAAAATTCTTCCAAAAGAGTGCTAGGAGAAGGTTTTTTTCTAGAGGCCGCTAATTCTTCTATTAAGTGACATATAACTGAGTCTATAAGAGAAGTGTGAACCTGAACCACTTCGCGTCCCCCAGCACCAGAACGGTGAAACTGTTTTATTTTATCCTGTTCGACCTTGATCAGGCTTTTTAAAACAGAAATAGGTTTTGTTAGTTCTGCTAGGTTATCTGAAATAGATGGAATGACACTGAAATCAATTCCAAATGAGTGTTTTGGGTTTGTAAAATCCATAGTTTAGATAATCCTTATTCTTGCTAATCAAAATCGCTTGACAAATTAGGGAGTAATATTCTAATTTACCTTACCCCAATCTACCAGCAAGCTATATTCCTATAGTTAGAAACTATATAGATTTGTAAACTGATTAGCACGTTAAGTTTTGCTCCGTTTTTCATGTCAAACTTTAAAATTAAAAATCAAAACTTTTGAAAAAATATTTTTTTTAAATTAGTCAGCTATGGGATATCTTGACAAAATAGTTTGGATTGAGAGTTGACTTGGGGTTGGTTGTCAAGGCAGAAGAATTTTTTAAATTGATCTTAAGAAAGGGTTTTTATGGTAACCGCGCGTAAAAAGATAACAGTTGTAGGGGCAGGTCAGGTAGGAACAACGGTTGCGCAATTGGCGGCTTACAAAAATTTGGGGAATGTGGTTATTACCGATATCGTTGAAGGGTTACCTCAAGGTAAGGCGCTTGACCTTCAACAATCAGGATGTTTACAAGTATTCGATAGTATTGTAACAGGTACTAACGATTATAAAGACACAGCCGACTCAGATATTGTTGTTATAACAGCCGGTCTTCCTCGCAAACCCGGGCAGGACAGAAGTGATCTTTTAAAAATCAATGCAAAGATTGTCAAGGAAGTCACAGAACAGATCATGAAGTATTCCTCTGACCCGTTGATTATGGTTGTTTCTAATCCATTGGATGCAATGGTTTATGTGACCAAACAGGTTTCAGGTCTGCCAAAAAATCGCGTCATAGGAATGGCGGGGGTACTTGACTCTGCTAGATTTAGAACGTTTGTTTCTCTTGAGCTTAACTGTTCTCTAGTTGATGTTGATGCGATGGTTCTTGGAGGGCATGGAGATTCAATGGTTCCTATGCCTAGGTATACGACTGTCTCAGGTATTTCCATTACCGATTTGATGAGTTCAGAACAAATAGATCGGCTTGTAGACCGAACTCGTTCTGGCGGTGCTGAGATTGTCGGTTTACTTAAAAAAGGAAGCGCGTTTCTTTCTCCAGGGGCATCTGTCGTTAAGATGATTGAAGCGGTTCTTCTTGATAAGAAAAGAATGCTTCCATGTACTGCTTTTCTTGAGGGTGAATATGGATGGGATGGGATTTTTTTTGGTGTCCCTGTAACTCTTGGAATTTCTGGTATTGAAAATATAATAGAACTTAAACTAACAGATGAAGAAAAAAAAGCGATCAACACATCGGCGCAAGATGTAAAAAAAATGATTGATGGAGTTGATCTGTTTCTCAAAGAAAATTGACTCGTTAGTTAATTCTTTTTTGTGTAGGCCTTTTTTTGAGTTGGATTTGAAATTGGTCGGAGGCGGTGATACCCGTTTTTTGTCCTTCGCATTCTAGTGTAATAGAATCCCACATAGGTTTATCTGGTTTCCATCTTAGATTTCTCTTGTCCTTTGTATTTTTTTCTAGACAGACTCGATAGGTTGTTGCTTGTAGTTTTTCTTGTGCTATTTCGAGAATTAAGAAATGGTTCATGAGGGCGCGTTTGGCGAGTGCGTCAAAAACCGCCTTCGGTGCGGTTCGTTTTTTAAATCCTTGTTGATCAGCGAACGGTTTGATATAAGCGCCACCCCCGCCTGAAACCACAAAAATGGTTCCATCTCCTTTTAAATAATCCCCTGATTTAGATAATACAAAAGGAATTGACCCATCTTGTTTGGGTTCCTTAATTTGATGAAATCGTTCATAAGAGTGTTGATTGCCTGCAAACACAAGGTCTGGCTTAAGTGCAGTAAGTTGTTTTAACACCGTGTCTCGTTTTTCAAGATACCATGCTGTGGTAATGGCGGGCTCGTGCAAGGCAATAATAGTCCAGAACCCTTGTTTTTTTGCTTTTTTGATTCGAGGACCGAGCCAAGCTGTTGGATCTTCCCATGGGTATGTATTGAGAATCGCAAAGAAAGTGTTGCCAATGGTCATGGTCCCTTCGTAGGCTCTTGGTTCATGGGTGGATGTTGGATAAGAATCAAAAGTACTGTCCATCGCGTCAATTTTTTCCCAACACCCTGAGCCTTTTGGTTTTTTTTTGTTTGGAGGCAGGTCATTATCGCCAGGGACAAATAATTTAAATTTGAAAGGGTCAGTAAGGGTTTTTTTTATTTCAGGGAGGTGTCGCTCTGGGCAGGCTTTGGGAAATATTTTGGATTGATAAAGAAAGTCTCCAAGATGTAATAGTAGATCGGGGCGATGATTTTTTAAAGCCGTGGCTACTGCTATAAAGCCTGGGTGATAAGCCCGCTCGCCAATTCCGGTATCTCCAACCACTCCAACATGCAGGGTATCACGATAATTCTCGGTAGAAGGCTCCGCTAAGGCGTCCACCGCAAAAGATATTGAGGCCACATGTAAAACTGGAATCAGTAACGTGGAATAGAATTTTTTCGCTAGGAATCCCCTCATAAGTTTCATCAGCTAAATGATTTTCACGCGGCACAGTTTTTTTGAACTCATACCCACGGACACGAATCATTAGTTTATTTATAATTTTGAGCGTAACGTAAGATAAAGACTTTTGCAAATCATCAATGAATCATGTGGCGGTGTGGTAAAGGAATTTTTTAAATTATTTTAATGGTAATGTTTCTATGAAGATACGAGTTTTGTCTCTCACGCGGCGAAAGTAAGATAAAGCCACCTCTTCACTTTTTGCAGATTTTGCAAGATTGGGTGGGTCATCAAAATTGACATGAGAGACTTGGGTTTTCCCGGGAAAACAGGACAAGATAGTTCGGCGTGACTACACACGGTGATCACGTGATCGAAAGGAATATCTATCACAGGTCCAACATCTTTAGAAGAGTAGTGGGGAATGCCTATCCCCTCCTATCCCATTACGGCAACTGTAAGTGTGTTGAGTCCGTGTGCAATGATTACCGCTGAATAGGGTTCAATAACTTTACTTTTTAAATTTAACGCTCATTTTGTGAATAGTGCATATATTGGTTAGGAAAAAGTTAGAGAAAAGCCTCTGTAATTGTTACTTGTAAGTGTATGTGAGCATTGATTTTTATTTTTATTCGTCTATCGTGAAAATACTTTACTAGCAGCTAATTCATTCAGATATTGAGAAATTTTATGTTTCTAACTAAACGTCAGAAGGAAATTTATGAGTTTCTGAAAAAACATATACAAGGAAGTTTACGCGATAAGCATTGCTAAAATTGGGAAACAGTTCAAGCTTGGTTCTTCGGCGACAGTGCATAAACATCTAGTTCATCTCGAGTGCAAAAGACTGATCCGCAAACATCACAGCAGAAACCGTGCAATCGAAGTCGTTGGTAAGGGATCTATAGACATTTTAAATAGGCGAGACAAGCGTATGAACCCACACGAAAAACAGTTGCAACAGGAGTTCCCAGTTAAAGCCACCCGGATATTTTTTGATCATGCCAAGGTTTCACCATTGCCTCGAAGGGTTCGCGATGCAGTAAACGCGTTTACTAATGATGCCTGTGAGAATGGAACAAAAAATTATAAGAAATGGATGGAGGAAGTGGAAAGAGTGCGTGGAAAATTTGCTTGGCTAATAAATGGAGATGTTGATGAAGTGGCATTTGTTAAAAATACATCGGAAGGAATCTCTATTGTCGCGAACGGGTTAGATTGGAACCCAGGCGATAATGTGGTGATTCCGGACATTGAGTTTCCTGCCAACGTTTATCCGTGGTGGAACTTGGAGCGTTTTGGAGTGGAAACACGTATGGTGAAGTCAAAGGATGGTCGTGTAGTGTTCGATGACTTGATTGAGCAAACCGATAAACGAACACGTATTGTGTCCGTTAGTTCGGTCGAGTGTAATAGTGGTTTTAAAAATGATTTGAATCGAATAGGTGCCTTTTGTAGAGAAAATAACATTTTGTTTTGCGTCGACGCTATTCAGAGTTTGGGGATTTTAGAAATGGATGTGAAACGCGATAACATTGATTTTCTCTCCGCTGATGGTCACAAATGGATGTTGAGTGTTGAAGGGTTAGGCGGGTTTTATATTTCGAAGAACGTGTTAGAGAAAATTTATCCAGTTAGTGTCGGATGGGATAGCGTGGTGGATGCATGGGATTTTATGAATTATGATTTTACTTTTCGTCCAGATGCTAAACGCTTTGAGGAAGGTAGTTTTAATACTATGAGTATTTACGCGTTGGGCGCAGCGCTTGACCTGTTGGGGGAAATAGGGATTGATTCGATTCAATCCAGTGTCCTATCGCAGGGAGATTACTTGATGGAAGGTCTACAAAAACGGGGGATTAAAATATTCAATTCGAAAGTCCAAAAGGAAAGATCGGGGATCATATCTTATGAGCTGAAAGCTGAACCGCAACAATTTTCCACTTACATGCTGGAGAACAATGTGTCTTTGACCGTGCGTGATGGGTTAGTTCGACTTTCGCCGCATTACTACAACAGTAAGGACGAAGCCGATAGATTTTTTGATTTGCTGGATAGTTTTTTGTGAACTGGAAACCGCAGTTGAGTAAACTCGTTGGCTCCACGTTAAAAAAAATCGAGTTTTGAAATTCAGTTTATGCTGGTGGTGACGAAGCTTGGAAGGTTTTCTTTTGTAGTTAATTTTTTGGCAAGTTTGCGGGCTTCATTTTTATTGCTGAATTCATCTATGTGAACTTTAAACAGTGGTGCACCATCTTTCAGATCAGAACTGACGTGGGCTCGATACCCTTTTTCTAATAAGTTGCTGACCACTTGTTTGGCGTTTGACTCTGTTTTATAGGCACCCACCTGAATCGTGTATTGAGGTGGTTCGCTTCGAGTTGACTTTTGGGTCGACGTAATGCTTGCTGGGACCGTAGTGAAAATATTCGACTGATCCAGGATTTCTGTTCGTTGCTCTGGCGTCACAGTTTGTAAATTCGTTTTTCTGGGTACCCAGTTGACATGACTGGGAAGTGTTGCTTCAACCTCTGGCACGAATCGTTGTCGGGTTGAGCTTGATCCTTCTTGAAAGCTCCTTTGAGTTTTACTAGGAAAAGGAAGTTTAGTATAAGTGGCGGAATCTTTAGCCCACTCGGTTTCTAGGGCATTGACCGTTTTAATTTTATCAAGGTCACGGGTTGTTGTTGAGGCGATCAGAGGTTCTTCAAAAGTTTCTCTTTTTTCTGCGCCCTCTGGATTTTTAACGATTGCGGTCAGCTTTTCCACGAGTTTGGAAGTTAAGCGGCGCAGGTTGAGTTTGTTAGTTACGAATCTGATTGGCCCTAGAACGGCGGCTGAAATGCCAGTCGGGATCTTAGCAATGCCTTGGTAATCCTGTTCGGTTTGTTCTGCACGCCATAAAATTTCTCCTGTTCGTGTGTCAACCAGTTGTGCAGAGACTCCGATTTCTATTGAAGAATGGACGACAACGTAAGAGCGTTCAACCTTATTGACACGAGAAATCAATACAGCGTCGGCACCAAGAATCTCAGCGAATCGCATTGGGTTTATTTTAAGAAAATCTGCTGGGTTATTCAGGTCGTGTTGTTTAAGAAGACCATCCACAACATAGCGTTCGATAAGGTTGAAATTAGATTTCTTGAGATGGGCGTAAAGTCCCTGGCGAAGCATCCTCGCTGTTTCTTTCTGGTCTTTTTTTAGGATTTCGACAGGAAGGATCGCCATAGATTGTTGTTGCGCAGAGACTTGATTTAAGTTTCCCGCCACTTTAGACTGTAAACTGGTTGTGCAGGCGGTGAATGTTAAAGTCAGCATGAGAACAAGCGCTACTTTAACAGCGTGTCCAAAGCTCTGTGTAAAGCTAATAAAGTTAGTGTTCATTTTTTCTCCGGTATTGCGTGTGTTTCTTTGATGGCCAATGCTTTTTTATAGAACTTCTTCGCGGTCAAACCTTCTTTATTGGACAAGTTTGCAACGATCAGGGCGTTATCAATTTTGTCTCCCTTTTTAACGCGGTAGTTTCCCGTGTAAAGACCCGGCGAGACTTCCTTCATCGGTATTCCTGTCTTGAAGCTTCCAATGTCAAAGTGACCAACCAAATCGGGTTCTCCTTTAATGCTTACGTATATAAGGTCATTGGGCCGCAATTTATAATTTCCTTTTATATTCGTTTCAACGGATGCGATTTGGGGCAGGCGAACTTCGTTATGACGTAAGCTTGCGGGATCGGGGGTTTTCGCAAGCACTTTCAGAGCAAAGGACTCCGCAACCCGATGGTAGGCCTTGTTCACATTAGAGTTTTCTGTTTGGTCGTGAATCATGTCTACCAGTGAGGGCGTAGTAATACCAGAAGAGTTAAGCTCATTGTGTTTGGTGTCCCATAGCACTGCGTCTGTTCGCAAGTCGATCATTTCTAACTTTGCTTCGATACTTGTTTCAGCGTAAATTCCAGCAGTGAAGTTGGTGGAGTTTATAACGTGTCCCCGGATGACCGCGTCGACTTCAAGAACTTTCATCAACTGACTGGTGGATATATCATCAACGCTAACGCCAGTTTCAATTATAGGGTCTAATTTTAAATCGACTGTGTTAAGAGGTATATCGTTGTATCCCAAGTAACTAAAGTAATTAAAAAATGTTTTACGTAGAATTGAATGAGTAGATTTATTTTCCTCAACCGCAGAATCGAAAGAGAAAGGAAGTATAGCTACGGATTTGGGATAATCCCAATTGTCCCCAGCCTCGTGAAAAACATCGACTCTGGCTTTGCCGCAGCCTGCACCAATTAAAGCTACTAGAGTTAGGGCAATTGCGCATGTAAATTTTTTGCTTGGGTAAGACTTTATCATCGGTATCTTTACTTTAAGCGGTTCATTAAATGGTATTATATCATAAAGTATTGAATTATAGGCGTCAATAGATTTTTTTAAGGTACCCTTTTTAAAACCAAATAAGTTGCGTGTTTAAGTTGTTCATATGAGTATTAACTAAAAGAGGAACTGCGCGGTGCGACAGTATGGAAGAGAAAAAAACTTCGGTTTGGTGCCTGAAGTATACAATAGCATCAATACGTTGCTATTTTTTTTGACGGCAACCCACATTGACTCGTGAAAGGTTTCGTGATAATTTCGCCGCGTTATTCATGTCTTCTCTTAACGTGTAGCAGTAATTTCCGATTCTGCATACACTATTTCCTTAATTAGCTAGACAAACGGTATAAAAGATAGCTACAGAGACGTGCCTTTTCGAAATTTTAAGACCTCCTCTTTCGTAGAGTTGGGTTTTTAAAAGAGCTTGTTTTCTTGACGCGGTTTTAATCGAATCTCCAACATACTCTTTACCCTTACAAGTTATGAAACCCATACCATCGAACCTTTACAATCAACTGGTGTTAGCTTATCCCAAGGTATGGCTGGTCTTTATTGCCTTGGCTTTAGGAGTATCTGGGATTTATGTAAAAAATTTCAGATTGGATGCGTCTGCGGACTCGTTGGTTCTTGAAAATGATCAGGACTTGCGTTACCACCGAACGATCGGGAAGGCCTATGGCACGGAGGATTTTCTGATTATCACCTATGCCCCGTTCGGAGAACTTTTGTCGAAGGATTCATTAGATGGTTTACGGGGATTGAAGGAAGATCTTTCTAAGTTAGAAAGAATTGAGTCGGTGGTGAGCATTTTGGATGTCCCTTTGTTAGATAGTCCAAGGATTAAAATATCGGAGTTGGAAAGCAATAAAAGGACTTTGGATACTCCTGAGTTGGATAAGAAACTAGCTCAGAAAGAATTTACGACTAGCCCCATTTATAAGAAACTTTTGGTCAGTCCCGATGGGAAAACCACTTCTCTATTGGCATTTTACAAGCGAGATAAAAAATATTATTCCCTCATGGAGGGAAGGGATGAACTGCGAGAAAAAAAGAGAAGCCAGGGGTCTTTGACGTCAGAAGAAGAAATAAAATTACACCAAACTTCTCTTGAGTATAAAAAGCACCTTGCACATATACAGGATATCCAAAGAGAGGAGATCAAAAAAGTCCGTTCCATTCTGGATAAATATCGAAATAAGGCAAAGATATTTTTGGGCGGTCTACCTATGATCACATCTGACATGGTCGACTTGATAGAAAGCGATCTTTATGTGTTTGGTGTCGGGGTATTTGGTCTCATGATCGTTTCAATGTGGTTCTTTTTTAGAAAAATTAGATGGGTTGTTCTTCCTTTGCTCTGTTGTGCTTTTGCAGCTTGGATCATGTTGGGCTTCTTAGGGTGGTTGGATTGGAGGGTTACGGTGATATCCTCTAATTTTATTTCCATTCTTACGATTGTTACTATCGCGCTAACGATTCACCTGATAGTCAGATACGGAGAACTGCATGCTGGAAACCCCAACATGGGTCAAGCCGAATTAGTTTCTACCACCACTAGGCTGATGTTCCAACCCTGTTTCTATACCGCGATCACAACCATTGTGGCATTTGTTTCCTTGATGGTAAGCGGAATACGACCGGTAATTGATTTTGGCTGGATCATGACGATTGGAATCACATATGCGTTTGTTATTTCTTTTATTTTTTTCCCATCGTTCCTAAAGTTAATGAGTCCGAAGCAAGCAGTGTCCAGTCACGATATTACCAAACGTTTAACTAGCAGTATCGGATTGTTTGCCCTTGGCAACAGAAATAAGATTCTTTTCATATCAGCTATTCTTGCTCTAATGAGCGTTGCGGGAGTATTTCAATTGCAGGTGGATAATCGATTTATTGACTATTTCAAAAAAGACACAGAAATTTACCAAGGGATGAGCGTCATTGATACCCAGCTTGGAGGAACCACGCCCTTGAGTATCATTATTGATGCGGAGAAAGATTTTTTTACTTATTTAAAAGAAGTGGAAAAAGACCGATTGGCAATAGACTTATCCGATGACCCGTTTAGCGAGGTTGAAGAATACGAAGAGGAAAACTACTGGTTTAATTCCGAAAAATTGTTAGAAGTTGAAAAAATACACGACTACCTTGAAACTCAACCGCAGATTGGGAAAGTTCTCTCTATAGCAACGACCTTGAAGGTGGTTAGGTTGCTGAACGATGGTCAGGTTCCCGATGATTATGACTTGACTCTTTATAGGAAGCTTTTCCCAAAAGAGGCAAAAAAAACATTTCTTAACCCATATTTGTCTGCTGATGCAAATCAGATCCGCATTACACTACGCATAGAGGAAACCAACCCTACTTTAAATCGTGGGGAATTAATGGAAAAGATCAAGCGGCACTTAGTGGACGAATTGAAGGTTGCTGAAGAAAGGATCCATTTCACGGGAATGGCAGTTTTATATAACAACATGCTGCGCAGTCTTTACCAGTCGCAAATCATGACACTCGGGGTAGTGTTTGTTGCGATTCTTTTTATGTTTATCATTTTATTTCGCAACATTGGTTTGGCTGTGTTCGCAATTATCCCTAACATTCTTTCGGCAGGCGTAATTCTTGGCCTGATGGGTTGGTTGAAGATTCCGCTCGATATGATGACAATTACCATCGCGGCTATCACTATAGGTATTGCTGTAGATGCCGCGATTCATTACGTGCACAGGTTTAAACGGGAGTTTTCCAGAAACCCAAACTATAGGGAAGGTATTATGCTTTGCCACGGGAGTATTGGTCGGGCCATTTATTATACCTCCATCACTGTAACTGTTGGGTTTTCCGTCTTGACCTTATCCAATTTTATTCCCACGATATATTTTGGTTTCCTCACTGGGATTGCCATGGCCGTAGCACTTTTAAGTAATTTAACTTTATTGCCTTTACTTATTGTAGTTTTTAAGCCTCTCGGACCAGAAGTTAAATAACCAGCGAAATATTTTTTTATTTTTTTATCTTCACTAATGATGATAAGTATTCCTGATTTTCAAGAATTAGTAGCATCAGGAATTCCGGGCGAAGGATATTTTTAGGCTTAGGAATATTTGCTTCATGGCATGGGCTTTCAAAGGACAGTTTAGCTATGGATACTTGATAGAGTTTTCCATATTTGTTAGAGTTACCTTAGCTTGGTTAAAAGTGAAACTATTTATTTCTGTATTGAAAGGGTTATAAATTCAGATGAAACGACAACGGTTTTACATGCATTTAGTTGTGGTCGGTTTGATGATTTATTTATCTATGGTGACCGTCTGTTTTGCAGATTCAGAAATTAAAAGTCAATTAAAAAGCACCATCGACAAGGTGATTAAAATTGTCAAAGATGAGGCTATGAAGAATGATCACCAAGCTCGTAGAGCAGCTTTGCGAAAGACCATCGACGAGCGATTTAACTATCGCCAAATGGTGATGCGCTCACTTGCTAAAAACTGGGATGCTCGCTCGGATCAGGAACGACAGGAATTTATTGTGTTATTTAAATCGTTGCTTGAGAATTCCTATGCCAATAAACTTGAAGCTTACAGAGATGAAAAAATCAACTACCTTGATGAAATAATCAAGGGGAAATATGCCCTTATTAAGACGGAGGTAGTTCGTCGAAGCAGTACTATTGGGGTTGATTATAAGCTCATCGAAGAAAATGGGCATTGGAAGGTATATGATTTTGTTATTGAAGGTGTCAGTATGATCCGCAATTACCGCTCTCAGTTTACTAAAATTATCCGCAAGGATTCCTATGAGGTCTTAGTTCAAAAGTTGACAAATAAAATAAACCAGATAGAGCAAGGGTCGGAAAAGTCCGAAAAATTATAGTAAAGATTAATATCTGACCACTTCGACAACCTATGGAGAGTTAGACGGACAGGATGGGTCTTTTTTCCTATCCATCATTCACTCGAGACTTCCTTTTTCAGGTGTCCTAAATTTGATTGCATGATTAAAAGTACCGCGCCTACTCGAATCGATTTGGCCGGGGGGACCTTGGATATATGGCCTCTCTACCTTCAATTTGGGAACCCTCCCACGCTCAATGCGGCTATTAATCTTTATGCTACGGTCGAGTTAACTCCAAGAAGCGACCGGAAGGTTTTTGTGAAATCGAAAGACCTTCAATGTCAGGCCAGATTCAACTCGATTGTATCTTTGCCCGAGAGCCACTCCCTGGACCTCATTTTAAAAACCCTTAAATATTATCAACCGAAACAAGGGTTGAATATTGTGACATCCAGCAAGGCGCCACCTGGTTCTGGAATTGGTGGGTCGTCAGCTTTGAATATAGCTTTACATGGTGCGCTCAATGCATTTACGAAAAAGGGTCTCAGTAAAAAACAGATGCTGGAAGCAGCAATGAATATTGAGACTCAAGTCATTTCAGTTCCTACCGGCTGGCAGGATTATTTTCCCCCGTTATATGGAGGGGTTCGCTCGGTGCGACCAGGGTTTGATGGTGTAGATTCGGTTACTTTGCCCTTTTCCTTGCAAAAACTTAGCGCGAGTATGGTTTTGTGCTATACCGGAAACCCCAGGCGATCTGGTATTAACAACTGGAAAGTCATGAAGAAGGCTTTAGATAAGGATCGCGCAATTATGGAAAAGTTGAAAAAAATAGCGCAGATAGCAAGAGAGATGGATAAAGCATTGACCTTAGGGCAGATGAAAAAGGTGACTGCTTTGTTTGCCCGCGAGTGGGAGGCGCGAAAAGCACTAGCGCCAACTATTAGCACTCCACACATGGATAGGCTTATCGCAGGCGCGATGAAAAAAGGGGCACAGGCTGCCAAAGTTTGTGGCGCAGGTGGAGGAGGGTGCATTGCTTTCATGGTGCCGTCTAGAAAAAGAGAGTCAGTTGTCTTGGAGCTGGTCCGCCTCAAGGGTCAGGTAATTCCATTCCGTTTTGTTCAGAGAGGACTCCGTGTGCAAGTAATTTAGCCCTCTCGAATGCTGTTATCATTTAAAGAGCGCCTTCTATAATCTGCAGCGAG
Source organism: Nitrospinaceae bacterium (assembly GCA_023271875.1). GTDB lineage: Bacteria > Nitrospinota > Nitrospinia > Nitrospinales > VA-1 > Nitromaritima. Next base: position 7,517 of record JALPWY010000001.1, on the reverse strand, counting down.
CGTCATGGTACAAAAACTACAGTCCAAGGGTAAGATTACCCTCATCGTTAGTTTAATAATTGTTTTTGGTTTATTTTTCAGGATTGGTCTGGATAAGGTTTTTTATGAGGGACCCAACGGAGCAATTACCCCACCCATTGATGCTAAGGATGAAGCTGACCGACTCATCCAAATAGCTTCACAAAATTTTTTCTACCACGAATTCGATCAGGCAGTAGAAAATTACAAAAAAGCCATCGCGTTATTTGAAGAACGAAAAAACTTCAAACGCGCCGCTAGAACATATGAGTCAATTGGTGATATTTACAAATTTGCTCATAAGTTAAAAGAAACAAAAAATGCCTACCTGTCGGCCGTTGAGTATCACCAAAAGCTACAGGATAAAATCGGTGAGGGGCGGGCAATGAAAAAGATGGGTGAGTTTTATATGGAGCACTCGGATTTCGATAAGGCAGGCGAATGGCTTGGTAAGGCGGTCAGGCAAGTTCAAGGCACTAAACCGCATATTGTCAAAGCAAAAATATACGAAACCCAGGGCCATTATTTTTTAAAAACAGAGCAGTTTTCTAGGGCTTTGGAGGCATTCCTGCAAGTAAAGGCAACCTTTGAAAAAATCGGATACCCACTAGGTTACGATAACATTTCTCCAATGATTCATAAGCTAAAACGGCAGCAGAAAGATAATGCTACGTAATGTGTCCAAATTTATTACCAGTTAAAATTTTGGGTGGATAGGTTATCGCGGCAAACTTATATAGGTGGTTGGGGTCTAGTCTGTTTTATCAGGTTCCGATGAATCCTCGGTGTTTTCTCCCTCTTTGGTTTCTTTGGGTGTTTTGTTTTCGGTAGCGAGACGTTCTTTTATCAAGCCCATATCTTTTTTGTTTTTCATGATGTTTTTAAGGAGACGCTTTACCTCATAATCGGGGAACAAGTTGTTGAGATCTGTATCAGCATCTGGAAACAATTCGTTCAAATCAATTGTTTGTTCATCAAGATGTTTCTCTAAAGGGGTTTCCTCTTGCGTCGATGGGGGTTCATTGTCTGAGACAGAATTTTTTGTAATCGGCTGGAGGGTTGAGTTTTGTTCTTGGGTCGGATTTGTATTGTTCAAGAAGGCCTCCTTATTTTTACACATAGTAACTAAATAGTCAGAATAAAACAATTCTTTGGTTTTTTGATTTTCTTAGAACCTTGCCAACCAGATTCCAAAAAAGACAGCGAGAGAAAATACAATCAGGGCGAGAACAGTTGTCTTTTTTATTTGCTGGATCGTTTCCGGGACAATTTTTCGGTTTTCTGGTGATAGGTCTAGATTAGCAATTCGAGCCCGCAGGTTGAATGTCTGATAGATACTTAAAAAAAAAGCAACGACCACGCAGATCAGTTTCAGGCCGAAGAGGTTGTAATATCCAGGTTTTAACCCCACCTGTCCCGTGTAATTTTCTAGTAGATAATAAACTCCTGTTCCAATAAGTATGAGCAGGCAGGTAAAAACAGTAGGCGCAAGTAGTTCCACTGATTTATAAGGAGTAGAAAACTCTTCTGATTCTTTTTGTGCAGACACCTTCTCTATGGATGGCAATAACAGGATTACCGAAAATACCATGCTACCGATGGCGATTGCGGCAGCCATCAGGTGAATGAAGATGATGATGTTATTTGTCATTTTTGTTGAATTGAACTACTACAAGTAAATCAAAACAAGACTTAAACCTTATACTCATGTTAAGAAGGGTGGTAGGAGAATAAATTGATTCATCGTATTCAGGAACTCTGAGCATTTTTTGCTTCCTGTTCCAGAAATCTAATTAGTAGCCTTACGCCGAACCCGGACGCACCTTTTGGGGTGTAAGGTCTCTCTTCACCAGACCATGAAGTCCCGGCAATATCAAGGTGACACCAGGGGAGCTCCCCCACAAATGCTTTCAGGAAGGCGCCAGCGGTAATTGTTCCCGCGCCGACTCCCGGCGAAGCGATATTTTTAAGATCGGCAATGTCGCTTTTCATAGCTTTTTCATGTTCGGGCCATATAGGAAGAGGCCACAATCTTTCACCGGTTACCTCCCCGCATTGTTGCAAGCGCGTTGCTAACTCGTCATTATTTCCTAGGACAGCAGCGGCCTGATGTCCAAGAGCTACGATAACTGCTCCGGTAAGCGTTGCTAAGTTGATGAGTGCTTTTGGTTTATATCTTGCGGCATAGGTGAGAGCATCGGCAAGGATCAGCCTGCCTTCAGCATCTGTGTTCAACACCTCGATGGTTTTCCCGGACATACTTTTCAAAATATCTCCGGGTTTGATGGCGGTGCCGCTTGGCATGTTTTCGCTTGCGGGGACAAGTCCTACAATATTCAGAGGAATTTTTAAAGCCGCAGCAGCATTCAAGGTGCCCAAGGTTATCGATCCGCCTGACATATCCATTTTCATTTCGTCCATATTCGCAGGAGGTTTCAAGGAAATTCCTCCGGTATCGAAGGTAATGCCTTTACCGACGATGACTATTGGTGGGTCGTTTTTAGTTCCTCCATGATGTTCCAGAATGATGAAGGCGGGGGGTTCTTCGGATCCTTTTGAAACTCCAAGAAGAGCGCCCATCCCAAGTTGTTTCATATCACGAGTAGATAGGACTTTGCAGTTCATTCCAAACGATTTAGCCAGCTCTTTTGCCTTTCCTGCAAGATAAGATGGCGTTGCCGTGTTGCTTGGTTGTGAAATGAGATCACGTGAGGTAGCTACCGCTGAAGCTAGCTTCCGACCTCTTGAGACGGCAGACCGAATGGAAGAGACTTGGGATTTTGCATGGGCCAGAAGAGTGATCTGATTGATTCGGTTAGGTTTTTCTTTTGCAGGTTGTTTGTATTCATCAAAGTGATACAGGGAAAGCAGGCTACCCTCCACCACTGTTTGGGAAAAACTATCGTTGGGTTGATCCAACCCCACGTACACATCCTTGGCAGAATTTTCGGCTGGGATGTAAAAAGAGATAGTTTTAAACTTTGATTTTTCTGCGAGTTTTGCCGCTGTACCAGCTGCCTGACGTAACTTATCCGCGGTTACTACAAGTTCTTCGCCGAGTCCTACTAAAAGCAAGTGATCCGCTCGCATTGGTTTTGCGGCATTGAGCAGTAGGGTTTGGTTGAGTTTTCCCTGGAACCGTTTATTTTTAAAAGATGAGTTAAGAATTCCCTTAAGCTTTGTGTCTAGTTCGGCAAGTTTTCCTGAGGGGGTTTTTTCTTCTATGCAAAAAAGGATTAAACATTCCGTTTTGTGTGTCAGCAGCTGTTCGCTTTTTGTCGTCGTTTTGGTCATGAATTGTCCCACTCTATAGTGTTTGTATCAGAAGTATGCATGAACGGAAATTTTATAGATTAGGAGAAGCTCAATCAATCGAAAAGTGTTTACCTCGAGGAGTCCATGGATTTGCAGTACTTATCCGCAGAATGGCTTTCATGGGCGATCTAGGTTTTCTTTGATTTTTTACAAATTTCAAAATCATGATTTTCTGCTTAACTTTAAGAAAGCCCTTTTATTTACTTGATTTATATTGGCTTTTCTGTGAAAAACCCAGGAAATGAGTGGTGCTGGATGTATTGTTTTTATGAGGATGGTCAGAGGTTGCTAACTCGTTTTGTTGTTGATGAGAGATTGACATTTTGCTTGGGGCTTACTAGAATCGCTAGAAATTTTCTGGTTTTCGTGAGAGATTTATACACACTCGGTACTTCTTTATCAGTGCCGTGATCAACTGAACGAAGTCTATAAAAGGACTGATGTCCTAGTTGGTTTATATAGTTATTTTTAGGATTTTCGGGAGAGCACTATATATGGAAGCGGTGGAAACAAAAGAACAAGCTACCGGACAAAGCAAGGGAACGGTAAAAATTACCATCTGTAAGAGTCTCAGTGGGATAGCAGAAGGGGCTGAGTTGGTGCATCAGGAATTTGAGAAACAGATCAAAGAATTGGAAGCCAATGCTGAGTTAGGTGCTGGAGGCTGCAGCATGGGACAGGTGGGCTGCCGTGGTTATTGTAGTAAAGACGTGTTGGTAGATGTCTATGTTCCAGGTCAGGATCCTGTGACCTATGAAAAAGTCAAACCAGACATGGTGGTAAAAATACTTAAAGACCATGTTATTGGTGGCAAGGTATTCAAAAAAGCAGCGGCCAAGGATGACTATTACGAAAACCTTAAGAAACAAAAACGGGTTGCCCTTGAATTTGGCGGTAGGATAGATCCGGAGAGTATTGATGAATACCTAGAAGTTGGGGGTTATTCTGGGCTTAAAAAAGCTCTCAAGATGAAACCCTCTGACATTATTGAAGATATCATTTCTTCGGGATTGCGTGGCAAGGGTGGGGGTGGCTTTATTACTGGTCACAAATGGAAAAAGGCCGCTAATGCACCAACCGATGATCTTGGTACACGCTACATCATGGTCAACGGTGACGAAGGAAATCCGGCGTCGTATATGGACCGCAGTGTCATGGAAGGCTGCCCGCATCAGGTGATTGAGGGTTTAATTATTGGTGCGTATGCCATTCAGGCGACGGAAGGGATAATTTACACACGATCTGATTATAGTATTGCGGTTAAGCGTTTGAATATGGCGCTGGAGCAGGCCCGGGAGCGAGGTCTATTAGGGAAAAATATTGGTGGTACTGATTTTAGCTTTGATATTTATGTTCATGAGGGGATGGAAGCATTTATAGGGGGTGAGTCAACCGCTCTTATGGCGTCAGTTGAAGGAAAACGACCATTTCCTAAGGCACAACCGCCGCATTCAACGGAAAAAGGGCTATGGGGAAAACCTACCTTGCTTAATAATGCCGAGACTTGGGCTACTGTTTCTGCAATTTTGAAAAAAGGAGCTAGTTGGTATTCATCGATGGGTAATGACAATGCCAAGGGAACTAAGGTATGGGCACTTTCTGGGAATATTAAATATAACGGTCTCATGGAGTTCGATATAGGTACGACTTTCCGTGAAGTTATTGAGGACGTTTGCGGAGGTATTTCCAAGAAGAAAGAACTTAAGGTGATTCATGCTGGGGGTGTTACGGGAGGATTTCTCCCCCCATCAAAAGCTGATACGCCGCTTGATTATGAGAGCCTTTTAAACGAGGGCGTTCTCATGGGTCAGGCTAGCTTTGCGGCTTATGATGAGTCAGCATGCGTCATTGATTTAGCTAAGTTTTCAGTTGGGTTTAATGAAGCAGAAACCTGTGGCAAGTGTACCCCCTGCCGGATTGGGTTGACTTTGATAAAAAACAAGCTCGATGATATCTCAGAGGGGCGTGGTAAATTGGAGGACCTGGATAAACTCCAGTCACTCTGTGAAGAAATTAACGTGACCGCACTTTGTGGTTTGGGCGAGACAGCCGTCAAGGCGGTGTTGACTGGGATAAAATATTTTCGAGCCGAATATGAACGCCACATTGTAGATCAAACCTGTGATGCTGCGCGTTGCACCGGATTGTACAAATATGTAGTTAAAGAAGACGATTGTGTGGCCTGTGGCGCATGTATTAAACCTTGTCCTACGGGAGCTATTACGGGTGGTACCCGGAAGGTTGCCGCTCACATTGATATGGATTTATGTATAAACTGTAATGCCTGCTATGAGGCCTGTGCTTTTTTGGCTATTGTTTAGATTCTAGTCAGTTGAAGGATGTCGCCCTTGGAGGAATCTCTACAAGGGTTTTTTATTTTTTTGGAAGGTTGACTTTATTGGAGGAGGCAAATTTCTTGGCCGCCTTATAGCCTGCATCAGCATATCGCGCAATGCCCAACCCTGGGTCATTGGTTAAAACGCGCTTCAGGCGTCTTTCTTTATCTCGTGTCCCATCCGCAACAATCACCATCCCCGTGTGTAATGAGTTTCCGATACCTGCTCCACCTCCCTGGTGAAAACTAACCCAGCTTGCTCCTGAAACAGCATTGAGCGAAAAGTTGAGTAAGGGCCAGTCGGCCACGGCATCACTTCCATCAATCATATTTTTAGTTTCCATTGAGGGTGCGGCCACACTGCCGCAGTCCACGTGGTCGCGTCCAATAGCAATGGGTGCAGCCAATTTTCCGGATTTTACGAGTTGGTTGATGATAAGTCCCATTTTTGTACGCTCTTCATAGCCTAGCCAGCAGACCCGGGTCGGCAGCCCAAGAATATTTACTTGATGTTGAGCTTTTTCGATCCACCGTTTAAGAGCATGTTTCTTTGGAAATGCGTTAACCAATGCTTTGTCAATAGTGAACAGATCTTTTTTTAAACCTGAAAGTACAGTCCAGCGAAATGGTCCCATGCCTTCACAAAAAAGAGGGCGGATATATTCTTCAACAAATCCAGGGTAAATGAACTTCCCATCCTTTTTCCGCATGGGTAGTCCGTAGTATTCAGCTTGCTCTCGGAGCTGATTGCCGTAATCAAAAACCACGGCACCTTTTTTTGGAATGTCATAAGCGCACGGGCGTGCTTTAAGATGGTGGTTTTAGCTAGTTCAATATATTCTTCAGGGTCTTTGTCGCGGTACCACAAGTTCCATTTATAGCTTTTTCCTTCTGGGATGTATTCCATCAGGTTGTGCGCTGGTGTTTGATCTGTGACAATATCAGGGATACGTTTTCTTTTAAGGAGTTCTTTGGCTACTGTTGCCGCATTTCCAACGATGCAAATGCTAGTGGGTTTTTTCTCGCGAATTCCCTTGTCGACCCATTTTAGTGCTTGGTCTAACGAATCTGTGACCCAATTAAGATAACCATCGTTTACCTGTTGTTGCGCCTCCTCTGCATTGACCTCGGCCACAAGTACACATGCTTCATTCATGGTTCCCGCAAGCGGTTGTGCTTCCCCCATATAACCGAGTCCAGCTGTAAAAATCCATTTACCAATCAGGCTGGACGTCTTGAAATGTTTCCGCGCGCAGGCGTTGAAGATTTCGTAAGTCCCCTGAAGAATTCCCTGTGGTCCTGTATAGCTCCAGCTTCCCGCGGTCATCTGTCCGTCCATAGTGAGTCCCATGAGGTCCAATTGATTGAATATTTTTTGGGTGGAATAATTTGGGACAAGATTGCTGTTGGCAATGATCACCCTTGGTACTTCCGGATGTGTGTGGGCGACATAGACAGGTTTCCCAGACTGGATACATAGCGTCTGGTCAGGTTTTAATTTTTTAAGTTCTGCAACGATACGATGATACTCTTTCCAGTTTCGGGCGGCTCGACCAGATTCGCCATAAACAATGAGTTGTTTCCAGTCCATCGCAATATCGTCGTCAAGGTTGTTTTGCAGCATACGCAAGGCGGCTTCCACATCCCAATCGCAACATCTCGGTTTTAAAGATCGGCTTGCGCGCGGGGCAGACTTCGGGCATTTCCTCATCGCCATCGGTCTCTTGTTGGGCAAGGCCTTTTTTTTAGGAGAACCTGAGTTGCCTTTGATTATGCTCTTGCTCATAGGGCTAAATTTCCTTAATCTTGATTTTAATTGTAGTACGTTTATAGAGTTAGAAAAGAAATT